>CAITNM010000031.1 GCA_903893805.1 uncultured Alphaproteobacteria bacterium | reverse complement strand
GTGACGATGTCTATATACCTCTTCATGAGTATCTGTCAAGAACCCAGACATTTGTTGGCAGGTTGCATCCACTTGCAAAAATTCTTGCACAATTAACATTGAATCGTTCTGCAGAGAGTGTTTACGCCGGCCTGGACTATATCCTTTCTTATTCTAAAAAGCCATAATTTCATGAACTCTTTTAGGAACAAACCATGGTGGAACAAATTTGATCGGGAATAGTTTGGATTCGAAAGGAGGGTGATTTTGCGGAACAGAGAGAAAAAAAAGCTGATAAAAATAAATCAGTCAGCAGATATTCCTGAAAGCTACAAAAAAGAGCAGCAGAAGCAAACTGCATGTTCACCCTCTGGGTTATCATCTTTCGTTTCAAAGTTATAGTTATTCGTTGTGGACAGCTTAAAAGTATCATACCTGCTACTCGCTGTTTCTTGCAGTAGGCCTGTTCAGTATAAGCCGGGGTGTGCTTATTAGTACGTTGTAATTTTACATGATATCTTTTTGAGTTTTATCGTGTAATTATTGTGAAATTATCTTAGAAAGGCTGCAATATCGCAATAGATAGTAAGTTACCTCGCTATTGAGCAGCCTAATTTTAGGCATGTTTAACAGTTTATTGATCAAGTTTATCTCCCTTTATAAATTAGTATGTTTGATCATAAGCAGTAGGAAATTTAACTCTTTTTAAAATTGTCGATGAGTTTTGAAAAATATTGCATAGATCTTGTCGTCGGGGTTGATGACTTTAAAGAATGTAATTGCAAATCTATTCTAAGTTCTGATGCCGTAAGGGAAGGTTATCCTTCTATGTGGATAGTATTCTCTTCTGCTGCACAAAAAGCAAAGGATGATGGTTGTGAAAAATCCTCTAAAGTCCTATGGCTGTTGGCAGATGTTTGTTCAATGATGTTGTCACCTCAGAGTCAGAATGAGCCGTTCAAACCCATGATGATTATGGGAGGTAAAAGGTTGGCGATTCCTGACGATTTTACTGAACAAGATATTCTCTTTTTTTCCCACATAATTGATGAGATAGATGACATTTGGTTAAAGGGGCGAATAGCTGACCTAGTTTGGTTGAGAAACCGTGATCTTGGGTTCAAGTTCGCATTGCTTGCAATTGATTCCTATTGCATGATTCCACTTGAAACTGAAACCTTGATGCACGGTGGTCGTGAATGCTGGGAAAGGGCTATGAGTTTGACTCTAATGCTCAAAAAAGGTGGATTAGAGCGGCTAGTGAAGATGGAAGCCCTTATTCTTGAGGCATTAAAAATTGAAATTAAAGGGAATGGTTTTCTTCCGTTGTGCCTTGCAGATTTTTTAGCCGCCCTGAATTTAAGACGAAAACATGGCATACTCATTGCTGAAAAACTCGAGACCGTTGCCTGCGAGTTCGATTTAGCAGGTAATTTGCTTGCCGCACGAGAATATTTCCATGCCTCTGCCGAGTGGTTTTCAGCTGCTAAAAATCAAGAAAAGAGTGTTGAGTCGACATTATGTGAGGCTGAATGTTACGTCAAGGAAGCAGTGTCAAGGCTTGCTTCGAGTCAACCAAGTCACATGGTGGCGGCCAGTTTTTATGAGAGCGCAATTCAAACCCTTCGTACGATTCCGGCTAATCAGCGAACTATTCACCGGGTGAACGAGAGAATAGATGAACTTCGAAAATGTCTTAATGAATCAGGGGAGAGGTCTTTAGGTGAAATGGGTCACTTTAGCACATCAAGCCTTGATATCAGTGAAATCGTTGAAAACGCAAGAAACAAAGTTCGTAACAAAAGTGCGATGGAAGGCTTGAAAGCTTTCACCAATCTACATCAGGGAGCAAAAGCCAAAGAGATTCGTGAGAATGCAATAAAGATGTTAAAGCAACATCCTTTTCATGCTATGTTTGCTGCTGACATTATCAGTCGAGATGGTCGTGTAATAGCAAAGCGCCCTGGTATGAGTTTAGGGGATGTTCCATCAGAAGATGATGAGATTACCATCCGAGCTCAAATGGTACGCAATTACGGTATGTTAGTAGGGATAATTGTGCAAGGTGATATTTTGCCAGCACTTGAGGTATTGCTTCTCGAACACCGCTTGCATGAATTAGATTTTGTTAGACTCGCTCAGCATTCACCGGTTGTACCAAGTGGTCGAGAACGTCTATTCGGTAAGGCATTGTTTGCTGGGTATGACAGAGATTTTGTTACCGCCCTTCATTTGTTGGTACCACAAATTGAGCATATGGTACGCTGCCATTTGAAGGCTTCGGGGGCAAAAACTACCAATCTTGATAGCAACGGTATTGAGAATGAAAACGGACTTAGTACTTTGATGGATATGCCAGAGACGGTAAAGGTATTTAGCGTAGATTTAGCCTTCGAAATCAAAACGCTTTTTTGTGATCCTTTCGGTCCGAATTTTCGTAACGAGTTAGCGCATGGTTTAATTGGTTATGATGACTGTCAATCTCCTTATGCAATTTATGCATGGTGGCTCGGTTTGAGGCTGGTATTCAATACATTTTGGAATGCTGCCCATCAAAAAAACTGAATACAGAAGTGATTCAAAATTAATTGGGTTGGATGGAATAGTTGCTTTATGCATTTGTTAATCAATACCGCCGCCTAACTTTCTCTTTTGTATTCTTTAGCGCTGCTATCATAGCATAGGGGCATTCTTTTTCTTAGATCCTTATTAATCTTCTCGTTTTGTTAATCATCGTGAAAAGGCGGGAGGACCCAAGAGCTTTTTTTTGTTTGCTTTGCGTGTGACGGTTATGTTGAGTCTAGGTAGTTAGTTCCGTTCTAGGTTTCAGCCCCTTTTGCAACCCATTCGTAAACTGGTTTTAGTCTTGAAATTCCTGCCTCAAGATTGCCAATTACATTGTTGCTCGTATCAATAGGCGTTGAAATGTGCAAGTGCGGGGTTACCCACATAGTCCGCGTTATTTCGCCATTCTTTGGTGGGTTAGCTAACGTTACCTCTTGTTTACCCCTGCCTCGATATTGTTTGTTTTCATTAAGGCAAG
>CAITNM010000030.1 GCA_903893805.1 uncultured Alphaproteobacteria bacterium | reverse complement strand
TCTATTAACTAATTTTTAATTTTCAAAGCTATTTATACCTTTTGGTACTTCAATGTTAAGTGCAATTATGAACCTTACCCATTACGTACAAACGCTTTTTTTATACACCCTGTTCCTTGGGCTTACAAATACCTTAGAGAGCGCAACGATAACGCAATCACCGTTTCTTCCTAACCCTGAATACAAGTCTCTAGTCAAAAAATCTTGCGCAACCCAAGCTGACTTTCCCCCGATTGCACACCAATCCTTATTTGATCCCCTAAAACAATACTGGTTACTATCACTCGACGGAGGAGGAGTACGTGGTATTCTGCTTTTGGCCACTCTTGCAAGACTTGAAGAACAAACTGGCAAACGAATTGTTGATTTATTTGACGGTATAGCAGGCACCTCCATCGGCGGAATTATCGCTACCATTCTAACAATGCCTGATCCTAATGACCCATCAAAACCCAAATATAGCCCCAGACAATTATTGAACATATTTTTTGCACAGGGGCACACGATGTTTCAGCCAAAATGGCTATCGTTCAATGGAATTTTACGAACGAAATATAAAACCAACGGCATTAAAGATTTTTTGGCAAACATGCTAGGCAGAAACACTTTTAAAAATAGATGGTTACCAACGGTTTTAGTTACTCATGATTTATGTACGTACAACGTAAAAACGTTTTCCACCAACGATGATGAAGATTTTTACACCAAAGATTTAGCTATGGCAACTGCTGCCGCGCCAACATACTACAAGCCACAGCACGTTTACCCAATTAATGATCCTTCATCTAGTGGATATTTCGTTAGTGATGGAGGCACCAGCATGAGCAACCCTGCCCTTGCAGGCATTGAATTAATTCATAAACACTATAACGCTGCACTTGAGCAAATTCATGTCTTTTCCCTTGGAACGGGCATGTCTAACATAAAATTAAAAAATGATGCATTACGAAGGGGAGCCGGACTAAGTTGGATGTGGGAATTAACAAGTTTGTTCATGTATGGCCAACAAAGTGCCGACATTAACACCTCAAGGTTTTTTTGTGGGCACAGGTACCACAGATTAAATCCACCTTTGGCACCTGCAAACTTAGTATTTGATGACTTATCTGACGAAAATAAAACAACCTTGATGAATGCAAATGAAGAAATGCTAAGTAAAAATTTGACAGAATTTAATGAAGTTGCACAATCACTTACAACTGCAGCAAATGTTAAGCAACCACGAGCCATTCATGACATATCACGTGATGTATCACTGGCTGTTATACCGCAGGAAAGCTTTATCAAAAATATATTTTTTTGGATGAATAGCTGGCACAAAACATTGTTTCCTTGTTTTAGATGGCTAAGGAGATGATAAAGAAACAGAGGCTTGCAATATTTTCAACAGAATGGCTTGAATAGCATCAGGGCTTGTTGAGTGAGCAAAACTACTAAGGTATGTACCATCAGTTCCCATAACTTACACAACACTTGTGTGATTAATTAAGTAGTCGCTAAATTCTGGCTTATTTTCTTTTTTGGCATAAACGCGATATTTGTTCATAGCATTTTGCACGGCTGTTTCTGATCCAGTTAGCATAATAATATTAGGATCAAAATTGGTGCTGTAAAGTTTCAACGTTTCAACCGTATCACGGGTTGGGTCAACACTTACAAACAAAACTGCTATTTTATCTCGGTCTCTACCCAGTTCTTGCAATGCTTTTGTAATATGTTCTAAGGCCATTGGGCATACATCTGGGCAATAGGTATACCCAAAATATACTAGCAATATTTTGCCTCGAAATTCCGTAGTGGAACGTGGTTTTCCAAACTGATCAGTTAAAGTAAAATCACCGCCGATTGAGGTTGTGATATCGGAACTATCTTTATACACAACCGCTGCAGGTTGTTGAAATTTATACAGTCCTAAAACAATTCCTAGACCTATAGCTAAGCCAACAACACCCAATATAACGAATCTATGCATTTGTACTTTTTATTTTTTTGCGATATCTGATCTTACACTCAGCAGCCTTGCAACAGAAGCTGATATAGATTTTATAAATTAAATTATCAATATTTTAACTTTTATAATCACATACTGTAATTAAAGATCTAATATCAACTTCAGGAGCGTTTTTATGCACTGGATTTTATTCCCTAGATTACTTGTGTTGGTTTTTACAACGCTCTATGCAGCGACATCTTCATCTTTTGAATATCATTACCTTACAGCATCAGATGGGATACAAATCCGTGTCGGGCGCTTTTGTGGAGATGGCTCAGCACCTGAAAGTGCAAACAAAATAATGCTGGTATTGCCAGGTCTTGTTTCACGCATAGAACGACATGAGCTTTTAGCTAAACATTACGCTTCTTTTGGATTTGGTGTTTGGGTGCTTGATTTTCGCGGACAAGGAGGGTCACAACGGTTGGTTGAGAACAAGCAAATGATACACATTGATGATTTCAGTGATTACATACGCGATGTTGAAGCGCTAGCACTGTGGGATAAGTTTAATGACAAACACATATCGATATTTGGGCATTCAATGGGTGGGCAAGTAGCGTTACAGGTTTTGCGAAAGCATCCCAAAATGTTTGAATTAGCCGTGCTGGAAGCGCCCATGGTGTGTATAAAAACTGCGCCGTTTCCTTTTTTGCTAGCAGAACCCTTGGCATATATTTTTAAAAATTGGTTTGGACTAGGCAAACAGTACTGCCTGGGACATGGGAATTATGATCATTTAAAACATAGTTTTGCGAACAACAGAAACTGCCGCGACAAGAATTTATTTGATAAGCACTATTTTATTCATGAATCACATAAAGAAATGATACCACGAGACCCAAGTTGTGGGTGGATGCATGCCGCACTTTCTTCCTCTCGAAGATTTTTAAGCAATTTAAAGCCGCTAGAAAATGTGACAACCAAGGTGTTTTTAGCAACAGCCGGAGATGACAAGGTTCTAGATACAAGATATGACGCAACAATTGTCTCTGCTTTACAAAAAGCAGCACACCGCGTTTATGCCGGTGCTTGGCATTGCTTAATGCATGATACCTTAGCTATTAGACGTGCCTATTTGGCTGATGTTTCTGCGTTTTTAAGAAACCCTGACGAATTTACGCGTAAACACATAACAATGCAGCCTAATTTTAATTTAGGTTGGTTAGAATGGTTTAAGGGCATTATAAAAATTTAATTGACTAATTAAATTAGCTAATATTATATTATTTATCCTTATTATAGATTTATTATTTCTTTTTAAATTACAAAGGATACTAATATATGAAAACGTTATTTTGCATTTTTTTAAGTATATTTGCTTTTAGCTCAGTAGCAAATGCTACTGCTGATACCGAAAATTTTGATTCTGAAGTGACTGCGGCTTTTAGTTCATCTACACCACCTACATTGACTGATTCTGTAGCCCCATCAATTCTTCCAGAGGACTTCCTAAGTAAAAATCTAGCAGCACTTGCAGCTAGATTAAGTAGAATAAAATCTGACGTTGCTGAGGTTGCTGAAGAAAAAAATCTTGGAAAAAGAAAATATAAAGAGCTCACGACAATAACTTTTCCTCTACCTGATCCAAGAGGCTTTCAATCGACAACAAGGAAAAGTGAATATCCTACTTGGAAAGAGCACTGCGATTGGATTGAGAGACTTCCACCTCCAACACCTAGAGCTGGTTACTATGAATCCAGAGATAGAAAGCCAGGTGGAGGATACTCTGAATATTGGAAAAAAGAGTATGATGCTGACGGCAATTTTACCGGTTATGTATAAATTTTCCTTATCTTGTGCAGCCATGGTTTATAATTTTGGCTGCATATTTTTTGCACAACCACCGTTTCCAGTTTTTATTGCTTCTTATCTTTAAGCCGGCTAAATCTATTACTGGTTTAGGAGATAATAATGCCTTTAGTTTTTACCTTACAAGAATTCATAGAAAAATCTTTAAAAGAAATAGCACCAGAAATTAATACCGATAAGGTTGTGCTAGAACCTACTAAAGATATTTCACATGGTGATTTAGCAAGCAACGCCGCTATGGTGTGTGCGAAAGCCGTAGGAATTTCTCCACGCGAACTAGCAGTAAAATTAATTGAAAAAATTACAACTCATGATGCCGTTGTCAGTGCTGAAATTGCAGGGCCAGGATTCATTAATATAAAGCTTAAACCAAATGTATTACAAAACGAACTAAATCAAATTTTAGCCAGCAAATCAGCTTATGGAGCAAACACATTAGGTGCGGGGAAATCTGCGCAAGTTGAATATGTTTCAACAAATCCAACAGGCCCTATGCATATTGGCCATGGTCGCAACGCCATTTTGGGTGACACTGTTTCAAGTTTATTGGAAAAGATTGGCTATAAGGTCACACGAGAATATTACGTTAACGATGCTGGAGGACAAACAATAGCGTTAGCACGGTCAGCCTATGTTAGATACAAAGAAGCACTAGATGAACCTATTTCTGATGATGATTTTGATCAAGATATGTATAAAGGCGATTATTTAAAGCCCACAGGAATAGCCTTAGCTCAAAAATATGGAAATTCATTTTTAAACAAACCAGAAGCAGAATGGTTTGAAACTGTTCGCTTGTTCGCCATTGAAAAAATGATGAACTACATTCGACATGATTTGAAGTCACTTGGCATTACGATGGAGTACGCATCAGAAAGCGCACTAACTAAAGAAGGCTGGGTAACCAAAGCTTTGAAAGTTTTAGAAGCTAAGGGGGATGTATACACAGGTGTTTTGGAAAAGCCAAAGGGTCATCAAGTTGATGACTGGGAAGAGCGGCCTCAGACTTTATTTAGGGCAACTGCCTTTGGTGATGACATTGACCGTGCTTTGCAAAAGTCAGACGGAGCATGGACCTATTTTGCTGGAGATGTTGGCTACCACTATTATAAAATCAGCAGAAATTATGATGTTCTTGTGAATATTTTGGGCTTTGATCACGTAGGGTACGTGAAGCGTTTAGTTTCAGCGGTTAAAGCATTAAAGGCGGATCAATCATATGCTGTAAAAACCTGTCAGATGGTTAATTTTTCAGACAACGGTCAACCGGTTCGTATGTCAAAAAGAGCGGGTACATTTGTGACCATTCAACAGCTAGTTGAACGGGTTGGAAAAGATGCTGTGCGTTTTATGATGATTTCACGTCACCAAGATATGGTTATTGATTTCGACTTTAAAAAAGCGGTTGAGCAATCAAAAGACAACCCATTATTTTATATTCAATATGCCCATGCACGTATTCATTCGGTATTACGTCATGCCGCACAAATTTTTGGTGGATTACCCAAAACAGAATCTCTTGAATGCTTAAATGATGAAGCCGAATTAACCCTTATAAAAGGATTGATTCAATGGCCACGTGTTGTAACATCTGCAGCGCATCACCTAGAACCACACCGTGTTACAAATTATCTGTATGACTTGGCAAGCTTATTTCATAGCTTGTGGAACAAAGGCAAAGACAATACACAACTTCGTTTTATTGATGAAA
Organism: uncultured Alphaproteobacteria bacterium; assembly: GCA_903893805.1. GTDB lineage: Bacteria > Pseudomonadota > Alphaproteobacteria > Paracaedibacterales > CAITNM01 > CAITNM01. Next base: position 154,383 of record CAITNM010000030.1, on the reverse strand, counting down.
AAGCGCCAGCACAAACTGCAGCGCGCCTGGTACTTTTACAAGCAACGGTCTGCATTATTGCTGAAGGTCTGAATCTTTTAGGGATCACCCCTGTGGAAGAAATGCGCTAATGAAATTCCCAAGCCCTTTGGTATATGGAACACTTATCAAACGCTACAAACGGTTCTTAGCTGATATTAAGTTTGATACAGGAGAAGAGTTAACCGTACATTGCCCAAACCCTGGTGCCATGATGGGCATTACCACTCCGGGGTTACGCGTAGCTTTATCAAAAGCCGCCAACCTAACACGTAAATTGGCTTATAGCTGGGAAATGGTTGAAGTAGATGGAATATGGATAGGGGTTAATACCAATAACCCTAATCTCATTGTTGCCGAAGCTCTGGCAAATAATGCCATTCCAGAATTAGCTGGTTATAAAAATATCAAAGCAGAAGTTAAATATGGTCAAAACTCCCGAATCGATTTTTATCTGACTGATGGTCCTACTCAAATGTGTTTAGTGGAAGTAAAAAATGTTCACTTGATTCGTCAAAACCATATGGCGGAATTCCCAGATTGCGTAACGGTTCGTGGTGCAAAGCATCAATTAGAATTAGCTGAACAGGTAAAAAGTGGAATTAGAAGCGTTGTATTGTATGTGGTGCAACGAAACGATGCTCTAACTTTTAGAGTGGCGGATGACCTTGATAAAGCTTACGGTAACGCTGCACAATCTGCAGCCACTGCTGGCGTTGAAATGCTTGCTTATAGCTGCAATATGGAAGCTAATGGAATCACTTTAAAAAAACCCTTGAAAGTTCTGTCAGTCTAATGGAATCAAATGAACATAAACCACTTAAAGAAAAAGTCTTTGCTGCATTTGATCAGCACATAACTGCACCTAACTGCACCATTGTGGTGGCCGTATCAGGTGGGGCCGATAGTCTAGCATTAACCTTACTAGCAAACGAATATGCAAAATCAAAAGGACACGCAATTGAAGCAGTCACTGTTGATCACGGACTGCGATCTGAATCTTCAGCAGAAGCGGCAACAGTTTTTAGTATACTAAGTGCCCAAAATATTTCGCATCACACTCTTGTTTGGCAACACGAAGAAAACGTGAATCGTAAACATGAACGAGCACGCACGGCACGGTATCAGTTACTTATTGATTTTTGTAAAAAATATAAAAATCCAGTTTTGATGACAGCACACCATGCACAAGACCAAGCTGAAACAATTCTCATGCGGTTTTTAAAAGGATCTGGCCCAGCTGGATTTCAAGCAGTTCAGGCAGTTCGATATGAGAATGATATTCCTATTATCCGCCCTCTTCTTGGAATCGCACCCAGTGATTTGCGAGAATACCTTGCACAAAAAGACGTTACTTGGATTGAAGATCCTTCGAATACAGATACTCACTATGAACGGACCAGGGTTAGGCAGTTGGTGCAACACATTAAAGACCTGGGATGGGATGAAAATGGAATAATAACATCTGCTGCAAAAATTTATAGTTTGCACCAATCATTAGAAAATTTGACATCGGGATACGCTGAAGATTTCGTCATAAATAATTCTCCTCTAACTGTTGATCAGCCAATATTTTTTGCGTGCCCCCTACAGATTCAGCAAGAATGGTTAAGAAGTGCCATTTGGTCAATTGGTGAAGCCAGTTACCCCAAACCCTATTCCACAATTGATGCTGTGTTAGAGATTATTAAACAACCCAAAGTAGCTGGATACAAAATTGCCGGATGCTTAATCCATGTTTCCAAAAAACAGTTTTCAATAGTTAAGAAAAAGGAATAGCCCGATCACCCTGCCAAAAGGTGACTATCAGGCTACCTCATGAAAAAATTTGCAACTGACAAAAGCCTAAGTGAAGAAAAAAATATCAATTCTGATAAGAACTTTTTGAAATAAAGAAACTACCCTACTAGCAGCTTTCAAAAGGTACTAACTTGAGTTCGACCTAAGGATCCTTTAAAAGCAAGGGGCTAAGCATTTTTCGCCTTTAATTGAAGATTTTTTTCAAAATACATGTATGCAATTAAGCCTGCCACCAAATTTGCAGCAAAGTTAGTAATACTCCGATGCCTCGAGTGTTCAATCTGGCAGATTTTCTTTAACTTATTACACTTCAATCGAACCTTGTGATCGCAGCACGACGGGCCCTGCTCAGACCACTCGAACTTCGGCGAGCCGCTTGACGGAGAACTCGTCATCCCAGCAGACGGCGGCTTCCCATGCGGCCGATGCTTGTGCTGCGACGTCAAGTGCGGCGTCGTCGAGACCGCCAGCATTGTGAGGTAAGACCAGGTCGAGGTCGGGGACGTCGGCGTGCGACTCGTCCCAGTCGATCAACCCGACCCGATCTCTGGTCATGCGGATGTTGTTAGGGGTGTGGTCACCGTGAACGACGCATGTCTGGCGTCCGGTTAGCCGTGCCCACGCTGCTCGGCATCGAGCAACTCCCTCAGGCGGCATCGCGCTGAGGTCGATCCTCGTCCCGGTCTCGGCGTGCAAGAGGTCGGTCGATGATCTCCAGCCCGGGCGCTGCGGCCACCCCTGCGTCAAGCGGTGCAACTGGCGGAGCGTGTCAGCTACCCGACGCCAGTCGGCTTGCGACTGGGGAGGTCCGCCCTCCACGTAAGTCATCACCACCAGACCTTCCGCAAACAGCTGGCTGTCCGTGGTCGGGATGGGAAGCGGCACGGTCAGACCTTCCCGGTCAAGGTATTGGAGGAGCTCGGTTTCCCACGCGAGATCAGCGTCACTCCTGGTACCGAGGCGAGCAACCGCAAGGTGCCCATTGACGCGCACACTCCACACGTCGTTGGCGACTCCTCCAGCGAGCCGCTCGATGCGAGTGACATCATCACCCCACTGCTTGAGGGTCTTCCAACTCGGTCAGGTGGCCGGCGTACGTTCTATATCTTTCACTGTACCTCCTTAAAAGCTGACATTTTTATAGTTTCGTGTACATCAAGTTATGCAACCGCGCACTAGCCTCATCATGGATAAGTTTTTTCTTAATATGTATATGAAACAATTAAACCAATACGTGTTCAGAGGTCTAAAAGTCAATTAAAATAAGGCATAGTGTGCATGCACGGAAATACTGTGGTTTATGGCTAATCCCTTTGGTATACTTTCAGCATGTTAGAAAAGCAGCCAGTTTCCGAGCAATGCATTGTTGATTGCCTAATCACTGATTATGGAATTGACGTTTCTACAATTACATTCCTTCCCCTAGGCGCTGATATGCATGCATCGGTATATAAAGCTCAGGCGTATAATCGGTCATCTTATTTCGTCAAGCTAAAACTCAGCGACCACCCTGATATAAGCGCTCTCGTAATTGGCTTTTTACAAGATGCTGGAATCAAACAAATTATTCCTATTTTTAAAACAATCCATAACCAGCTAACTCAGCGTATTGGCGAATTTACGTTGACTGTATCGCCTTTTATCGAAGGGCAAGATGGGTTTAGCCGAGTGCTAACGGATGATCAATGGATTATGTTCGGTAGAACATTAAGGAAAATTCATGAAATTAAGGTACCATCCTCTATTCAAGATACGCTTCGACAGGAGTCTTATTCCCCTCAATGGCGAGAAGCAGTTCGATCGCTTTATGCTCATATTGAATCTGAACCAAGAGGCGATGAGATTGCCGTACAGTTGCTAGCATTTATGAAGCAGCATATTGCTTCAATTCACCGATTGGTAGAAAGAGCTGAACAGCTAGCGCAAAAGCTTCAGAAAGAATCGCCTGAATTCGTGCTTTGCCATTCAGATATTCATGGTGGCAACCTACTTATGGATAGAAGAGATGCTATCTATATGGTCGATTGGGATGCACCTATCATGGCACCTAAAGAGCGTGACCTCATGTTTATTGGTGGAGGTGTTGCTAATGTTTGGAACCAATCGCATGAAGAAGATCTTTTTTATAAAGGTTATGGAAAGACCGAAGTGAATATGGAAATTCTAGCATACTATCGGCATGAAAGAATCGTGGAAGATATAGCAATCTATGGTCGGCAGTTACTCTTAACCACGACAGGAGGCCAAGACAGAATTGAATCATATAAGCATTTTGTTGCCCAGTTTGAGCCCCAAGGGGTAGTGGAAATAGCATTCAAAACAATGAGAGCCTAGCTAGAGGTTTGCCAATAAGTTGAAGTGCCTATGGAGCTGGTTAAAGGGAGATTTCCAGCAAACTACCGACGTTAGACGGTTGTAATTGCTGAGGCAAATTTAACGCAAGTAATCCATCCAATCTTCGGCACCCTATGCGGTTTCTCGTTGAACGAGGATCATCTAATTTCTGGAGAATATTTAAAAATTTTAGTTCCGCTGACATTTTTCTCTTTTTCTTTGGAGAGAAATTCTTATTTTATTAAATTTTTATCCACTTTTTTCATGAGGTGGCCTTTAAGCGACCGCCCTTCCCCATTGCAAAAAACCATACCGCCGGATATAAATAATAGATTGCCGTTGTGGCTCAGTGGTAGAGCACACCCTTGGTAAGGGTGGGGTCGAGAGTTCGATTCTCTCCAGCGGCACCATTTAACATTCAACTTTTAGGTGATGCTTTCATACATTTCAACGACACAGAAATTTTCGACGCAATCGCTGGTGAATTAGTTCGCCAACAGAATCAAATTGAGCTCATTGCCTCAGAAAACATTGTAAGTCCTGCTGTGCTAAAGGCGCAGGGGTCTGTTCTTACCAATAAATACGCTGAAGGGTACCCTGGAAAGCGTTATTATCATGGTTGTGAATACGTTGATAAAGTAGAAGCCATTGCTATTGAACGAGTCAAAAATATTTTTGGCGCTGGATTTGCTAATGTGCAACCGCATTCTGGGGCACAGGCAAATCAGGCTGTTTTCCTAGCTCTTTTAAATCCTGGCGATACTGTTTTAGGCATGGACCTAAGCGCTGGTGGGCATTTGACCCATGGTTGCAAAGTGAATATGTCGGGCAAATGGTTCAACATAGTTTCATATGGCGTTGATGATAACACGCACCTTATTGATTATGATGCCGTTGAAGCGTTAGCGTTGGAGCACAAGCCCAAGCTTATTATTGCAGGTGCTTCGGCTTACCCTAGATTTATTGATTTTCATAAATTCAAAAAAATAGCCGATAAAGTTGGTGCTTTTTTGATGGTTGATATGGCGCATTACGCTGGTTTAATTGCCGGTGGCGTATACCCAACCCCAATGCCTTTTGCTGATGTTGTGACATCAACCACTCATAAAACATTGCGCGGTGGCAGAGGTGGCATTATTTTGACCAATCGTGAAGATATCGCAAAAAAAATTAATAGCGCTGTTTTCCCTGGCCTGCAAGGCGGACCATTAATGCACGCGATTGCTGGTAAGGCTGTTGCCTTTGGTGAAGCTTTACAACCGGAATTTAAAGATTACGCATTTCAAATAGTGAAAAATGCGAAAGCTTTAGGTGACGTTTTAAAAGAAGGTGGCATTGACCTTTTGACGGGTGGAACCGATTGCCACATGCTACTGCTTGATTTACGTTCAATTGGCATTAGCGGGAAAGATGCCGCAGATGTTCTAGAACAAGCGAACATGACCTGCAATAAAAATGGAATTCCTAAGGACCCGCAGCCACCAACAATTACCAGTGGCATTCGCGTGGGCACGCCTGCAGCTACGACTAGAGGATTCAAGGAAGAAGAATTCAAAGAAGTAGGCCGTATGATGCTGAGTGTTTTAAAAGCTGCTGCTAATGGCAATGCACAAAGCGAAATTGCCACGGCAAAAGCGCAGGCAATTCAGTTGTGCAAGCGATTCCCTATATACGAATAAATCTATGCATGGTTGGATTGGTAATAATCCAACCATTTCTAAAACAAGTCCATCAGGTCAAATTTTGTAAATAAATATTATTTATGATAATTTTTAAGCGTGTAATCTCTAGTTTGGGCTTTCTGTGTTTTCTATAAAAAATATCGTTTTATGTTTAGGAATGTTACTTACGGTAAATATTGCAAGTGTTGCGAGCGCAATACCTGATGAATCATTAGAGCCGGAATCAAAGGTATTAATTGTCCATGACTACTCATTTTTAAGCAGAGAACACATTGAAAAAAATGGATTAGATTCACCTTATGGCAAATTGTATTTCGAATTTATACCAGGAATAACCAAAGAAAATACACCTGAAAATCATGTAGCTATAGAAACTTCTCTTCAAAAAACTTTTGTATACAATGGAAGCCTCCTTGAAGGATTTTTACCAGGAAGATTTATAAATTATTACAACATGTCATGCATGCTGTTATCCACTTACATTGAAAGACTATCTTTGGTTTCAGCAACACAATTACAACCTGACCAGACCATAATTTTTAACCCTATAACAGCTGAACCAATGATCGTATCAGTCAATGATGAAAGAGTTCTTAAAAATTTAGACTACAGGTTTCAACCACCCAAAAACTTAAATAGCAATGAATTTGAGCCTCATCATTTTATATACAGGCCTACTATCACTTTTCGCGAACGAATTCATCCAAATGAGCTAATTTTTCCAGCTGTTAAAAGCAGTGGTGGCAGAAATATTTCTGGAACTAATCCGATCACCTGCAGAAAATATAGCACTTATGTGCGAGCTTTAAGGCGTTTTTGTAAATAGAGAGAATTCCTTCATACTGGCCCCTCTCAAATAGTGAGTGGGGTCTGCGTAAATACTTAAGCTGAAGTAGCTCCCTAAGTATTTTCAACAGCTTGCATCAAGTGAAATTTTTCACAATATTTTCAATTTTCTTTGCAACTTGTTTGTTATTATCAGATGACAAAAATGTTGCTCTGAGACGAAGAGACTCTTTTTTATAATCATCCCATTTTACTGCTATTTTTTTCAGTGCAGACTCAATATCTGCTTCGGATATTTGCTTTGCTTCTAATAACAAGCCTGCATTTAATTCTTTGATTCTATACGCATTAAAACGTTGCTCTTGCATTTGTGGGATGACAATCATTGGCACCCCCAAATATAATCCTTCATAAATACTATTCATGCCCCCATGGGTAATGAATAAAGATGCTTTGTTCAAAACGTCAAGTTGATCAACAAATTTATATATGTCTATATTCGAACCAGTCTGAAAAGGTAGAAGATGTTTATAAATGTCATCGTTCTTACCAACGCTAACGATCACCTTATATTTTGTTTTGCTTAATACTTTGATTAACGTTTTGAGCAAATTAAGATTTTCGTTAAAAACTGTTCCTAACGAAATATAAATAGTAGAACCGGCCTCTAACCGCGTTGTACTTGGTTGAGGTGCATTATCAAATCTGTTGCCAAGGTAGATATATTTTTCACCTTGAAATTTCTCTGAATTTGGCTGCAATTCAGGAGATACATAGACGATAATCCGAGTTGCTCTTGAGAAATTATTTATATCAAAAACACTATCAGATTGCAGAGACAAGTTATATTTTTCTTTCATTAAGGCTCTGTTATGCAGATATTCCTCGTCAACGTTTGGCATAAATTCAGACATGTACTCAACAGTATCTTCAGGAGTGAATAAGAAGGGTGTATTAGAATAGAAAGAGGGGCACTTCCATACATCACCTAGAACCTGCCCCCATAAAGCGGCTGCGCTATCATAAATGACAGCATCAAACTTGCGCTGATCATTCAATGGTAAAAGGGTGGGTAAGATTTCTAAGGCACTCTTCAGAAGGACTTTATGTACATCAGGAGAAGGCACTTTACTTGACACTAGAGAATCAAGGCTTTTACTACTATAAGCAAAAAAGTGAGCCCCATTTTTTTCAATGCTCTCTCTGAATTCTTCTTTGCTGCAATACGTTACTTGATATCCTAAATCAATTAAATTTCTAACAACACCTAACGTGGGATTAGTATGACCATGAGCAGGAAAACCACACACAAAAAAGTGTAGTTTTCTCTTCGTATCATTCATATGTAAGGTCGTAAAAATCGCAATGATAATTAGAAAAAGCGCACTACTTATACGTGGTGATAATTTTCTCATTTGACTAACCATTTCTCTTTTTGCACCATCCAACCACAATAACTAGTATTCCACCTATTGCTGCCGCTGCAGGAATAATCAGTAGTGCTTGTTGATATGACTGCATGGTGTATGTGCGAATGCCATTGTCCATTAGACCCGTCCAAAAATGATCCATCGCCCAACCAATAGTGCTGTGGAAAAAGGACCCACCCAGCATGTTAATGCAGTTTAAAAACGCGATAGTGATACCCAACATAGCAGGTGTTACCAGCTCACTTCCTGTTGCAAAAACTAAGACCTGATAACAGCACAAAATGCCCACTACGAAAAATAGCGCAGAAAGTGAATAAGCGTTGAAAACCGTAGTGGCATACAGTAGCCACAAAAATGCCAATACCATGCCCAAACTGCACATTGTAATAACTGAATAATTACCAATACGCTTTGCCCAAGCTGCTAGAAGCGGCCCCCCAAATAACATGCCAACGAAAATGTAGGAAACAAAACCAGCTGCATCTGCTTTATTAACGGCAATGGCTTGCATAAGGTAATTTACGCCCCAAACATCTGCGAAGCCTTCTAAGGGGCCTACCATCAATAAGTTAGAAATAGCCAATAGCCAAATGGTTGATGAACTTAGTAATTTACGAAGGTCTTTTACGCAAAGGGTTGATTGCTCTTTTTCACGAGGCGTTGAACTGGTTTTTAAAAACAATAACGTTAATACGCCTATGCCGATACTGACACAAGCCAATACAAAAGCGACCTGTTGCCATCCACAATTTTCAACAAGCAAGCTAACGGGTTTGCCCCCATAAATAGCCCCGAGTAAACCAACCGTGAAGGAAAAGCCAACCATGCGTGCATAGTATTGCCTGCCAAACCATTGGGAAATCACTTTAGATGTTGCTAAAAACCCAGCTGCAGAACCGGCACCCACTAGAAACCGGCTTAAAAGTGCTAGCGTCCAGTTATCGGTATAGGTAAATAATAGTGTTGAAAGTCCGCACAAAACGGCACAAATGCACACCACATAACGCGCCCCAAAACGGTCAAGCAACACAGCAATGGGTAACTGCATGCCAGCATATCCGTAATAATAAACAGAAGCTAATAATCCGAAACCAGTAGCATCAATCTGAAATTGTTGCATGATTTGCTGCATCATTAAGCTTGGCCAAAGTCGTAATATAAACTGATAGGTAAAAAACGATAAAGGGAACACCCACATCGCATACGGTAGAATTCTTTTAGACATAATAAACCTCAGAAAATTTGAAGGAACAATTTTAATTTTTTAAATATGTGAATATGAGAGGATGTATCGACGGGGCTAGCCGCCAATATTGCTAGAAATGATAATGATGGTTCTGTGTTGATGGACCAGCATTTTTCCTTTTATGTCTAAGATGTTCTTCGTTGTTAATGATACACCGTGCGTGAATTTAATCAATATTTTTTGCTAAAATTAGCCCCGCTCTTTTCGTTTTGCTTTATCCCAAAAGAGTAGTTTTTGAGCCCGTGAGAAGTTTTTAAAATCAGAGGCGCCCTCCTCTTGGATTATTTCATGCAACGCATCAAAACGATTTTCAAATTTTTTACGCGCGTAGGCGATGGTTTCTTTAACATCAAACCCACAAAAATCAACCAAAGTAACCCAAGCGTGCAATACATCGCTTAATTCTTCTTGAAGGGTTTCTGAATTGGGTTTTTGCAATTCTTGCTTTACTTCATCAAGCTCTGATTCTATTTGCTTTATAATTTGTAGAGGATCATTCCAATAAAAACCAACATCTGTTGCGTGCTTGTAGTCACTTAAAATTTTATCAAGATCGTCCATAACTTAATCTTTCCAACATAGAGCATCAAAAATCAAATTTATTTGGGCATTATAGTGTTTTTTGAGGCAATTGACAGACATAATATATCTGCTATATTCAAAGCTATGCATAGGAAATATTCATCTCTTCTAGACCTAAATCTGCGCAGCTAGTGCTGCGATAGATATTTATTTTCCAATCCCACAATTTAAAATTAATTCAAACTCCACATACAGGAGCCGTATATGTTATCTTTATCACCCTATCAAGCTTGGTCCATGTGGACTGTAGCCACGTTATTTTACGCCTATCAATATGTTTTACGCGTGCTGCCAAATGTTATAAGGGAAGAGCTTCTGGTCCATTTTAACACTAATGCGCTAGAATTTGGGCAGTTTGCAGGCTTATATTATTTAAGCTATTCATTGATGCACATCCCCTTAGCAATCTGGCTAGATCGTAAGAATCCTAAATATATAATTCCTCTTTGTATTCTAGCAACCGTTGCTGGCATTGTTCCCTTGCTGATTAGCGATACAATTGCTGCTGCCAATATCGGACGATTCATTATGGGAATCGGTTCATCTGGCGCCATCTTAGGTGTATTTAAAGTAATTCGCTTAGGGTTTCCAGAGTCACATTTCAACAGAATGCTGGGACTTTCTGTAACAGTTGGTCTTGTTGGTGCTTTGTATGGCGGTCTTCCGGTTAGAACGTTGCTTGAAACCACTCATTGGCAAGACATTGTTTTATATTTTTGCTGGATTGGTGGCTTTCTTGCTGTATTAGCATATGTAGTCATCCCATCTAAATATAAGCCAATTATTTCAACGCACAACATTATGGATGACATTATTCAAGTGCTTAAAAATAAGAATGTGCTGATGGTTTGTATTTGTGCAGGATTGATGCTTGGACCTTTGGAAGGCTTTGCTGATGTTTGGGGAGCTGGATTTTTGCAAAGTGTTTATCAAATAGCTCCTGCAAAAGCTGCCGGAATATCATCCTTAATGTTTTTAGGAATGTTGTTTGGCGCCCCTGGTCTTACTTATATGGCAGATTACCTAAAGGCCCATATAAAAATTATTATTAGCGCGGCGCTATTCATGGGTACTGTATTTGTAACCATGCTTTATGGATTTGGCTCACCTGAAATGCTATCGGTGCTATTCACAGCCGTTGGCGTAGCATGTGCATACCAAATTATTGCTATCTACGTGGCTAGCACGTATGTACGAGAACGCCATGTAAGTATTACCACCGCTTTAGCCAACATGATTATTATGACGTTTGGATATTTCTTCCATACTGTAATTGGCGTTATGATGGGAGATCACCAATCTGGTGGTAATTTTAGTCATGAACAATATCAATATGGTTTAAGCATTATCCCCATTTGTTTGTTCATAGCGGCAATTGGATTTATGATTCAGTTAAAAAGAAACAAAGCCTAACTTACATTTTGTCTTCTGGTGCCTTGGCACTGGAAGGCAATTTTCATAAAACTAGTTAACGTAAGCTGCAATATACGTTATGTTCTAGAAGTACAGTTTACGTAATGAATTCATGTCTTTTGGTACTTTTTTAGCTTTATCGTTTAGTTTGTGTTTGCGATTCGTTTCTCGCATCGCTTTTTCTGCATTATTGGGGTATTATGTAGACAAGTTCATGGGTACTTCTCCTTGGTTTATGATTGCATTTATCATAGTTGGGGCATACTTGAGTTGGCTGTCATTAGCAAAAGTAAATATTCGAAAAGAACCTGATGCTTGATCCGTTACATCAATTTCAAATAACTAAAATCATTCCACTATCGTTGAGAGGCTGGGATATTTCTTACACAAACTCAGCTCTGTGGATGACTATTGGTCTGAGCTTTGTTTGCTTGTTTTTCTATGTTTCGCTAAGGCGAGAAGCTATCGTTCCAGGACGCCTACAAGCAAGCGCCGAACTTACCTTTACGTTTTTGTCTGATATGGTCAAAACATATATTGGACGAGAAGGCATGCCTTTTTTTCCTTTTATATTTACACTTTTTTGGTTCGTGTTAATGGGCAACATGCTAGGACTTATTCCCTATAGTTTTACCTACACTAGCCATATTGCAGTAACATTTTCACTAGCGATAGTTGCATTCATTGCTGCTAATGTCGCTGGCTTTAAAAAACATGGCTTTGGAATGTTTCGGCTTCTCTTGCCAAAAGGCATACCTGTATTTTTAGCACCACTGATGGTCCTCATTGAATTAATTTCATACCTTGCACGTCCTTTTAGCTTAAGCATTCGTTTGTTTGCCAATATGATGGCGGGACATTTAATTTTGAAACTTTTTGCTAGTTTTTCGGCAATGCTTGCTGGATCTTCGCTTGCTGTCTTGGGTATAGTGCCATTATTATTGAACATTGGTGTAACAGGATTAGAATTTTTAGTAGCTGTATTACAAACATATGTGTTTACGTTACTAACATGCTTGTATATTAATGATGCAATTAACCTACATTAAAAATTTAAGGAGAACGTTATGGAAATCGCTGCAGCAAAAATGATTGGTGCCGGTCTGGCAATGACCGCAGGTCTTGGAGCTGGTATTGGTTTAGGGAATATTTTTAATGGAATAGTAACGGGCATTGCGCGTAACCCTGAAGCAAAAGATGAAATTTTTCGCGCAGGATTAATTGGTGCAGCGCTTACCGAAGCAATTATGCTTTTTGCACTTGGCACCGCCATGACCATGTTGTTTGCATTCTAAGCCATGCCTCAGCTTGATATAAGCACTTATACTTCCCAAATATTTTGGCTGATCATTATTTTTTCAATAATGTTTGGGTTTTTTATTGGTGTATTTTTGCCTAAATTATCAAGCATTTTTCAAAAGCGTTTTGATGCTACAAAACAAGCAGATCATCAGATTCAAATCTTGTCAGAAACAACGATGCAATTGCAAAAATCCTACGACAAAAAAAAAGAAATTGCGCTAACAGACACCCAAAATTATATCGATGAGAGTTTAGAAAAAATACGTGAAACTCAAGAAAATCGTCTGCAGAGCTTAGAAAGAGAAATTCAGCAAGAATTGAAGTCATTACATGGTAGTTATAAACAGCAACATATTGATTTTGAGGAAACTTACAAAGACATTGTTGGCGAAGCTGTTACACAAATATTAACAAAATTAGGAATGAAAAATGGACGCTAGCTTTTTTATTCTCATCAGTTTTTGTGTATTCTGTTTTATATTCATAAAAAAATTCTGGCCAAGCATCATTGAGCTTTTGGATCAGCATATTGCTAACATTAAAAATGAATTTTTTCAAAAAAAAACTAGCATCTCAGAACATGAAAAATTAAGAACGTTATACCAAGAGCGATTGCAACATTTACATGAAGAAATAGAAGAGCTGAAAACATCTGCCTCTCAAAAGCTTGATTTCTTAAAAATCAAACTAGATACAGAACTAGAAGTTCAGTACGCCTATCGCCAGAAAAGCTTTCAACAAATCGTCCATAGAATGCAACGACAGCAGCGAAAAACGCTACAAGTAAGGTGCGCTGAGGAAATTTTAGAACGAGTTAAAATGGAGCTTAAAAAAAATCCATCCTTTGACGATGAATATATGGTATCACTGTTGGGAACGCATAAAGAAGGTTGTAGTTTGCAGTCATGACTCGTTGGAATAATGAAACTCTAAAAAATACCTTAAGGCTCGATGTTCCTTTTTCTGTTGTGTCACACACCCTGTGTGTTGATAGTCGCCTATTACAACAAGGTGACATTTTTATAGCGCTTTCTGGAAAGCAAGATGGTCACGAATTTGTACGACAAGCCCTTGATAAAGGTGCTGCTTGTGCCATTGTCGATCGCACCCCTAAAAATACAAACGATCTTGATAAACTTATTTACGTGAATAATACTCAACAAGCACTTAATGATCTTGGACTTTATGGCCGCTCAAGAGCAACAAATCTTAAAGCCATTGCAGTTACTGGAAGTGTAGGAAAAACCACAACCAAAGAAATGTTGCGTTCAACCCTGCATCATTTCGGCCCAACGATTTATTCTAAAGCTAGCTACAATAATCACCTTGGAGTTCCTTTGAGTTTAGCTCTGCTACAGCATGACAGTGAATTTGGAGTGTTTGAAGTAGGCATGAATCATAAGGGAGAAATTTTACCTCTTTCAAAAATGGTTGAGCCTGACATTGCAATCATTACAACTATTGCTCCGTCACATATCGGAAACATGGGATCTCTTGAAGATATAGTTGATGAAAAATGCAGCATTTTCGCAGGCCTTAATCAAAATGGAAAAGCACTATTGCATGGTGATCATCCGCTGTTTGAGCGCATGAAAAATAACGCACAGGATTATGGAGTAAAAAATATATTTACTGCAGGACGCAGGGCCGGTCTAGATGCTCGTCTCCTTCATTATCAACCAATGCAACAAGGAAAACGAGCGTTAATAACTGCAGAAATTTTTGGAAAAATTGTAGCGTACCCCTTACAATTCGCCGGAGAGCATTATGCATTTGATAGCTTATATGTGCTACTTACAGCTGAAATACTTGGCTTAGACCTTGGGCTAGTTATGCAACAATTGGCAAAAGTACAACCAGTAACAGGACGTGGGCAGATGCTTAATCTGCAACTACCAAATGGTCAGACTATTTTTGTTTTTGATGATGCTTATAATGCTAATCCAGCGTCCATGACTGCCGGTTTAAAATCTTTTTGTTCTATGCACCATGAAGGACGAAAAATCGCTGTAATAGGTCAAATGGGTGAATTAGGCGAACGCAGCGATTTGTACCACATTGAAACAGGTAATTTTATTAACAGCTTGCCAATTGATTGCGTTCATGTAATTGGCACAAATGCAAAATGCCTTTTTGAAACAATTAACAAAGAAAAGCGTGGACTTTGGTTTGAAACTGTTGATGAACTTAAAGAACGATTTATTCACACTCTAGAAGGCAGAGAAAGTATTTTTTTGAAAGGATCTTTATCACAACGCCTTCCAGAACTTGTGATGCACTTAAAAAATCAGCTAAAGGCAGTTGCCTAATTTAGCTATTTATTGGTTTTTGAAATTAAGCTATCCACGTGAAATATAACATCTTTCAGTTTTAGGGAACTGCTAGAATAAGCACTAAGTAAATCTTCTATTTCTGCTTTTTTAACTTCATATGCAGATCGAATTTTACCAAAATTTTCCTCAGTAATCGCCCCATTGATAAGTTGAGTATATGCAGCAGCCATACCTTTGTTACGTTCTATAGTGAGACACTTTTTTTTACCAACCAGCGATTCAATCTCAACTGTCACTGCGTCAATGTCTTCTTGAAGATAAGAAGAAAAAGATCTTAACTGCCCTAAGGTACATCGGCCATTTTTACTTTATATTTTTTACCCTTTTTGCGCGCAAAGAATTCATACACTGTAGAATCATCTTGCAAATAGACTGTAGTGTTTTCCAACGCTGCGTCGTTAAATGTAACGGCTGCTCTCACACGACCTAGTTCACCGTCAGAATTTTCGATTCTAGAATCAATACCACCGAAATCACATGCATTTCCTAGCGGTAGGAATAGCATAATCAACAGAACAAACAGAACCTTTAGCACAAGCTGAAGCTTTCAAACCAATTTATGTCGTCATGTTACTAATAAGTAAGTTAATATTTTATTAATTGGGATAAATTAAAAACTTCATTTTTTAAGGGCTTGAATAAATTTATCTAATCTGCTTTTTAATATGATATCCAAATTTTAAAAATAGTGTTATTTAAGTGAATTTATCTATTATTGATCTCAGCATTCTAGCCTTGTATGTCGTTGCTGTTATTTCTATTGGTTGGATGGCCGCCAGAAAAGTTAAAACGCTTGATGATTTTGCAACTGGCGGAAGGCAATACACGAGTTTTTTTATAACTGCTACTTTGGCATCGTCCTTCATTGGTGGCGGTTTTACTACAGGACTTGCTGAGAAAGCTTATACTTTGGGGCTTATCTATGTAATTGCTTTATGGGGCTTTAGTTTAAAAGAAATTTTAGTCGCCAAGTACATTGCACCACAAATGGTAAAATTTCCAACGGCTTACTCTGTTGGTGACATCATGGGGCAACTGTATGGAAGAAGAGCAAAAGTTTTCACCGGTATATCAGCGTTCTTAGTCTGTGCTGGCATTTTAGGTGCACAGCTAATGGCTTTTGGACATATTTGTAATGTGCTTTTGGGCATTTCTTCACAATTGGGAGCATTTATTTGTGCGTTAATTGTCATGGCATATTCAGGATCAGGAGGTATGCGCGCAGTAGTTGCAAATGATACCTTGCATTTTTGTGTGTGATGGTGTCATTGCCATTAGTATTTTTCTTTGGTGTTCAGACCATAGGTGGCTTTGAAAAATTGTACTTTTATAGCACGGTGAATTTTTCTAATAATGTACCTTACTCTTCTATCGCTCTTGTTTTTTTAAGTTTTTTCTTTGGAGAAACCTTAGTTCCTCCTTATGTTCAACGTTTATTGATTGGTAAAACCATTAAACATACCATTCGAGGCAATATGGCCAGTGGCATTATTTCCATCCCATTTTTCTTAATGATCGGTTTAATTGGTGTTATTGCTTTAGTGATGAATCCTGATTTAAATCCTAATCTAGCTTTGCCGTATGTAGTTTTAGAGGTAATGCCAATAGGGCTAAAGGGATTTGCGATTGCAGGCATGATGGCAATTATTTTATCGTCTGCAGATTCATTTTTAAATGCAGCATCTGTCTCAATCACGCATGACGTACTGACGCCTATCATGCCGCGTTTAACTGAAGTACAAAAATTATTAATTTCTAAGTACTCAACCTATTTTGTAGCGTTGTCTGGTTTACTGTTTACCTTGTCCTTAGAAAGTGCAATTGACATTTTGCTTGAAGCTTATATGTTTTGGACTCCTGTAGTATTAGTTCCATTTGTTGCTGGTGTAATGGGGGTCAAACGACCTAAAGAAGCTTTTCTATATAGTGCAGCTAGCGGCATTGCTACTGTAACTATTATCCGTCTTCTTTCTTTAAAACACTCTGCATACTTTGAAATAAGCATTTGGGGAATTCTTGCAAATTTTATCGTTTTTTTCTTATATCGACCAATGCCAAGCTTCTCAAGAAAGCCAGTATAAAAGCGTTGGGGATTATGATAGCGTGTACACTAAACTGATGCTCAAAAAGTAATGGTGCAAGATATGTTTTCTCATAATTCACAGACAATTTATGGCACTACCATTGTTGCGATTAGACGAGAAAATCACGTTGTTATGGCAGGCGATGGTCAAGTAACTTTGGGCGCTCAAATTATGAAAGGTAAAGCCAGAAAAATTCGTCGAATTGGTGGAGGAAAAGTTCTTGCTGGTTTTGCAGGCGCCACTGCTGATGCATTTGCGTTACTTGAAAGACTTGAAACAAAACTAGAGCAATACCCAACCCAGCTAGCACGTGCTTGCGTTGAAATGGCAAAAGACTGGCGTACCGATAGATATTTACGCAAGCTGGAAGCAATGATGATTGTTGCCGATAATCAAAAAACATTTCTAATGAGTGGCACTGGTGATGTTATTGAACCAGATGATGACGTGATTTCAATTGGATCTGGTGGTGGATTTGCTTTGGCTGCTGCAAAAGGAATGCTAAGCGTACCTGATGTAAAGTTAGATATTGAAGTTATTGCCAAACGTTCCTTAGAAATTGCCTCAGAAATGTGTATTTACACAAATGATCAAATTATTATAGAAACACTCAGCTAATGACCCAACTTACCCCTAAAGAAATTGTCACTGAATTAGATCGCTTTATTGTTGGTCAACAAGATGCCAAACGAGCAGTAGCTGTTGCATTGCGTAACCGTTGGCGTCGTATGCAGTTGTCATCTGATTTAATTGATGAAGTGCTGCCAAAAAATATATTAATGATCGGGCCTACTGGTGTAGGTAAAACAGAAATTGCTAGACGATTAGCAAAACTTGCGAATGCTCCATTTATTAAAGTTGAGGCAACGAAATTCACTGAAATTGGATATGTTGGTCGCGACGTTGAGCAAATCATTCGTGATTTAATTGAAATGAGCATTCACATGCAGCGCGAAAGTTTACGTACTGAAGTGAATGAACGCGCTGTAATTTTAGCTGAAGAAAAAATTCTAGATGCGTTAGTTGGGACAACCTCAACACCTGATACTCGCCAAAAATTTAGACGGATGCTTCACACAGGCGAGCTGGATGAAAAACTGATAGACGTTGAAGTACAAAACAACTCTAGCTCACTGCCCACCTTTGACGTTCCCGGAATGCCAGGTGCGCAAATGGGAATGATTAACCTTGGTGACGTCTTCGGTAAAGCTTTTGGTAACAAAACAAAATCACGGAATGTTTCGGTAAAAGAAGCACAAAAACTATTGTTAACTGAAGAAGCTGACAAACTGCTTGATCAAGAAAAAATTGTCGCAAGTGCTATTGCCCAAGTAGAACAAAATGGTATTGTTTTTCTTGATGAAATTGACAAGATTTGTGCGCGTACAGAAAATCGTGGTGGAGATGTCAGCCGTGAAGGCGTGCAACGTGATTTGTTACCACTTATAGAAGGTACAACAGTTTCTACAAAACATGGTCCGATAAAAACAGATCATATTTTATTTATCACTAGTGGAGCATTTCATGTTTCAAAACCGTCTGATTTGCTGCCTGAATTACAAGGACGTCTTCCAATACGTGTAGAGCTTAAAGCCCTGAGCACGGATGATTTTGTACGCATTCTCACTGAGCCTGAGGCGAATCTTATTCTGCAATCGATTGCAATGCTCAAAACTGAAAAAGTTACTCTTGAATTCAAGAAAGACGCAATTCAAACAATTGCCGAGTTAGCAGCTAAAATTAATGAAGAAATAGAAAATATCGGTGCACGACGTTTGCACACTATTTTAGAAAAGTTGCTTGAAGACATTAGCTTTACAAGCCCTGATCGTGCAGGCGAAACATTCACCATTACTAAGCAGTATGTTGAGGAAAAGGTATCAGCTTTAGCACAAAATCAAGACCTTTCACGGTTCATCCTTTAACCAAATGATGTCAATTTTTAAATCAAATGAGAATATCCGTTGATGCTAAATTCTCTCAATATAAAAAAAGCAACAGGAAAAATTAAAAATTTTTAACGCTAGTTTTTTGAAAGATTTTCTTTTGTTCTATCTAAGTAAAGTAAATAAAAAAAAGAAAAAAATCATGCTAATTGTATTCTTTTTTTTCTGGCATTTTACAGCGTTATTTTCTTCAACGCACTCAGGCGTAGATCAACAAACCGAAATAGTAAGAACATCACCTAAGAAAACACAGTTCAAAAAGTATATCTCGCAGCCAGAGTCCCCAGCCACCGATCAAGAAGATGAATCTGAAGTAGACGATGTTTTTTATAAAAACCCTCCGCTAAAAAAGAGTAGCCCTAACTCAATAATTTTAGATTTATACTGCCCAGAATCCCCAGCCACCGATCAAGAAGATGAATCTGAAGTAGACGCTGCTTGCTTTAGAAAACATGTTTCAAAAAAAATGTGCCAAACTCAGAAAATTTAACTTTGCGATTTCCAGAAATATTATTCAGCGATCAAGAAGATGAATCTGAAACTAATGATGCTAGTTGTAGAAAATTAACTTTAATAAGAAATATCTCTCACTCGCCCAAAAAAAAGACAGCTATATGCCAACGAATAAGGAGCCATTCTGATTATTCAGAAGATGATGGTAGCAGCGGCAAACATCGACGACCAAAATTTGATCTTAGTACCAAAAATAATCTAACCCAAACGTTTTATGGTAACGTTACCGAATCTTCGCATTATCGCAGCGTTACGACTGAGTATTTTAAAAAAAAATCTTTAAATGATATTGAGCATACTGATGTTAAACGCCTGCTTCAAGAACTAGGAATTATACCAAACATCCAGTCATTTCATGTTAGAAAAGCAGATAGTTTTTTTGGCTATTACACCGCAGCTATTTATGATGTATACGAAAATATTGAAGTCATGGACACCGTAACAGGTTGCACATTATCAAAATATAACCTAATTTATGTTGTTAAATTTTATGACCCCGAAACAACAACATTCGACAAAATACGAAATTTGATAGAAATAAGAAGTCATCCTGCATTACATAAAAAAAAGAGAATGATTGGTTTGTTACCAAGACTTTGTTTCCATAAAAAATTAGGAGATTTGTCATTAGCAAATACAAACTATTATTTTTCAGTTCTTCATGCCGCCCAAGGAGAACTAGCAAGAGACGTTTTTAAAAGTTATGCAAGTGCACCCATTAATGAGAAATTTGCCCTTCAAGCTAAAATTTTAAAGACAATAGAAGTTATTGGAGAATCGATAGGAAGCTTTCATTGCCATCATGCTTTGAATGATCCGTCAACTCATACAAGCTGCCTTGATTATATTAATGGTAGGTCCTTAAGTTTTGAAACTATAATCCACAAAGACCTTCATCCTGGAAATATTTTTATTGATTTAAGTCCAACGGCTAAAAACACGGTAACTCTGATTGACATGGAGTCAATGTATATATCGTGCATAAGACGTCAATCAAACATTGTTGAACTGAATTATTTAAAAGTAAAAATAGCTGAAATTCTTGATGTTGATTCAGAGCCAGATTTTCTTACTACTTTAGAAAAAGCATATCAATATGGCATGAAAAAAGCGTATGATTTTCATTTCACAAGACCCACATCACCGCAGACAGTCTAACTTTTCTCCTAATGATTATAAGAGCAATATCTTTTAAATTTTTCTTCTTATATAAATCATAGCAATGTGGTACAAGAGTCTTGGTGCTTTATACTCAAGAGAAAAAATTGAGTTTTTTCAAAACCTTAAGACGAGACCAAAAAGAAGCCATCGGACTTTTACAAATTGGCACATTCCTAGAATACTTTGACTTAATGCTATACGTTCATATGGCAGTTTTGCTGAATGAATTATTTTTCCCGAAGACAGACCAACGTACCGCCGCACTACTCTCAGCATTTGCATTTTGTTCCACTTATTTATTCAGACCAGTGGGCGCTATGTTATTTGGTTATATTGGGGACCAAATAGGAAGAAAAGCATCAATTATTATTTCTACATCAATGATGGCAGTAAGCTGCTTTTTTATGAGTATTCTTCCCACTTATGAAGAGATTGGGATTTTTGCAAGCGTTGCCATGATAACATGTCGTATTTTACAAAGCTTTTCTGCGACCGGCGAAGTCATAGGAGCTGAAATTTACCTTTCTGAGATACTAGAACCCCCAGCATCGTACAGAATTGTGTCTTGGGTGTCTGAATTATGCACCTTGGGTAGTTTAGTGGCACTTTTAGCAGCAAGCTTGATATTCAAATGTGGCGCAAGCTGGAGAGCGATGTTTATTTTAGGCGGAATGATAGCTCTTTCAGGAGCTGTAGCACGCCGAAAGCTAAGGGAAACACCAGATTTTTTGAAATCACGTGCTAATAAACAGTTTACTGAATCAAAAAATACACACGTTTCGAGACGAACTTCTTTAGCTTATTTCTTTATCTATTCAGGGTTTCCACTTTGCTTTTATGTCATTTTCATCTACTGCGCAGATATCCTAAAATATTCCATGCATTACACAGCAGAACGTATTATCAACCACAACCTTTTCCTAACTATTTTAAGTTTCACAATTGGCATATCAATAATATTTCTAAGTAAAAAAGTTCACCCATTAAAAATACTAAGAATCAGAGCAATTTTATCATCGATAGTTTTGTTTCTTATTCCTTTCTTACCCCTTACCAACATTTATGCCTTAACCTCAGTTCAAGTTCTTTTGACAATTTTTACTTTGGGTACGCTTCCTGCAATTCCAATATTTTTCAAACACTTCCCTGTGCACCGTAGATTCACCTACAGCAGTATGCTTTATGCTGTATCACGAGCATTTATGTATGTAGTGACATCATTTGGATTAGTATATTTAACTAGTGCCCTTGGGCCTTACGGCATGTGGGTGATTGTATTGCCGGTTAGCGTTGGATTTTTGTGGGGAGTCGATCACTTTGCCAAGCTTGAAGAAATGAAAGACAAATGTGTTGCGGTAGAATTAGCAATACTAAAGGCCGCTTAGTTTAATATATTTTCTTTGCAGCCTATAGGAATTTCGCTAAGGTAACTTGCCCTGGTATAAGTAATTTGGAGTCATTTTGTTTTAGCAGATAGGGTTTTAGTAGATCACGTATTTTTAAACCGTTAGCAGGATTGTTTCTATTCCAATAAAAAAAATCAGAGCCAAATGTTGCATTATAAGCTTGAATAATGTCATCTCTCTTTGATATTTGCATAGAATCTAATAATATACGTACGATATTATAATGCCCTCTTTTTACTGCAATACATAAAGCAGTACCAATAGAATCACATTTAAAATGCAGAAAAGATTTTACTATTTGTGCTCTATTGTGTCTAATTGCTTGAAATAGGGCCCAGTCTTTTTTGCAGATTAATTTTGGTGTAAGAAGCAAAGATTCAACCACTGCTTCATAACCATTTTCTACTGCTCTAACTAAGGAGCTTGTTACTCTTTCCTCAGTGGAAGGAGG
Source organism: uncultured Alphaproteobacteria bacterium (assembly GCA_903893805.1). GTDB lineage: Bacteria > Pseudomonadota > Alphaproteobacteria > Paracaedibacterales > CAITNM01 > CAITNM01. The sequence goes on along the minus strand of CAITNM010000030.1, from coordinate 131,896 downwards.
ATTTCTTTGAAGATTTTTTAGTTCCTGCTCCTCGTCACTTCTTGGATTAGCAAGCATTAGAAAAGGTTTACCTGAAGGCTTAATTACTTTGCTTACTATGACTTCATGATTGTCAAAACCAAAAAGATTAACGCACAGGACCAAGAACATTGATAAATTTAATATGAAATAATTTTTCATTAGTTGAATGTAATTCAACTTAAGGAAATCATATTAAAATATTATTTCTTATAATGGAACAAAAATCGTTTTTTAGTGGCCTTACAATTTAATAAATTTTCTTAGACGCCCGACGGTGCATGATAAGTCCACTGATCAAAATACCAATGCTGACAACTCCTACTATAATCGTAGCTAATGCATTTAGCTCAGGCGTAACACCTGTTCGCACACTAGAAAATACTAAAATTGGTAAAGTTGTGGCTCCTGGACCTGCTAAAAAGCTAGCAATGACCACGTCATCTAATGATAAGGCAAATGCTAATAACCACCCTGCCAGTAATGATGGAAAAATCAACGGAAGTGTTATCCTGAAAAATACGGTTGAAGGTTTAGCGCCCAGAACCATAGCTGCTTCTTCTAGTGATTTATCAAAGTCAATTAAACGCGCTTGAATAACCAAATACACATAGGACATTGTTAACGTAATATGCGCGATGATAATAGTTAGCATACCACGTTCAGATGGCCATCCAATTGCACGTTCCAAGGTTACAAACATTAACAAAAGCGCAAGACCTGTAATAACTTCCGGCATAACCAAAGGTGCTGAAATTAAACCACTGAATAAGGTTTTTCCACGAAATCGTTTAAAGCGCACCATGACAATAGCAGCCATTGTACCAAGAGCGACAGCTAAGGTTGCGACAATTGCAGCGATTTCAAAGGTGTTTAGCACGGCACGAATAAGTGCATCGTCCTGAAATAATTTTGCATACCAACGTGTGGAAAATCCTGCCCATACGCCAATGATTCTAGAATCATTAAATGAATATACTATTAGGTAAAGTATGGGAACGTACAGAAATCCGTACCCAAAAATAAGCGCGCCAAGGTTGAATTTAGAAAAGCGAATCATGTCTGTGCAGCTTTCTCTGTTGCGTCTAGCTGTCGATTTCTTAAAATCATAATTGGCACAACGAACAAGAACACCATAAGCACTGCTACAGCACTTGCTAAAGGCCAGTTTCTGTTGTTAAAAAATTCCCACCAAAGCACGCGTCCAATGGTTACTGTCTCTGGGCCACCAAGAATTTCTGGAATAACAAACTCTCCAATTGATGGTAGGAACACCAGAATAATGCCTGCGATAATTCCCTGCTTAGATAAAGGCACAGTGATACTCCAAAAAGCTCGCCATGGTGTGCAACCCAAGTCATGAGCTGCCTCAATGAAATCATCATTTATTTTTATGAGCGATGCATAAATTGGAAAAACCATAAACGGTAAATAACAATATATAATACCCAAACAAACTGCGCCGTCATTATCAAGAAGTTGTAGCGGATTGCTAATTATATGAAGCTTTAAAAGAATGTTATTTATTAATCCCTTACTACTTAACATTGCCATCCAAGCATAAACCCGAATAAGAAAAGATGTCCAAAATGGAAGAGCAATCATTAGCAATAATGGCATGCGCCAAGATGTTTTTACTCGGGAAATACTATAAGCAATCATGTAACCAATGATTAAGCATCCCATGGTTGAAAACAATGCAATTTTTAAAGAGCTGAACACTGCATGAATATAGAAATTATCTGTAAAAACTGTCCAATAACCCTCAAAATGCAGGCGGATTTTTAATAGTAAGTCCGGCGTCCATTCAACAACATTTCTAAAAGGAGGAATACCTATCTGAAGCTCTGAAAAACTGATTTTAAAAATAATGAGAAAAGGAAACAGGAAAAACAAAGCAAGCCATAAATAAGGAATAGAAATAACAAGCCATTTATCACGTAGCTTTCTTCCTATATAGCAAAGCTCTCCCCAAAAAAATTCAAAAAAATGGTCCAGTATTTGCCGAATCATACGCTTAAGACGACTCCATTTTCTGGTCTCCAAAATAAATACACTTCGTCATCCCACTTTACGTCACGCTCAGATAAACGTAGTAGATTTGGCAATGATGCCTGAACAATCTTTCCTGATTCAAGCTGAACATGATAAATGCTAATGTCCCCTAAATAGGCTATTTCTCGTACAATTCCTTTGGTGCAGTTACGTCCTAAATTAGGATTTGGGTTCGTTGAAATCATCACTTTTTCAGGACGAAGAGCAACTGTAACATTCGCACCTACAGGCATGGATGCTGCATGGGTAACGTAGAGTTCACATCCTGCTTCAGATGATTCAATGACCACGTGGTCTGGCTCGTCTTCAACCACAACGCCTTCAAACATGTTCATAGAACCTATGAACTCAGCAACAAAACGAGAATGAGGAAATTCATAAATTTCATGTGGCTTTCCAATTTGTCTAATTTGCCCTTCATCCATGATTCCAATACGGCTGGACATAGTCATTGCTTCTTCTTGATCGTGGGTAACCACAACGAAGGTAATGCCTACTCGCTCTTGAATGTTTACCAATTCAAACTGAGTTTTTTCGCGTAACTTTTTATCTAAGGCTCCTAATGGCTCATCAAGTAATAATAATTTTGGCCGTTTAGCAAGGCTACGTGCCAATGCAACACGTTGTTGTTGCCCTCCTGAGAGTTGCTCAGGCTTGCGATCTCGATATTTACGCAGTTGCACTAAATCGAGCACTTCATCCACCCGTTCAGTGATTTGATTTTTGGAAAGGCGCTCTTGCTTCAAGCCAAAACTAATATTATCTTCAACCGTCATGTGTGGAAACAAGGCATACGATTGAAACATCATGCTCACAGGACGTTTATACGGAGGCAAATCGGTAATGTCCAAATCATCAATGACAATTCTTCCACTTGAAGGTTTCTCGAGCCCCGCCAGAATACGCAACAATGTTGATTTTCCACAACCAGATGCTCCTAGCAAAGCAAAAAGTTCACCTCGGTAAATAGAAATAGAAAGATTTTTAACAGCGACTGTTGTGCCAAAGCTCTTATTAATATTCTCAATCAAAACATAAGGCTTAACGTTTGGATCTTGCCAGGGCTCCAGATTTTTTAATTGTTCTCTATTTCCATTAATCGACATAGTTATTTTTCCTAATATTCATTAAGGCGTATTTTTGCCCACACCCGAGTGCGCTCACGTTCAAATTGTATTTCATTCGAGGTTTTTGGTGGTGCATTTAAAAAAAGTTTTTTCAATATATTTTTACCTGGATAAATACCCTCATTTTTTAAAATATCATCAGACATATATTTTTTAGCACGACTAACTGCAACTCCATGTGAAGTATTTTGGCAAATACGCCCAGCAATATGCGGTTTTAGTAAAAAGTTGATAAATGCATGAGCATTTTTAGGATGAGGAGCACCTTGTGGAATCGCCATAGCATCAATCCATGTAATTCCACCTTCAGGTGGAATAAAATATTCGATATTTTTACCTTGTTCTTTAGCTTCTATAATTGCTTGTTGTGCTTCACCTGACCACACAAGCGCTATTGCTGTATCACCTAAAACAATATCATTCACCACTCTGGAAGAAGTAAACCGCCTTATATACGGACGCATTTTCATAAGATGCTTTGCAGCTAGGTCAAGATCTTCTGATGATGACGAGTTAGGGTTTTTATTTATATACATTAATGAAAATGGAATAACATCAACACTTTCTTCAAGTAGTGAGACCCCATATTTAGATAGTTTTTTAAGATTAACAGGGTTAAATAATAAACTTAGATTTTGCTCAAACCCTTTCGGAAAAACTTTCTCCAAAACATCTTTATTGTAGACAATACCAACTGTTCCCCAAAAATACGGAAGAGAATAGGTAAGGTTCTTGTCTACGTTACGCATCCAATGCACCACCAATGGGTCGAGCTCTACAATGTTAGGCAATAGATTTTTATCAAGCTTTTGGTAAACACCTGCTTGAATTTGCCAAGCTATGTAGGGTGTTGCTGAAGGAAACACAACGTCAAATCCGCTATTGCTAGCGAGAAGCTTTGCTTCTAAAACTTCGTTATTATCGTAAGCATCTAAACTAACTGTTATACCTGTTTCATTTTCAAATTCTTTAATGGTTTCTTGATCAAGTAATCCATACCAACAATAAACATTTACGTATTTGTCTTCAGCTTGAGCAGGGGATGGTTTAAAAAGGAACCAAACGCCAATGCTAGCAATGGATATCACAAGTAATAAGCGAAATAAAAAACGAGAAAACATCTAATCACTCCACGCTATACGATTAAGCACATATTGAACTGCTCCAGCAAAAACAGTAACCAGCACAAGCGTGATAATGGTGTATTCCATTGGGGAATCATGAGCGTATTGCGCTATGGGAAGCATCCAGCTTTGGTCGGGCATTGCTTGAATTTTTTTCAAAACTTTTGGAAATTTATTAAAGAAATTTTGCCCTTTAGACATTGTTTGCCAATTTACAAGCTTTAATTCGAAATACATTTTGGTAGCAAGCGCCATTAACACAACTGAGCCAATCATTTTTAAAGTCTTAGAACTAAATTTATAGGCCAACCTGGCCCCAATAATTGAACCAACTACACTGCTGATAGCAAGAATGGGAAGCAACACAAAATCAACAGGAGCTTTTCCAACGCTTGAAATAAAAGTAACAACGATGTTAATCCCAAATCCTGCAAGCAATGAAGTTCCTGAAACCACGGGAGAACTACGTCCCAGCAAGTACATTAAAATTGGCGCAATAAGAAGGCTGTTACCACCACCCAAACTGGTAGTGACAGTACCTGTGAAAAATCCAACACCTAGGGGCACAAGAATACTCATTTCCACACGAGATCTAAGAAAAATTTTATGCCAAGGGAAATAAATCATCCAGCGGCGCATCATAGCACCTTTCTCAGTTCTTACTTGGGTTGGACGTTGAGATTGTATAAGAGTTACGATGCTACTAATGACCACAACAAGAAAAACGACAATTTTCAAGACAGCATAACTACCAGCTTTGCTTTCAACTTGGGTAAGAGCAAATTTTTCAACTAATGCACCGGCAAGCCCACCCATAAACAGGTACCATGCCAAGCTAATATCGACATCGCGTTCTTGCTGATATGCTAAAAATCCACTGAAGTTAGTGCCTACGGAATTATTTAATTGCGTTGAAATGGCAACGGCTGATGGAATACCAATGCTCATCAGGCTAGGAGTAATAATAATACCTCCACCAATTCCTAACATTGACGAGATAATACCTCCACCTAACCCGATTGCTAAAAGCAAAGGTAAGGACAAGTAGATATCTGCCATTGGTAAGTATATAAGTTCCATACTACCATGTTAGCTTAATTTTTTGTAATTGTCAGGACGGTTTTATTTTTAAATCCTACCCAAAAATACCTTTCAAAAGACCTTTCACAACTTTGTCAGCCTTCATTGGTTTATCGTCTTCTGGTGTGTTTGAATTACTTGCTTGCGGGGCTGCATCGCCCTTTGATTTTTTACCCAATCCAGGAATCAATTTATCAAGACCTGGAATTGCCTTTCCAAGCGTTTTTGATACTAAATCACCAGCACCTTTTTGCAAAAACAACTGCTGCAACTGTTTAAGGTCAAGATTATAACTTGGCTGATCTAGCGGACCTTTTATAGTAAATTTTATTGGAGGAATGTTCTTTAGGGTTAGCTCCAAAACTTCACCTGAAAAACGCATTTGCCAATTCAAAAGATCAGCTTGACCTTCGGCTTTTAGTTGAGCATCGGCCGCTTCTACAATCAAATTATTTGTAGTAGCTACACCATCTACTATGGTGAATTTTCCACCCGCATTAGAAAATGCTGTTTGACCTCTGCCACTAAAGCAGTCCTGAAGATTTTTCAGATCAAGCAGACTGCTAGGTTTCTTTAATAAATTGGTAATAGCACTTAAGTCGAAGCCTTTAACAATGCCGTCTTTCACACTGAAGTTTGCTTGACCTTTAAGCTTGCTTACCCAATCATGCTGTGAATTACCACGGGTTTTTAGTTCTATTTCACCAGAGGCTTTTCCGCTAGAAAAATGTGCAGCAGCAGCTTGAATTTTTTCTATCGCAATACCATCAAACTTAGCTGATAAACCGATGCTTTGATCACTTGCTGATTCAATTTGCAACGCACCGCTCAGTTTTCCACTATACATATGCGCTGAAAATGGAATCCCTAATTTTCCTGTTTTCAAGCTAATGTCAGACTGCAATGCTTCAAAAACAAGCCCACCTAGCGTGATTTTAGGTACATTTATTTGCAAGTTCATGGTGAACGCATGCAAAGGTAGTTTTATAGGCGCCGATGACCAGCGTGAATTAGCATTTGCAGCAATTTGTAAGAATTGGTATTTAATTGTTTCTGGCGTGTACAGCGCTCTTTTTAAATACACAGCATCACCTTGATATGATGCTAATTGAATTGGTTGAGCAGTGATTGAACCAGCTATATGCGGTTTTTCTTTGCTCAAATCAATTATGAGTTTTCCACCTGCAAATAAATCAAGCCCCGACCTGTCCTTCATCTCAATTTTTTTCAGCGTTAAGTCAATTTCAGTTTTTTTGACCAAAACGGTGCTTTCTAGGTTGATAACATAATCATTTAAACTAACGTGCTCTAAGTTTAAGTTTCCTTTTGCAAGCAGGTCATTAGCTCCGAGCGACCCATCAAAAAGTACATTGCCATTACTAAGAGACACCTTAACTGAAACCTCCAAATTTTCTTTAGTCGGCATAAGCTTGAATACAACGGCTGTTGGTCCTGAAAAGGGCAAATCGTGACCAAAAAGATGACCCCACTGCTGTATGTTTTGCATTTGGGCAGTTGCCTTGGTTTGTTTGGTTGTTGTGTTGTACTGAATATTTGCTTCAGCATTTGCATCACCAAGTCGTATAGTTGTTTTTTTAAAGGTTAATAAATCATCTTCTGCTTTAAAGGATCCTTTAATATCAATTTTATTTTTCAAGCTTTGATCTTGCGTAAACCATTTTAATATTTCTTGATAATATTCACTGTAAATATGATATTCAAATTCACTGAAATTTTTTGTTGAGCATTGCAGATTAATAGAATCGATTTCGTGCTTGAACTTAAGGTCTGCATCAAAAATCTGAGAAGAAATGTTATAGCTCAGCAAGCCCGTTAACTGACCAATAGCGTGACTAACACGCAAATTCTTTATGGTCACTTGTTCTGCTGTAGCTTGAATATCACCTTGGGCATCAATAGGTTTTCTTAAATCAATTTTTTGATGAGGTAGCTCTACTGTCAGAGGATGATCAGCCGAAGACGCTTTAAGCTTTCCTAGGAATTGTTCTTTTGAAATATCAACCGCACCATCTAAGTTGATATGTACCTTTTGAGTTTTGTGACTTACAGATATGTCTGCCTTTAATGCAGTTTTTCCACTAAAATTTATAGCTCCTGTGAGCATTGCAATATCAATGTTGTGTTCATTTGAATCTGCGTGAACGTGTATTTTGTATGGCCCCATAAGAGTTTCACTGTCACATTCTATATTTAAATTTTTGAATGTTTTTGTAGAATCTTCTTTGTGGTCAATATAAGTAACAGTCGCATTAGATATATCAATATGGCTGACAACAATTCCTGCAGCAGCTGCATTTGTAGACTTTGCAGTTGTTTTTTTTGATTCATGTTCTGAATCTGGTGAAGCTATATTTAATTCCCAGTTTGCTGTGCCATTTTTGGCTTTTTCTAATGTTATTTCAGGAGTGTTTAGATCAACACTTTTAACTACTATTTTGCCTTTTAGTAAATCGAACAGGCTAAGAATAACTTCAACGCTTTTGACTTTTACCATTTCTGACTTATTTGCGTTTGGTGCATTGCTTAAAATCACATCATGAATTTTAAGTCGTGGCGTTGGCAATAGCTGCAGGCGTATTGACCCAGTCTTTATGGTTCTACCAATCATTTTTTGAGCGTCAATAATATACGGCTCCGCATAACTTGAGAAATCAATAAAAAGTGGAACTACTCCTAACAGAATGACTAGGAATGCAGGAATATAAAAAAGTTTACGCGACATAATCTTAGCCGATAAATAATTGCATTATCGCACCTTAGGAAATTAACGAATTCTATTCAAGTTTTTTGTTGGCATACTTCTTGCACTGACACATATAAACCTAATAAAAAATTGTCAAAACATGCATATACATAAGCCTAGTCACTCAGTACAAAAACCAAATGTAGTTGCTTTATCTTCCCAAGAAGCTCAGTGGGTACGTTTAGCTACCTCAACAAACAATTTAGCAAATGCAAACACTCCTGGTTTTAAAAGTCATATGGTGAAGCTTGTAAATACAACGCAAAAAGGCAAAGAAGGAAGGGTTGTTCACTTTGTAAGCGCCAATAAGTCCCTACGAAATCTTGCAGATGGTTCTTATCGTCAAACGGGAAATCCCTTAGATGTGTCCCTAAGTGGAAATGGGTATTTCATGGTTCAAACATCTAAAGGAAACAAATTAACAAGAAATGGACAATTTGCTCTTAATAGTAACGGTGAGTTAGTAACAGCAAATGGAGCTTATAAAGTTTTAAGTCAAGAAACATCTCCGATTATCATTCCAAAAGGCGTCAAGAGCATAGTGATTCATCCTCATGGCGGGGTGCATGCAGATGCCGTACTTGTTGGAAAAATTGGAGTTTTTTCAGTAGACGATCAGCAAGAGCAGTTAAGAAGCTTAGGTGACAATCTATTAGATCCTTTAAAACAAAAACCCGTTATTTCGACTAAATACTATATAAAGCAATTCGGTTTAGAAGATTCAAATGTTTCATCTGTAAAAGAAAGTATTCTTATGATTGAATATTTGCGTCAATTCGAACATGCACAAAAAATTATAGATGAACAAGAGCAAAGCAGTAAAAAAATGCTGAATGTCTCTGCCAAGAATGTGTGATAGGTAGTTATGGCTTCAATTCAAAATGCTCTTAATATTGCGCGAACTGGCTTGCAAAGCCAAGAAGCTCTTTTAGCAATAAAAACACAAAACATTGCTTCCCAAGGAGTTGATGCATTTAAGCGTCAATATTTAGTGATGTACGACCTTCCATATGTTGATTATGGAAGCTTGGGTGTGACCACATCAAAGTCTGGCTCTGTTGATACAACAGGTATCCAAATAGGTACTGGTGTACAAGCAGCAGCTGTATATAGAGTTTTTTCACAAGGTGAACCAATTCAAACAGGCAGAAGCTTAGATGTAATGATTGATGGTGATGGTTTTTTCTTGGTGGATTTACCTGACGGAACAACTGCTTACACAAGAGTTGGCAGTTTTAGCCGCGACCAAAACAACACGTTGGTTATGCCAAAAACAGGGTATAAAATACAGCCCGGCATTACCCTTCCATCAAATACGTTAAAGGTTTCGATCAATCAAACAGGCGAAGTATATGCTGAAACAAGTCCGGGGCAGGAAACACTAGTTGGACAAATTCAACTTGCAACCTTTTTTAACCCTTCAGGACTGAAGGCAATGGGAGATAGCTTGTTTGTAAAAACAAATGCTTCAGGACAACCAGATACAGGCACACCTGGAACAAACCAACGTGGATTTCTTAAGCAAGCTTATCGTGAAGGATCTAACGTAAATGCAGTAGAAGAAATGACTGATTTAATAAAAATTGAAAAGGTCTACGAAATGCTTACAAAAGCTGTAAAAACCGGCGATGCCATGATGGGTGCAGTAAACGGAATGGGAAAATAATGAAAATAATGATTTTAATCGCGCTTCTTTTTAGCTTTGTTTGCTTAAATGCAGAGGAAGCATCTTCAAGGAAAAGTTTTTCAAAACAAGAATTTGTTGAGTTTTTACGTCCAATAATTGGACAAAAAATTAACACAAAAGACTTTGACGTTGTCATTGAAAAAATGCCATCAGAAGCTTTTCCAGAAAGCGCAAACTTAGATAATGCAAGCGTTGATGAATTGATTATACCTCCACAGCAACGCAGTTTTCAGGTCTTTTTGAAACTAAAATCCGGAGATCAAATTACTCTTTCAGGAAAAATAGAATGGCTCACCAATATTCCCATACTACTTAGACCAATAGGATCAAATGATATTATTAATTTGTCTGATGTTGGGTACCAGTCTTATCCGATTGATCAATTAACAGCAATGGTTGCAATGGATAGCGCAGATCTTATTGGAAAATCATCAGCACACACGATCATAAAACCTGGACTTCCTGTTGAGCGTTCACTTCTTAAAAATCCAACAATTATTAAGAGAGGAGATATGATCGACGTAGTTTATCGCAGCCAGTGCCTAATAGTCAGCGCAAAAGCTCAAGCAACTCAAGATCTTGCTTGTGGAGATACAGGCACATTTGAAACACAACATGACAATTCAAAACAAAACGTGAAAAAAATATCAGCAAAAGTCGTAGGACCTAGCACAGCGGAAATTATTCATGGACTTGCGTAAATTATCCATAGTCCTATTACTGCTCACCCTGTTGCTTCCAGGCTGTAATTTAGCGACCAATCTTTCAACAATTGGTGAGCCACCACAAATGACGCAGATAAAAGATCCACGAGATGTTCCTGGTTATGAACCAGTGCACATGCCAATGCCTGAAGCTATGCCAGTTGCTACCGGACAAACAAATTCTTTATGGCAAGCAGGGTCTCGCGCCTTCTTCAAAGATCAGCGTGCCGGAAAAATCGGTGATGTGCTATCAGTTGAAGTGCTTGTAGACCGCAAACAAACCATGCGAATGAATCCTGAAATTACACGAGATAGCAAACTAAGCACTACAGTCTCAGAAGTGTTGGGGCAAAGCTTACCTATGCAAAAAAGACTAGCTAAAGCTCTTCCTGGACAAAAAAACAGCGCCCCTGGACGCTTATCTGATTGGGTCGATATGGAAAGTAATCCTTCTCAAAAATCAACTGCTACATATGATGTGCAGGACAAGATGCAATTTACCATGGCCGCTGTAATAGTTCAGATTCTCCCCAATGGAAATATGGTTATTCAAGGCCGTGAAGAGGTGCGTCTTGTGAATGAACTGCGTGAAATAGAAATTAAAGGAATAATACGTCGAGAAGATATCAGTTCAAATAATACAGTTTCTAGCCAAAAAATCGCCAACCTTCGTATTAGCTACGGAGGAAGAGGTGACCTGAGCGATGCCCAGTCAGCGCCATGGGGCCAACAATATCTTAATAAGCTTTTACCATTTTAAAGTTTTGTTCATACTAATAGTAGGAATTTTACTTTTGTGTATTTATGGTCGAAGCTATTAAATCTGGATTATTGTCATCAGTTGGCCCAATACCTTCTCAGAAACTATCAACAGCATCTACAGATGGAGGCAGCTTTGGAGATTTTTTCAAAGCCGATATGAAAGAATTTTTAAATAAAGCTAATGACGTTGAAGGAATGATGACAAATTATGCAGGTGGAGTTGGTAACATTGAGCAAATTGCCCCTATGCTTAAAGAGTTAATGTTGGAGTTTGAAGTCAAAACAAAAATTATTTCTTCATTAGCTAATATTCTAAAGACACTAACATCAATGAATATATAGGTCTTGATTTGTAACATGCCCTCAAGCTAGCCTAATACATGATTAATAAAAATTTAGTTTCATGTCATTAGCATCTGTTAAAAAAATATTGAAGGTTGGCAATAAGAATTATTACTACTATGCAATTGATACTCTGAGCGATGTTCGCTCCCTACCTTTTTCTTTGAAAATTCTGTTAGAAAATCTGCTGCGACATTTTGATGAAAAAAGAGTTACCCAAGCTAATTTAGATGCTGTTATTAGTTCTGTTAAACCTGGTGCAGTTCTTTCAGAAATATCATTTTTTCCATCTCGTGTATTAATGCAAGATTTTACCGGCGTCCCTGCCGTTGTTGATATGGCAGCTATGCGTGATGCTATAGCAAAAAAAGGAGGAGACATTGAAAAGATTAATCCTTTAATTCCTGTGGATTTGGTTATTGATCATTCCGTAATGGTTGATCAATTTGGCACAAAATCTGCCTTTGCGGAAAATGTTAAACTAGAATATCAGCGAAACATAGAGCGGTATCGTTTTTTGCGTTGGGGACAGAAAGCATTTAAGAATTTCAGAGTTGTTCCTCCAGGTACAGGAATTTGCCATCAAGTAAACTTAGAATACCTTGCGAAAGTAGTTTGGACTTCTGAAGAAAATGGAGAACTTACAGCCTACCCCGATACCGTTATTGGTAGCGATAGCCACACTACTATGATTAATGGCTTGGGCGTATTAGGATGGGGAGTTGGCGGCATAGAAGCTGAAGCAGCAATGCTCGGACAGCCACAAACAATGCTAATTCCCGAAGTAGTAGGAATGCGCTTAGATGGCGCTTTAAATGAAGGAATTACAGCCACAGATTTGGTATTAACAATCACCAATTTGCTACGCACAAAAGGTGTAGTAGGAAAATTTGTGGAATTTTATGGCCCTGGTTTAAAATGGTTATCTTTAGCCGACCGTGCAACCATTGCTAATATGGCACCTGAGTATGGAGCAACCTGCGGTTTTTTCCCAATAGATGCGGAAACCATTGACTATCTAAAGCTTACTAACCGTAATGCTGAACAAGTGGCTTTGGTTGAAGCTTATGCAAAAGCTCAAGGACTTTGGAATGACGGAACAGAGCCAAAATTTAAGGATACAATTAATCTTGATTTAACGACTATTTTGCCAAGCATGGCTGGTCCAAAACGTCCACAAGATAAGATCCTTTTAAAAGACTTAAAAACAGAAGCTCTTACTTCTACTAGTTCATTGAGCAGTGTAACGCTTGAAGGAAAAGATTTTAATTTAAGTCATCATGATGTGGTTATTGCGGCGATCACCAGCTGCACTAATACATCAAACCCTTCAGTCATGATTGGAGCTGGGCTTCTTGCAAGAAAAGCCAATCAGCTGGGTATGAAAGCTAAGCCTTGGGTCAAAACCAGTTTAGCTCCTGGCTCTCAAGTGGTAACAGAATATTTAGAACGCAGCGGTTTACTTGAAGACCTTGAAAGTATTGGGTTTTACGTTGTTGGCTATGGTTGCACAACGTGCATTGGCAACTCTGGTCCTTTAGATGCAGCAATTACACACGCTATTGATACAAATGATTTAACTGTTTCAGGCGTTCTTTCAGGAAATAGAAATTTTGAAGGTCGTATTAACTCTCATGTTAAAGCAAATTATTTGGCCTCTCCACCCTTGGTTGTAGCCTTTGCTTTAGCTGGCACAACGGCAATTAACCTTTCGCAAGAACCTATTGGGAAAGGAGCCAATGGACAAGATGTCTTTTTAAAAGATATTTGGCCAACCAGTCAAGAAATTAAAGACGTCATAGAAAAGGTGATTACACCTGAAATTTTTGCGCTGCGTTATAAGACTTTATTTGATGGTGATTCTTTGTGGAAAGCCGTAGAAACCTCTTTGTCAAAAACTTATGCCTGGGATAATAGTACCTACATAAAGCATCCTCCTTATTTTGAAATGAAAGTAAATCAGCCTGCAGATATAGAAAATGCACGAATCCTTGCGTTGCTTGGTGACAGCATCACTACAGACCATATTTCACCAGCAGGTAGCATTAAAGGAAATAGTCCTGCAGGAAAGTATTTATTATCAAAATCAGTCCCTTTAGAAGACTTCAATTCATATGGCTCTAGACGCGGCAATCACGAAGTAATGGTGCGAGGAACCTTTTCTAATATTCGCTTACAAAATGAAATGCTTCCAGACATTAGTGGTGGGTATACACGGTTAGTTGATGGAAGCAATCAGCAAATAAGTATCTATGATGCAGCTATGGCATATATGAAAACAAACGTCCCACTTGTGATCGTTGCCGGTAAAGAATATGGTACTGGCTCATCACGAGATTGGGCGGCTAAGGGAACTCTCTTGCTTGGTATTAAAGCTGTCATTGCTGAAAGTTTTGAGCGTATCCACAGGTCCAACTTAGTTGGCATGGGCGTGTTACCGCTAGAATTCATGCCCGGCACTACCCGCAAAACTCTAAAATTAACTGGCACTGAGCAAGTAACTATTCAAGGCCTATCAACGGACATTCATCCTAAAATGATGTTAAAAATAATCTTTAAAGGAACAACAGAGCAAATAGTTCCAGTTTTAGTTAGGATTGATACGGAAGATGAAATACAGTACTTTTTAGATGGTGGTATTTTACCTTTTGTACTTAACATGTTGGCGGCACAATGACCCATGATTTTATCTTTTTAAGTGTTTTCCAAGGAATAGCTGAGTTCTTACCGATAAGCTCAAATGCTCATCTTGTTGTATTAGAAAAGCTCTTTGGAATTCACACTAATGGGCTTGAAACCCATGTTGCGCTGCATTTCGGATCATTACTTGCGTTGTTTATTTATTTTTCAAAAGACATATGCTTAATGATTTTTGGTCTTTGGGTTTATGATGTCAAAGGACTAAAAAAACACCCATGTAAACAGTATCGTGACTTAGCATGGATACTAGTGCTTTCATCCCTTCCCGCTTTAGCTGTTGGGTTTTTTATTAAGAAAATATACGGCGCAACTTCTGAGAGCTTTATGATTATGGGGATTGCAAGCATAGTATTTGGGGTTCTGCTGATTATAGCCGACTCTAACCCTGTAAAAGACCGTTTTGTGACATATAAAAGAGGATTTGTTATTGGAGTTTCTCAATGTCTTGCCTTTATACCAGGTGCTAGTCGTTCTGGTATGTGCCTAACAGCTGCTAGATTTTTGGGGTTTAGCAGAATAGAATCAACTCGATTTTCATTTCTGATGGCAATTCCAACTATTTTGGGTGCTTCGGCTTTAGTAGTTATTGATACACCTAGTGTAGGAATGCTATTTACAACACCACAGATTATTCTCATAGGAATCACAGCAGGTTTAGGAATTTTGACTATTCAAACTCTCTTATGGTTTCTTGGTCGATTTAGCTTCAGCTTTTTTGGCTTTTACAGAATTATTTTTGGTATCTTATTGTTACTATTCTTCTGATTCTGCGTCTCAGAAGCGCTTTCGATAGGTTTTTTTTCCTGCTCTTCTGACTCAGCATACAAGATGGTAATGCTTACACGCCTGTTTTCAGGGGCTTTTGAATTATTTTTATTCAACGGATCCTTATCAGCACGACCATTAACCTCTACAAACAGATTACTCTTTACACCACTCTCTTCTAAAATTCTTCGTGTAGAATGCGCTCTATCAGAGGACAATTCCCAGTTTCCGTACCCTTTTTTCTGATAGGGTCGTGAGTCAGTATGGCCAGTAATCTCAATTTTATTAGGAAGTTTTGTGATGATTCCCCCTAATGCTTTAATGATTTTTTCAGTGAATTTAGCAGGTATTGGACTGCCACTTTTAAACATTTCGTGATCAGGACTATCTACAATTTGAATTCTAATTCCTTCGTTTTTTAATTCAATAATAAGGTTATGCTTGAACTTCTCTACTTCCTGTAAAGAATTGAAAGCTGTTTTAATATTGTCTTCAATTTTCTGATGCACTTCTTTTTGTTGTAGTTTTTTAACAGCTATTTTTTCTGATTCTTGTTCTTTTTCCAACGTTTTGTTAATGCCCTTACTATATTGTTTGTTATCTATTTTAGTATTTTCAGAAATTTCATCTTGTCGTTTTACGCTGTGTTCAACGCTTGGTTTATTACTTTCACTTGTAGTTATTTTGTGATCTGTCTCTTTATCTCCCGTTTTGCTTGCGGCAAATTCACTGGGAAATATTAGCATTTGTGTAATATGCTGGTCTTCTTTTGTTGGGATGTTTGAATTATATGAATTGTATATATTGTTAGCATCAGTTACTTCTTCTTGATCACTATTGCCGCTTTTGGTTGCTGATACTTCCCCTTCAATTACTCCTGTTCCAACACTTGAGGACTTTATACTGACCAAACTTGTTGAAAAATATTCTGATATTCCTTTCTTTGTTTCCTCTGTAGAAACGTTAATGAGCCACATAAGCAGAAACAATGCCATCATCGCAGTAACAAAATCAGCATATGCAATTTTCCAAACACCTCCATGAGGACGTGGATGAGATTTTCTATACCTTCGGATGATTATTGGTCGATCTACCATAGCTTACTTCAATTCTTTAGTAGCTTTTTCAAGTTCGTCGAATGATGGCCTTAATGATGCATCAATATTTTTTCTAGCGAACTCTATAGCAATAATAGGAGCTTGACCACTTAAATAGGCTAGTAACCCTGCGCGAATCACCATTAAAAATCCTCGCCTTGCTGTGTACGCTTCCTTCAATGAATGTGCAATAGGTCCTAGAAAACCATACGAAACGAGCACGCCTAAAAAGGTTCCAACAAGCGCACCACCAATTAATCTTCCAAGCTGTGCTGGAGGTTGATCTATAGCTCCCATTGTATGAATAACGCCTAAAACAGCAGCAATAATACCAAGTGCAGGAGTAGCGTCTGCAAGATTTTGCACAGCTGATGTCATGTGGTTATTTTCATCTTCAAGAGTTTCAATTTCTTGATCTATAAGACTTTCAATGAGAAAAGGATTTTCACATCCCATGGATATTATTCGTAAATAGTCGCACAAAAAATTAAGTGCATCTGTATGTTTCATGAACGCAGGAAAGCTTTGAAATATGAGGCTTTCATGCGGATGATCAATGTGAGATTCCAAAGGTAGCATGCCTTTACTACGTGCAAGTTTAAAAATTGTAAACTGCAATAATAAAGACTCAAGATAGTCATCTTGTGTGTAAGAAGCACCTTCACGTGCAATCATGAATGCATGTCGCACCTGGCTAAGGGTCTTGCTGGAATTGGAAATAATAAATGAACCGGCACCAACGCCGAGAATGATGATAAATTCAGCGGGCTGGAATAAGACTATAAAATGTCCGCCTCCTATTAGGTATCCCAATAAGATGCAGGAGACTACTATGCCTATGCCAATCCAAAATCGCACTTGAATAACTACTGTTTTTTTTCAGTATGAAATAAGGGAGTTAACAATTACCTAATAAGGCATTTTGCTTTTTCGTAATCTTGAATGAAGATTAATTATCTTTACTCAATCGCTTTTCTAACCAGTGAATATCGTACTCGCCTTTACGCATATCAGGATCATCAACAAGAATACGATGTAATGGAATTGTTGTTTTTATCCCATCGATCACATATTCATCTAAGCTACGCTTCACCCTTTGCATAGCCTCTTCACGGTTTTTACCATGAACAATTAATTTGGCAATCATGCTGTCATAATAAGGAGGAACAACGTAACCGTCATACATGTGGCTATCAACTCTAACGCCAAAACCACCGGGAGTATGATAAGAGGTAATTTTTCCAGGAGAAGGCACAAACGTTTGCGGATCTTCTGCGTTAATACGGCATTCAATTGCATGCCCTGTAATCTTAATATCGTTTTGGGTAAATGATAAACGGTGACCTGCAGCAACCATAATTTGCTCTTTTACCAAATCAATTCCTGTTACCATTTCAGTTACAGGGTGCTCAACCTGAATACGGGTATTCATTTCCATAAAAAAGAATTCGCCATCCTCAAAAAGGAATTCAAGAGTACCAACGCCGCGATAGCCCATTTTCTTAATAGCTTGGTTTACAATATCACCAAGCTTGCTTCGTTGTTCTGAAGTTAATGCAGGAGATGGTGCTTCTTCCCATATCTTTTGATGGCGACGTTGAATAGAGCAGTCACGCTCACCAAGATTTGCGACATTACCATGAGTATCACCCACAACTTGTATCTCAATATGACGAGGGTGACGCAAATAGCGCTCCATATAGACTTCGTCATTTCCAAAATTGGCTTTAGCTTCAACACCAGCAAGACGGACTGCATTAACCACTTCATCATCAGAAGTAGCAACTTTCATTCCCTTACCACCACCACCTGATGTTGCTTTAATAATAACCGGGTAGCCAATTTTGTTCGCCCACTCAATTGCGTTATCAACAGTAACGGCGCCTTCGGTTCCCGGAACAACAGGAACACCAAGTTCAATCATTGTTTTTTTTGCGGTAATCTTATCGCCCATCATGGTGATATGCTGCGGGGTCGGACCAATAAAGGTTATTCCGTGCTCTTCAATCATCTGAGCAAATGTTGCATTTTCAGATAAAAATCCAAAACCAGGATGTATAGCATCAGCTCCCGTAATTTCTGCAGCGCTTATAATTGCAGACATTTTTAAGTAACTATCTTTGGATGATGGCGGACCAATACATACGCTTTCATCTGCTAATCGTACATGTTTACAGCTTTCATCAGCAGTAGAATGGACTGCGACGGTTTTAATACCTAATTCTTTGCAGGCACGCAAAATACGCAGAGCAATCTCTCCACGATTTGCAATGAGAATTTTTTCGAACAATTTCATTATTATTCAATAATCAACAAGGAGGTACCAAATTCAACAGGCTCAGAATCACGCACAAGAATTTGCTTCACAGTGCCTGCTTTTGAAGCTTTAATAGGGTTCATGACCTTCATTGCTTCAATAATTAACAGGTTTTGCCCAACGTTTACACTATCACCTATTTTGACGTATGGCATAGCACCTGGCTCTGGTGATAAATAAACAGTACCAACCATCGGAGACTTAACCGCACCAGGATGGCTAGCCCCACCTAGAACCTGTTGAGAAGCATCGCTACTACTAATAGCAGGTACTGACATACTTGGAGCAATAGAGGCATGGACAATCTGCCGAGCCACGCGAATCTTAACACCACTTGCTTCGTATTCAATTTCAGAAAGATCAGTTTGTTTTAGAATCTCTGCCAGTTCTCTAATAGCTTCTTTATCAAGTTTTCCCGCAGGCATACCATAACTTTTTTAATGTAACATAAACTTAGGTATAAAGCGGTTTTAGTGCGCGGGCAAGACTATTTTTAAGTAAAGGGTGTAAAATCAAGGACAGACGGCTGAAAATTTTTCTCCATCAAGAATTCTTTCCTCCATCCAGAAATCAAGCTTTTTTTGCCACACACAATCAATTGCAATTGTTGTTTATTTAAAACGCAGTGCGGCGGTATATCCAGTTGTTTTGCTATAGTTTTGGATCTTGATTGCCATTTTTTCAAAAGCTTACGTTGTGCAAGTGTAAAGTCTTGGTGATGCACTTTAACCATTTGAGTGAACATAGGACGTTCTTTTTTATGTTCGCGGTATTCACGACTAAGCTTTTCCCATAAAAATTTTAAATCTTCAAGCACTTCTTCTCTGCAATTGCTTTCATTTATATGCCCTAAACTTTTGGTTCGTAATGCTTGCTCAAGCAGAAGGTCTGCAATAACATGACGTTTTGGAAGGTCAAGCTTTCTAGCCCATCCTTCTCTCCACTTTGTTAACTCTAATGCATAAAAAGGAATCGGCCATTTGCACCCTGTGGAGCATAATTTTAGCCAATCTTTTGAAGAAGTATCGCTCTGATATTTCTTTAGATGCGCTTTCATTTCTTGAGTTACCCAAGCATCACGCTCTAATTCAATAAGTCTTTGATTTAAAATAGGATAAATTTTTGCAACATAAGAAGCATCTTGTGCTGCGTACTCTAATTGATTAGGGGTCAATGGACGCTTTATCCAATTTGTATTTTGTTGTGACTTATCAATAGGTATTTCAAGTAGCTTTAAAACAAGCGATTCAAGGCTATTACTGTGCCCTAATGATGCAAAAGTTGCCATAATCTGCGTATCAATAAAAGGCCATGTAATAGCACCTGTTGAT
Organism: uncultured Alphaproteobacteria bacterium; assembly: GCA_903893805.1. GTDB lineage: Bacteria > Pseudomonadota > Alphaproteobacteria > Paracaedibacterales > CAITNM01 > CAITNM01. The sequence goes on along the minus strand of CAITNM010000030.1, from coordinate 112,023 downwards.
TGCTTTAATATTTCCCAATCCTGGTCGCCTGCATGAAAAATTTTTTTTATTTTTTTATTTTCTAAGAGTACTTTTAGAGGAATTAAATCCGTGCAAGTTAAAGCATCAATAATCCAAATTTGCGACTCTGTTGCAATTTGAATAAGGCTAAGAATAGGGAAATAAGTGGTTTCTCGGTGAAATTCAGTATCAATAGCAAGCCATGTTAAAGGAATTTTCTTTATTTCTTTAATAAACAAAAGTAATTCTTCGTTCGTCTGTATTTTTAAATACATTTAAATAGCATTTTTGTTTTCGTTAAGCGAATAGTAACACTTCATGCGTTATGATGATAGTATTCCAGAAGCATGTAGCTTCTATAAAATGTTATGAGGACAAAGTGCGTCGTATTTTAGATTCGGGTTCAAAAAAAGAGTTTCAGCAGAATGACTATCTTACAGGTAAGTTATTAGTAGCAATGCCATTTATGGCAGATAGCCGGTTTGACCATGCAGTAATTTACGTATGTGGTCATGATGAATATGGGGCAATAGGACTTATGATTAACAAACCCCTTAATTCCCTTACCTTTACTGACTTGCTTATGCAACTTGATATAGCTCCTTTGCCAACTGCACGTACAGTGCAAATGCAAGCAGGAGGACCCGTTGAAGTAAGTCGTGGCTTTGTGTTGCACTCAACTGATTATCATAGTGATTCAACTGTTCGAGTGGGCGAACATTTTTGCATTACTGCAACACTTGATATTTTGCGCACCCTAGCTCAAGGACAGGGGCCTCGAAAATTTCTTTTGGCATTGGGATACACAGGCTGGGGAGCAAACCAGCTAGAACAAGAGCTTCAAGACAACTATTGGATTGTAGTTGAGCCTAGTGAAGAAATTGTATTCAACTCTGCTCTTGATTTTCGCTGGAGGGCATCAATGGCTTCTCTGGGTGTTGATCCGCTGACTCTGAGCCTAGATTCAGGCCGCGCTTAGCAGAACTTTTATTTGGTCTTGTTGCTGGGTTATTGATAAGCCTACGGTATATATCCTGTAATTGCTCCGAAGTTAATAGCTTTCCGGCTTCGTCACGATAAATTGCAGCGTCTTGTGCCATCTCATCAAGTCCTTCATTCATTGTTGCCAAGCACAAATAGTAATACGCTAGGGCAGCATTTTTATTTTCAGCATACCCTCGTAACAAAATAACCCCGGCATTAAACTGAGCTGCACCGTCGCCCAAATCAGCTGCTCGAAGATACAACAGCAAAGCTTGATTTTTATCTTCATCCACCCCATCACCTGAATAGCAACTATCTGCTAATGCTTTGATAGCCGGAGCATAATCCATATCAGCAGCCCGCTTAAAATGTTCGTTGGCAAGATAAGCATTGGTACGCACCCCAATAAGCTCTTCAATTCCCTTCATATAATGCCAAAGCGCTGTTCCAGGCAGGGGTTCATCACAAGGAGCACACACATGAGCATTTTCTGGCTTTTGTGTCGTTTCAGCACTTAAAATGCTTAAAAAGCAAACTGCTGCAAATAAAATAAAATTCTTTAGCATTTTGTATCCCTTACTGCGCATTGGCTTGGTCTAACAGTCGATCCATTTCAATGTCTTGTTTTTTCGTATTGGTTTTTCTATTAACTTTGTTTTCGCTCTGCTCTTTTGGCTTCAAGTTTGCCAAATCTTCCGCAGACACTTGCTTTTCACTGGCTCGATCAATTGCAGCCTGAACAACTGGTGCAACATGCACACCAACCTCAGCTACAATTTGCCCAGCTTGCTTAATATCATCAATTGAGAGAGGCTTACGCTCACTCAAGCGCTTTTCCTGTAATGATCTAATCCAATCTTGTGCTTCTCTCGGCAATATCACATAAAACGTATCACTACCTTTGTACATGAAATTTATAAATCTGCTTTGTTTTATAAGTTCAGGATGATCAGGGCGTAACCACATACAACTAATAACTAACTCAAAAATGAAAAGTAGAGCGCAGCCTCTTAGTAATCCATAAGCAACGCCTAAGGACCTATCAACTCCGCTTAGCGCACTCGCACGCACACGCGACGTTAAGAAATGACCCACTAAAGTTAGCACCACCAAAAAGATAATAAATATAGCAAAGATGGTCACACCATCTGCCAACATAGGATTTGAAATTTGAGTACGTGCAAAATGCTGGGTTACGGGGAACAATAGGTATGCCATGGCTACTGCGCCAACCCATGAAAGTAAACTCAGTATTTCCTTAGTGATGCCGCGTACAATACCCATAAACGCTGAAAGAACCAGCACACCTAGGAAAATTAAATCAAACTTATTCATAAAATTTAAAATGTCTTATGCTTTGCCTGGACTATAGCATAGCACACGCACGACGCCAGACAGATCTCTGAATACACCCTCATTTATTAAACCAGCAGCCATTGCGATTTTTTCAACACACAATTCTTGACCTTTCCCAATTTCAAGGAATGCTTTTCCACTGGGTTTTAATAGTGATTTGAGTTTTGGAAGTATTTGTTCGTACGCTTCAACGCCTGTTTTTCCCGAAAACAGCGCCATAGTTGGATCATGCAAAGTTGATACGTCAAGCATTTCTGTGGTGGCAATATAAGGAGGATTACTGATAATAATATCAAATCTCCCCTGTAAAGCTGTTGACCAACTGCTTTGGATTAAACAAGACCGATTCATAAGGTTTAAATTTTCTTGGTTCCTTTTAGCAACCATTAATGCATCCCAACTGTAATCAACACCTACGCCATATGCATTGGAAAGTTCACATAAAATTGTAAATAACAAACACCCTGTGCCCAGCCCTAAATCAAGAATTTGATATGGTTCAGCAGCTGAAAAATATTTACGCACAGCATCTACTAATGTTTCAGAATCAGGTCTTGGGTCTAACGTATGAGCATTTGTAAAGAATCGTCGACCGTAAAACTCTTTATATCCCAATATCTTGGCGATAGGCTCACCGTTTATACGACGGTGCACTAACTCATCTAGGTTCTGCTTTTGCTCAGCTGACAAAATCAGTGTTGGCAAATGCATAAACACCCACTCCGGTGGCTGTTTTAAAATCTCCCCCAGTAAAAGACGATATTCATAAACTTCAATAATTTTTTGTGGAAGCACCAAAGCCATATTTTATTAAAATTTCCTTGCGAAATTTAACCACATTAGCAATACTACGACCATCACTTTTTAGCTTAAAATCAATATGACTGAAATTCACGCTCAATTAGAACCCACCTTTAGTATTCTAGCTCAAGGAATTCGAGATTTATCTTTTGAAAATCAACCTGGTTTTGGGTTAACCATCGATGAACAGCCTGAAATTAACATTGATATCCAAGCTGATGGAAAAAAAATTGATGACGAAACCTATGAAGTAATGTTGATGATTAATGTGGAAGCAAAGCAAGAAGATAAGACACTTTTTCTAATTGAGCTTCAGTACATGGGACTATGTCAAATCGAGAATATACCTGCAGAAATGCTGCCTGGTTTGCTGATGATACAAACACCAACGTTGTTATTCCCTTATGCACGTCAAATTATTTCTGAAGTTACAAGCAATGCAGGATTTCCTCCACTTTTCTTGCAGCCCGTAGATTTTGCAGCCCTTTACAATAACCAACAACCAGACATTGGTGTTGTAGGAAACGCGTAAATAATGATTAAGCGCTCGGTAGTTGTGCAAGGGCACGCTACCAGCGTACGTTTAGAGCCCCAATTTTGGGAAGTTATCGATGCTTTTTGCGCATCTCAAAATATATCTTTAAGTCAGCTAATTATATCTTTAGAAAAACAACAACTAGATCGCACGAACCTTGCGAGTCAATTACGGGTGTTTTGTTTGGAGAGTGTAATGAGCAGTCAGTGAGACTGAAGCCTGCTCCACACAACACTCTGCTAGGCTGAAATGCTTATTTTTGAATCTGAATTACCATTAAGTTCTTCCGTATTTATCCTGATTTTTCAATGAAAGAGTCCTGAGACTAATCATTCTCTGCATTCCATTTTAAAGTTCTCTGATTTGCTTTATCTACTAAGCGCGCTGCTCTTTGGTGTTTTACCATTCCCTGAAACCAAGCATGAGCTTCGTCTTTGTTGGAAAAAGTCTTTGTCTTTCCACAAACCGTCATTTCAATTGGGTTATATGAGCTGCTTGAGGAGCTAAGTAGTTACGCGCACCGCTATTCTCTTCATCACTATTTGAACCTTCTGAATCCATTGCTAAAAGACCACTAGTTTGCACAGAAGCAACCAGCAACACAGCAGAGCACTTAACTAAAATATTATTTAAATTTATCATAAAATTCCTATTTGATTGGTAAAGGTAGATTGAAAAATCACATAACCAAATTGGAAATATAAAATCAAATATTTTTATTTTATTAAATTTTAATGTTATTTTATGGTATTTTTGATGTTTACTTTCCAGCGAGGGAGAATTGAATTTCTCTCCTGTTAGATAATAATTTTCTAAATAGCGTCAGGTTTATAATACATGTTACACAATATTGCTATTGGTAAAGGACTGTTTTTCTTACGACCATTTAGCACTTTTACAAAAGATTCTTTGTTACTTAAATTTAAGGTTTTTAAATCTTTCTGAAAACAATGCTTTGCCATCCTGAAATGCTTATTTTTGAATCAACTACAAAGCCGCAAGTCATATAAGCACCCATTACCATCTGCGCTTGTTTATCAAGCAAACCAGAAACAATAATATACCCATTAGTTTTTATGTAGCGTTGCATGTCTGGCGCCAAGCGCATAAGCGGTTTTGCTAAAATATTTGCAAAACACAGGTCATATTGCTGGTGCGTTTCAGGGGCTTGAAATCCAACAGAACAAATAACTTTGTAATCACGCTCACACTTGTTTAGCTTTGTATTTAGGCGGGTTCGTCTAACCGCTTCTTCTTCAATATCAACGGCCATTACGCTTATGGTTGTCTGCAGCTTTTTAGCAGCAATACTTAACACACCACTACCACAGCCCATGTCTAAAACATTGTGAAATGTATGTTTTTTAGCCAGCTTTACAAATAGCTTTAAGCACCCTTGCGTTGTAGGGTGCTCCCCACTTCCAAATGCGGTTGCTGCATTAATTTTCAAAGGAATTTTTCCTGCATTTACAACAATTGAGCTTTCAGAACTATGAATAACAAATGGGTGAATATGCACCTCTGGTTGCCCCTGATGACAGGCCAACAACCAATTTGTATTTTCCACTTCTTCCACAGAGGCTTTTAATTCAAGTCCTAATAAAGCAGCGACAGATTCTGCATGGGCCTTACATTTTAGGGCATCAACATCTTCGCATAACATATCAACCTGAAATAAACTGGCAATGGGAAATCCATTTTCATCGGTTTCATCTGATGGAGGAGCGTCAACATCTTCAAAAACCATGATGCTTTCAGCCACATCTTCCAAGGCTTTTTGAAAGTTTTCCACTATGCTGTACGGCACTACGCACCGCACTAAATATTTAGCCATGGGCTGTTCCTTTTGATAATTTTTCTTGCAACTGCATTGCCATTTTTGTGAAAATTTTTGTAACTGGGTGAGATGGATATTTTATAAAAAATGGCTCTCCACTATCAGCTGATTCCCTGAAAGCAATATCAATAGGAAGCTTTCCTAATAATAGCAAATTTTGTTTGGTGCTTTCAGCACTGGCACCATTTTGAGGAAAAATATGTGAATCAAGTCCGCAACCCGGACACTGAAAATGGCTCATATTTTCAACCACTCCTAAAATAGGAATGTTCACTTTTTCGAACATTTTAATGGCACGACGTGCATCAATAAGTGCTAGCTCTTGAGAAGTTGCAACAATGACTGCTCCAAAAAGATTTGACTTTTGGGCAATAGTTAACTGCACATCACCCGTTCCAGGGGGCAAATCAATAAGTAATACATCTAAGGAGGTTCCATCATGGTCCCAAAGCACATCTATAAGCATTTGCCCAATAGCGCTTTGCACCATTAGTCCGCGCCAAATAACGGCGGCATCTTTTGGTACCATAAATCCCATGGACATAAGCTTTAGACCAAATTTGTGATGAGGAATAATTTTTTTCTGCTGCGTGGCTTCCGGCTTTTCAAATACGCCAGTCATGGTAGGCAGGGATGGTCCGTAAATATCGGCATCAAGTACACCAACTTTTAGCCCAAGATCTTGCAAAGCCAAAGCTAAATTTAAACAGATAGAGGACTTACCTACCCCACCCTTACCTGAGGCAACCGCAATCACGTGGCTAACTCCAGTAATACCCGAAGCACCCTTTTGCTGCTCTGCTTTATGGCGATTAAACGTTATCATAATTGGAAATGGACAAACCTGCTCACAAGCTTGTTGAATTGCATTTTCCCAAGCTTTATCAACCGTCGCGAAGCTATCAGGCAGCTTAAAAACTAAAAATGCCTTAGTTTCGTCCACTTGAATATATTCAAGTAAATCAAGCGCTAAAAGCGTTGTGCCGGGTAGCACAAGATCACGTAATGACTGACGAATAGCTGCTTCCACGTAAAATCCGGATTTTTAAAAATATCGCCAGCTTAACACTTATGGTGACTAAATCTCAACTGAATGAGGCAAATCTAATCAAGCCACCAATACGCTATTTCAGCTAAATTTGCGTTAAAATTTCATGCTGGTTAAAATGCGTAATGTTTTTTCTAAAAGAGATTGATAATTGAATCCACAAATCGTTTCGTCATATAACACAGCATTAAAAGAAATGCTCCCCCTTACCCCAGCAAACCGACAACATTCATAAACGAAAGATTTCTTTATTAAAAACGATAGTTTTGATGTAATTTTAACAGACTCTACTGACCCGACTGGTCCGGGTGAGCATTTATTTACAGAAGAATTTTACCAAAATTGCAAAAATCATTTAGAAAAAGATGGAATTTTAGTTACGCAGAGCGGCGTGCCTTTCATGCAGCCAACTGGCATTTATAATATGCAAAACATGTTATCAAAGTTTTTTGAAGCTGTTGATTTTTATCAAGCAACAATTCCCACCTATGTGGGAGGCTCAATGGTTTTTGGGTTTGCTACTAATGCAAAAACAAACAGCTCAGATGAGATTTTAAGGCGCTCAATTGCCGTACAAAGCCAGCTGCACTACTGGACACCAGAAATTCACCAAGCAGCATTTTTATTGCCTCCCTACGTGGAAGCATTGAGAACAAATTTAAAGTCGCAAATTTCTTGACGGAAAAGCGTTTTAACATTATAGTTCATTCCAAGTCCCCATCGTCTAGTGGCCTAGGACGTCGCCCTTTCAAGGCGGGAACACGGGTTCGACTCCCGTTGGGGACGCCAATTTATTATCCATCTTTATTGTCGTCGTTATATTTGCTAGATTCGCACTAGCTTTTTAATGTTATGCGATATGTGCGGTATCACTGGTTTTTGGGATCCTACTAAAAAATTCTCAGTTAATGAACAACTTGCACAGACAATGGCTGAAAAAATTCAGTCACGTGGACCAGATTCACATGGAATTTGGATTGACCAAGAACATGGCGTTGCTCTAGCCCACAGACGCTTATCGATTGTTGATTTATCACCTGCCGGACACCAGCCAATGACATCTCATTCGGGGCGTTATGTGATGATTTACAATGGGGAAGTTTTTAATGGAGCGGAGATCAAAGTCTCACTTTCCAACGTTCATTTCAAAGGTCACAGTGACACTGAAATTATGTTGGCTGCTTTTGACATGTGGGGAATTGAAGCATCTGTTAAGCTATTTATCGGCATGTTTGCATTTGCAGTTTGGGATAAGCAAACGCAAACGCTTAATTTAGTGCGAGACCGTGTTGGCATAAAGCCTTTGTACTTTGGGCACATGAACAATGTTTGGTTATTTGGATCACAACCTAAAAGCCTAATGCCGCATCCTGCATGGGAAAGTAAGCTAGACAAAAATGCAGCTAAAGAATTTTTTGCGTTTGGGTATGTGCCTGAAACATCCTGCATATTTGAAAATTTACAAAAAGTGAAACCTGGAACCGCTGTGTATCTGCACGCAAACGGAAAGCACACAACAACTGCATACTGGGATTTGAAAGAAGAGATTACTCAAGCAAAGAATTATACAGCCAATCAAACAGACGAGCAGTGGATAGATGCCACTCACATCCTTTTAAAAGATGCTGTGAAGCGACGTTGTCAGGCTGACGTACCTTTAGGGGCATTTTTGTCTGGTGGCATTGATAGCTCATTAGTGGTTAGTTTAATGCAGTCTCAATCAGTTGATCGAATCAAAACTTTTTCAATTGGTTTTGATATTCACAATTACAACGAAGCCCCTTTTGCCAAGCAAATTGCTGAGCATTTACAAACTGATCACCATGAATTTTATGTTTCAGCACACGAAGCACAAGAAGTTATTCCGCATTTAGCTTCCATGTACGACGAACCATTTGCGGATGTTTCGCAAATTCCAACGTATTTAGTTTCAAAGCTTGCTAGAGATCATGTCACCGTAAGTCTTTCCGGAGATGGAGGCGATGAACTTTTCGCTGGATATAATCGGTACACGTTGGGTAAAAAACTGTGGAAAATCCGAAGCCGAACGCCTGTTTTTTTAAGACGTCTTGTACCTTATTTACAGTGCTTGCCTTTGTCATTCTGGAAAATTCTTGAAAAAATTCCTGGATGCCCAAAGCACCTTGCAGATAAAATAGATCGTGGTATTAAGCTATTTCAGGCTGAAAATTTAACAGATTGCTATCGAATGTTGGTGCATCACTGGGAAACTGGAACCGACAACTGTTTCCCTGCTCATCCATCATTAAACGATAGCATCGAGAATTTTCAATTTTGGGATATGTTGACTTATCTCCCAGGAGATATTCTAACCAAAGTTGATCGTGCAAGCATGGAAGTAAGTCTAGAAGCACGAGTACCTTTGCTTGATCACAGGCTTATTGCATTAGCGTGGGCTTTACCTGAGCACTTAAAACTCCGTCGTGGCAAGGGAAAATGGATTTTAAGGGAAATTTTAAAATCATATGTACCTGAACAATTATTTAACCGCCCTAAAATGGGATTTGGTGTTCCGATTGATACGTGGCTACGAGATGACTTAAAGTCCTGGGCTCATTCATTACTATTTTCATCTTCTCTAGAAGAATTTGGAATCAGCACACAAGCAATTGAATCGACTTGGGAAAAGCACCAAAGTGGACTGTACAACTATCAATACAAATTATGGGTTGTGTTGATGTTTCAACAGTGGCGCAAGGAATATAATTTGTAGAAAATTTATTCTTTGTTACACTCGTTGCAATGATATAAATTGTTTAGACATAAGCATATGACTCGCAAAGCCACAATCACAATTGATGGAAAAACTATCGAAGTCCCAATCATCAAAGGCAGTTGTGGACCAGATGTTCTTGATATTAGTAATTTCTACCAAGAAACTGGGATGTTTTGTTATGACCCCGGATTCACTTCAACTGCAAGCTGTGCATCCAGCATTACATTCATTAATGGTGATGAAGGCATTTTATTATATCGTGGTTACCCCATTGAAGACCTTGTTGAAAAATGTGATTTTCTAGAAGTTGCATACTTACTTCTTTATGGAGAGTTGCCGGATATTTCTCAAAGAGAATCTTTTGAACAATCAATAACTCACCACAGCATGCTTCACGAACAATTACGAACATTTTTTCAAGGATTTCGTCGTGACGCGCATCCAATGGCAGTTATGGTTGGAGTTGTTGGCGCACTCTCAGCTTTCTACCATGATAATCTCGACATTTATGACCCGCAGCAACGAGAGGTTGCATCTCACCGTCTTATTGCTAAAATGCCCACAATTGCAGCAATGGCCTATAATTATTCACGAGGGTGCCCCTTACCGTACCCCCAAAATAGGCTAACGTACGCACAAAACTTTCTAAATATGATGTTCGCCGTGCCATCAGAACCGTATCAGATTAATCCTGTTATAGCTCGTGCAATGGATATTATATTCATATTGCATGCTGACCATGAACAAAACGCCTCAACATCAACTGTAAGGCTTGCTGGTTCAAGTCAGGCCAATCCATTTGCCTGCATTTCTTCTGGAATCGCTGCTTTATGGGGACCTGCTCACGGCGGTGCGAATGAAGCAGTACTCACCATGCTTAAACAAATAGGCTCAACAAAAAATATCTCTGAATTTATTGAGCGCGCTAAAAATAAAAATGATCCTTTCCGCCTTATGGGATTTGGCCATCGAGTGTATAAAAATTACGATCCACGGGCCCGCATCATGCGTAAAGCCTGTCACGATGTCCTAGGCCAACTTAATATTAATGACCCTTTATTAGAAATAGCTCTTGAGCTTGAACGTATTGCTTTAGAAGACCCTTATTTTATTGAAAAGAAACTTTATCCTAACGTTGATTTTTATTCAGGTATTGTATTCAAAGCCTTAGAAATACCACCATCAATGTTCACTGTCATTTTTTCTGTTGCTCGCACAGTCGGTTGGGTTGCTCAATGGAATGAAATGATGACTGACCCAGCTCAAAAAATTGGAAGACCAAGGCAACTTTATGTCGGTGAAAAAAATCGTAATTTTTCTAAGAGCAAATAAGGTTGTATTAAAGGCTTATAAGACAATAAATGCCCCGTTAATTAGAGAATCATTAGCTTTCTGTATTTACCTTTCATAATTACCTCAAAGTAGGAGATATAAAAATATATGACTACTTTATTGTTTTTTTTACATTATATTAAATTAATTTTAACTATTACATTGTATATTTTAATTAATATCGATAAGTGCATGTAGTGCTATGAAAGAAGAATATTTTGAATCAGTCCAGGCTCTAGAACGCCTTCATCGCCTCTTTTTAGATGTAGTAAAAGCAGAGTTGGATCATTTGGCCATATTTGATATCAATAATGTCCAAACAATTGTGTTATGTAATATTGGCACCAATCAATTGACTATAGGAGAACTGACAAACCGAGGATATTATCTTGGTTCAAATGTATCCTATAATTTACGAAAAATGGTACAAAATGAATACATTTTGCAAGTTCCAACACCTCATGATCGTCGCTCAAGCCATGTGAAGCTATCCCCGAAAGGATTAGACTTGTATAAAAAATTTGATCGCATTTTCCAAAATCACGCGGAAGGCCTTAATAATAAGGGCGGAAAAGAAACTTTAGCACTGCTAGGAAGCTCTTTACAAAAGCTAGAACGTTTCTGGAACGAAGCATCTACTAAGGAAATGCGCTAGAATTTTGAGGTTTCGAGTTCACAGCCCTTGAAAAGGGCAGCTGACTTCGGCACATTATGAATACAGTTTTTTATTAGTGCCTCATGGCTGGATTTGTTCACCTTCGTGTCCATAGCGCCTATTCCCTAGCAGAAGGGGCTATCAAGGTTAAGTCGTTGCCGCAACTTTGCCAGCAATTTGATCAACCAGCCATTGCTATTACCGACACTAATAATCTTTTCGGTGCACTTGAAAGCGCAATGCTTTGTGCTAATTCTGGTATTCAACCAATCATTGGTTGTGAACTTAGTGTTCAGTTTGCCGAAATAACTGGTCCGCTGGTACTGCTTGTTGCATCAGAAAGCGGATACTCCAACTTGTTAGATATTGTTAGCTATTTATACCTTGGGTCCCCTTGCGAACACGGCAAACCTTATGTTCCATTTGAATACTTAAAAAGCAGAACCAATGGTTTGATAGCTTTAACAGGGGGAGTAGACAGTGTTTGGGGACAGCTTTTAGCAAAAGATTTAAGCTCAGACGCCAGTGAGAACGAGAACGAGGATGTGAATGAAGCTGATAGCTTTTTAGATCAGCTTAAAACGCACTTTTCTGATAGCCTTTACGTAGAAATTCAACGCCACGGGACATTAACTGAGCAAGAGCTAGAAGAAATTTTTATTGAAAAAGCTTACGCTCATAATTTACCATTAGTTGCCACAAACAATGTGTACTTTCCTGACTTTAGCTATTTTGAAGCACACGATGCTTTATTGTGTATTGCAAGCAGCACCTATGTTGCCCAAGACGATCGACGCAGAGTAACTCCCCATCATTACTTCAAAAGCTCGGTTGAAATGGAAGAGCTTTTCAAAGATCTTCCTGAGGCAATTCAAAATACGATAAATATTGCCAAGCGTTGTCGATTTATGCCAACGCTTCACGACCCAATTCTACCGCATTTTGACAGTGAAAATGGACGTAGTGAAGAGGAAGAACTTGTTTTTCAAGCACAAGAAGGCTTAGAAAAGCGCCTACAAGAAGAAGTTTTTTTGAGATTTGCAAAAACCGAACATGAAGCAATCCGCAAACAATACCAAGAACGCTTAAACTATGAAATTGGCATCATCAAGCACATGGGATTTTGTGGGTACTTTTTGATCGTTGCTGATTTTATAAAATGGGCAAAAGGACAAGGAATTCCAGTAGGTCCAGGTCGTGGTTCCGGAGCAGGCTCGCTAGTAGCGTGGTCGTTAACAATTACCGACATGGACCCCATTAGATTTACTTTGATTTTTGAACGTTTTTTAAACCCTGAGCGTGTTTCAATGCCTGACTTTGACATAGATTTTTGTCAGGACCGAAGAGACGAAGTTCTGCATTACGTTCAGCAAAAATATGGTAGTGACCGAGTTGCCCATATTATTACCTTCGGTAAGCTGCAAGCCCGTGCTGTGCTACGTGATGTAGGACGTGTTTTGCAAATTCCCTATCCTGTAGTTGATCGTATTTGTAAACTGATACCTAACAATCCTGCTAGCCCTGTAACACTAGAGCAAGCAATAGAAATAGAACCAGCAATTAATCAAGCTTGCGACGATGATGAAGCAATCGCAAAAATGGTTGAAATTGGTAAAAAACTTGAAGGCTTATATCGCCATGCCTCAACCCACGCAGCTGGTGTAGTAATTGGAGATCGTCCCCTTACTACTCTGGTTCCATTATTCAAAGACGAAAGCTCAAGCCTACCAGCAACGCAATTTAACATGAAATATGTTGAATTAGCAGGCCTAGTAAAATTCGATTTCTTAGGACTTAAAACCCTTAGCATTATTGAGCATGCTTGCCAAATTGTGCGTGAGACTGCTGAACATAAGCTTCCTAATTTTGTGATTCAATCAATTCCACTTGATGATCCAAAAACCTTTGAATTGCTATGCAACGTCAACGTTGTAGGTGTGTTCCAGCTGGAAAGTACTGGTATGCGTGATGTATTGCGCAAATTACGTCCAGATCGCTTTGAAGATTTAATTGCATTAGTGGCTCTATACAGACCAGGTCCGATGGATGACATACCTAGGTACTTAGCATGTAAACACGGTCAAGAGCTTGTTACATTTTTAACACCTGAACTTGAACCAATTTTAGCACCAACCTATGGAGTAATGGTCTATCAAGAACAGGTTATGCAAATTGCCCAAGTTATTGGTGGTTATACACTAGGGGCTGCAGATATGCTGCGTCGCGCCATGGGTAAAAAAATCAAAAGTGAAATGGATGATCAACGCGAAAAATTTGTGACTGGTGCCATTGCAAAGGGTGTGAAGCATCAAACCGCATCTCAACTATTTGATCAAATGGCAAAATTTGCTGGCTATGGATTTAACAAATCACACTCTGCTCCTTACGCACTCCTTGCTTATCAAACTGCATATCTAAAAGCAAATTATCCTATCGCCTTTTTTGCAGCATCAATGACTGCAGATATGCACAATACTGATAAAATAAATGCCTACAAACAAGATATGCTAGGAATTGGAACAACGCTGCTACCCCCTGATGTTAACCATTCTTTTGCAAACTTTACTGCCGAAGGCAGCGCCGTACGCTTTGGCTTAGGAGCCCTTAAAAACGTTGGCGGACAAGTTATTGATGCTCTTGCGCAAGTGCGCAGCAATGAACCGTTTCTAACCATGACCAATTTTATTGAACGCGTTGATTCTAAACATCTCAGCAAAAGACTATTAGAAAATTTAATTGGTTCTGGGACCTTCGATTGCTTGGAATCAAACCGGCGCGCCTTGTTTGAAGCTATTGAACACATTAGCTATATCGCGTCTAAAAAAGCAGGGGCCGCCAAAAGCTCTCAACGCAGTTTATTCGGGGGGGCTGCCGATAATGCAATTGTTTTCAAACTTCCGGATGTCCCAAAATGGGATAAATTAACTTCCCTACAAAAAGAGTTTGATTCTCTTGGATTCTACTTATCTGACCACCCTTTAAATGCTTATAAACAGCAAATTGAGCAATTGCAGTTAACTGCTTCATCGATGTTTTCTGCTGTTTCTGTAGGTAATATTCGCGTAGCTGGCGTGTTGCTTAGCACGACAGTGCGTACAGGGAAAAAAGGTCAAAAATATGCTTTTTTAAGCTTGTCAGACCAGGAGGGCACTTATGAAGTGACATTATTCAGTGAAATATATAGTCAATCCATTGAACTGTTAAAAGCTGGAAATTTGTTAGCTATTGAGGTTGCCATTAAAAAAGACAACGAACAGCTGCGTTTAACAGCAAATAAAATCTACAATCTAAACGATATGCAGCCCTTCACCAGCATTAGCATGAAGGTAGCAAGCGACAAGCCAATTAAAGGGCTACTTGATGAGATCCAAGCTCTTCCCGCTGGCGCTTGTGAAGTGTTGCTTGAATTTTCCAAAGATTCTTTAGGCATTCCAGCTACTGTTAGTTTAGGCAAAAAATCAATAAACACCCATGTATATCATCAGTTAATGGCCTGGAGTGACTAGCTTTACCGCAAATTAGTCAATAAAGAACCTGGGTATGTAGGAGCAGAAGATGGTGTAAAACTACCCAAATTTTTCAAGCTAAACTGCAAAAAGAAGCCCATATCGGGTTTCAAGTCACGGTCTCGATAATGACTTCTGTACAGGCTAAATTTGGACTCAAAACAATCATCTTGATAGGTCAGTCCAGCAAATGTAGCGAGTACGCCTTTTTGAAAACGTTTCATGTTACGAATTTGTGCGACAGAGATTTTCCAATTCTCATTTAATGCAGAACTTAGCTGCCAATTAACCTGAGAAACCATTGAAGCTGAACCATTCAATCCACGCTTAGCATGAACATAAGATCCATCTAGCTTTAGCATAGGCTTACCAAAGCTTGCTCCCCACTCAGAATAACGCGGTTTCATAGTTTTTCGCATGAAAGCACTCCGCGTGAAAATAACCCACCATTCATTGGGTTGATAAAGCACTCTGGAAATATAATCTGATGCAAGCCGTCCTTCACCCTGCGCTTGATCAACAACAGCTTTATGGTCGAAGCGGTAACTTTGCCCCAGAAAGATAGAGGCACGCTGCTGCTGCCCCCAACGCATATGATTATCCATACCTAAAACACCACGTTGTCCAGCATCAGCTAAATCTATTCCATCAAATCTATTTGGTAAGAATATTGAGGTGTCATCTAACGAGAACATGCGTGAGTCTTCATTAGGCAAGCGCTTTCGGTTTAAATTTTGCGGAGCCAATGCTATTAACCCACGAGGCTCTAAAACCCAATTCAGTCGTTCTTGAGTTGATAATAATGGATATCGCCAATCAATCACTGCTTGAGGAAACAGCCTGCTTTCAACATGGTTATCATACTTATGCTGTTTTTCGATCACTGGCTGATCAGGATTATAATGCTGCGACATATACGCATCGCCACGAGTTGAAAGAGTGGTTTTTAAAATATGACCATTTGATGTGATGTAAGGCAAACTCCACGTTACACCACTTGATGCGCGATAAGTTTGCTTTCCTGTTTGAGTAAGAATAGGACGTCGCCTTAAAATGCTTAATAAGTTTGAGTCCCAAACTAAGTGACTTCCATTCGAAAACCGCTCTGTTTGATAACGGTAACGAGCATAAGGCAATACAACTGGAGTTGTTTGTGGAGTATCTGTTTGAAAAGCTTGAGTTTTTATAGTGCCATACCCGCTATCACCAAAATGCTCATAGTTAACGGTAGACGTTAGATTTTTTGTGCGACTAAACGTACTGGATTGTTTGTTTAACCTATACCTAGATAAATAGGTTGTATCACTTGCTCGATTTAAATCAACAGTCAAACGATTACGATCTGTCATATGCCAAAGCATTAAACCCGAAACATTCCAACGACTTTTTTTTGGGATACTTGTGTACGAGTTCTTTTTTTTCTCATTGCTCCGCATTGTTGTGTAACTGCCACCAAACGACATTTCTCCATCTCTAAAGCGCCTGCGATATTCAGTGGCTAATAAGGGGTTTTGTTTAGCCATAAGCATCGGAGTAATAGTAAGATCCTGATTTTTTGCCGTAAACAAATAGGGCAACGTCATAGAAAAACCAAGGTCTCGGCTCATACCAAATGCAGGTGATAATAAACCATCTTTTTGCTTAACCGTAGGGTCAGGATGAGAAAAATACGGCATGTACAAAATTTTTACACCTTTAAAAACAAGGAATACTTGTCGATATTTTATAAGTTTTTCTGTTTGATCATGCTCAACGCTTTCTGCTTCAAGCTTCCAAGTCACAGAACCATCTGTACATTGCTTACACGGCGAATAATCAGCATCTAAGAAAACTGTTGAATTCCCCTCTTTTCTAGTTGCGGATTTTGCACTAAGTCTGGCTGCATCTTGCGTAAAGACCCGCATGCCTTCTAAAAATCCAGTGTTAAAGTGAGAATCTAACTCTAGGCGATCAGCAGTTAACACGTCACCATTGGGCTCAGTCAATTCTACTGAACCATAGGCAGTAATTTTATCAGTTAAACGGTTGTAATGAAGAGAATCACAATTTAGTCGTCTTTGAGCACCATCAGCTAAATACTGCAGCACCGAAACATGTCCATTAACCCATAAGTCATGGGTTTTTTGATTCCAAGTGGCATCATCACCACGCAAATGCAAAGGCTGTGCTGCTGCCAAACACGAGCACAACACAAGAAATATTGTCAGCAATCTTAAAAACAAGAGCTTTTGCACTTTTTTTATTGTTATAGTGCCAAGTTTTTTAACCATTGCCTATGGCCTTTTCAAGCATTCTTTGCGATTCATCCAATTTTCCCTATACTAAATCATAAGAATTTAATAAAAGTTTATCATATGCGCAGTGTATTAGTAACCGGGGGTAATCGAGGCATAGGAGCCGCAATTTGTATATGTTTAAAAAAACTCGGGTACAATGTTATCGGCTCTTATAATTCTAACCATGAACAAGCAGCTGCTTTTTCAAAAGAACACTCCATACCCTTTTATAGTTTTGATTTAGCAAATCCTGATATTACTGATCAAAAAATCCAAGAAATTCTTAAAAATCATGGAGCTATTGATTGCTTAGTACATAATGCTGGCATCACCAGTGATGGATTCTTTCACAAAATGACATTAGACCGTTGGCAAAAGGTTTTGCAAACCAACCTTTTATCTTGTTTTCAAGTTACTCATCCGTTGATTCAAGGCATGAGAGAGCGTAACTTCGGAAGATTAGTGTACGTTACTTCGGTAAATGCTCTAAAAGGACAAATTGGTCAAACGAACTATTGCGCTGCAAAAGCAGGATTAATAGGTTTTGTTAAAGCTCTCGCTTTAGAAAACGCAAATAAAAACATTACAGTGAATGCCATTGCTCCAGGGTACACGGAAACTGACATGGTTTCTGCAATGAATGAATCTGTTCTAACGCAAATCATTGAATCAATTCCTGCAAAACGTCTAGGAAAACCTGAAGAAATTGCTGAAAGTGTAGCTTTTCTTTTAAGTGATAAAGCAAGCTACATAACAGGTACAACTTTGCATATTAATGGTGGCATGTATTAGCATTCGTACTGCCAACGACAAGAGGTTCATAGGTATTGCTTACATCAGAATGTGCAAAAATCTGTCCTGTCTTTATGTCAAAAAACCATAAGTGAACGATCAGCTCTTTGTTAATGACTTTTTCTTTAATCCATGGAAAAGTCATGCAATTTTGATACGATTTTTTAAGTGCTAATTTTGCATATTCATCAGCAT
The DNA here is from genome assembly GCA_903893805.1 of uncultured Alphaproteobacteria bacterium. GTDB lineage: Bacteria > Pseudomonadota > Alphaproteobacteria > Paracaedibacterales > CAITNM01 > CAITNM01. The sequence continues at coordinate 93,969 of CAITNM010000030.1, read as the reverse complement.
TAAGCTGATCAGAATCTTCTGTTTTTATAAGCGAAACCCAATTGGTTATAAAATCGTTCTTATTTGAATCGCATTTGTTTAATAAGGCTTTAATACCACCACATTGGCTGTGCCCCAACAAAACCAAGTGTTTTACTTTTAAGAAACTTACTCCAAATTCTAAAGCTGCACTGGTACCATGATGCGCCTCGTCTTTTTCATAAGGAGGCACAATATTTGCCACATTGCGCACAATAAACAAGTCTCCTGGATCACACTGTAGAATTAGCGCTGGATCAACACGAGCATCACAGCAGGCAATAACCATCATTTCTGGTTTTTGCCCATACTTTGAAAGATACTGCATGACAGACCTATCACCATGGGCGTACTTATCCCTGAATGATTTATATCCCTTAAGAATTTTATTTAAACTTTTTTCCATAGTTTGAAAGCTTAAGATTCATTCTTCACAACAACTTTTTGCGGAGGAAGTTGCACTCGAACATGCAATTCTTTCAACCGGTCCACCTCAATAAGCGATGGAGCTTGCATCAGTAAATCTTGCCCCTGTTGGTTAAGCGGGAAAGCAATGATTTCGCGAATATTAGGCTCATCTGCCAATAACATTACAATGCGATCAACACCTGGCGCACAACCACCATGCGGTGGAGCCCCAAATTTAAATGCATTTAGCAATCCACCAAATCGGTCTTCGACATCTTGCGTTGTGTAGCCAGCAATCTCAAATGCTCTGTACATAACTTCTGGTAAGTGGTTACGAATCGCCCCACTACACAGTTCAATACCGTTGCAAACAATGTCATACTGAAAGGCTTTAATATCCAATGGATTCATCGTATTCAAAGCTTCTAACCCACCTTGAGGCATAGAAAATGGATTATGAGAAAAGTCAATTTTTCCTGTTTCTTCATCCTGCTCATACATTGGAAAGTCAACAATCCAACAGAATTTGAAACAGTCTTTTTCAATAATATCCAAATCTTGAGCTATTTTTGTACGTGCCAAACCAGCGTTCTTAGCAGCTTTCATGGCTTTTAAATCGCAAACAAAAAATACAGATGCACCAACGCCTACACCACAAATTTTTTGTAATGTATTGAGTTGATCATCATTTAAAAACTTTGCAATCGGACCTTTTGCACCATCTTGCGCAAAGCTAATGTAGCCAAGCCCTGGCATACCAGATTTTTGTGCCCATGAATTCAGTTTATCAAAGAAGCTTCTTGGTTGCCCTTCTGTGTTCGGCACGCCAATACCACGCACAACGCCACCACTAGCCACTACTTTTGCAAATACACTAAAGCCTGATTCTTTAAAAATTTCAGAAACATCAGCAATTAATAATGGATTACGTAGATCTGGCTTATCGCTTCCATATTTCAACATAGAATCATCAAAACGAATACGTGGATATGGATGAGGGCTTACCGACTTGCCATTAGCAAATTCTTCAAAGACACCTGTTAAAACAGGTTCAATCGCTTTGAATACATCATCTTGAGTCACAAAGGACATCTCAATATCTAACTGATAAAATTCTCCCGGAGAACGATCTGCGCGCGCATCTTCATCACGAAAACATGGTGCAATTTGAAAATAGCGATCAAAACCAGCAACCATTAGTAGTTGCTTAAACTGCTGAGGAGCTTGAGGTAATGCATAAAAATGCCCTGGGTGCATACGGCTTGGAACCAAGAAATCACGCGCCCCTTCAGGAGAGGACGACGTTAGAATAGGTGTTTGATATTCCAAAAAGTCTTGCGCCACCATACGATTTCGAATGGACTGAATAACCTTTGAACGCAGTACAATGTTTTGGTGCAGCTTTTCACGGCGCAAATCTAAAAATCTGTATGTTAACCGCGTTTCCTCAGGAAAATCTGTTTCTGCATTTACTTGCAACGGCAACATTTCTGAAACTGATTGAACAGTAGCTTTTTCAATTACAAGCTCAACATAACCCGTTGGCATTTTATCATTAATAACTTCATCACTGCGCTTTACAACTTTGCCATCAAAAGTAACCACCGTTTCATTTTTTAAACCTTCAACAATTGCAAAGGCTGCTGAATCACTTTGAAGCACACATTGTGTAATCCCATAATGGTCACGCAAATCTATAAACACCAAATTTCCATGGTCACGCTTACGGTGAACCCACCCAGAAATACGGGCCTGTTGCCCCACATGAGTTTCGCGTAATTCCCCACAGGTGTGAGAACGATAAATACTTGATAAAGAAGACTGTGCCATACACTACAAATTTCTATGAATTGACTTCATTTATAGCCAATTTTCAGCACTTTAGGTAGTGCAATGCTGAAATATGCACATAAACTTATTAAAGCAACATACACTCCGGGCGCAATTGACAAATGGGTTATATGCCACAACGCAAGCCCAACCACTGGAAAGCTTCGACCCAAGGTTTCTGATCCAATAGCATAACCAATTGCTGTGGTTGCATACCGATTATAAGCTGGGAATTCCTCTATATACCACCGATGTAAAGGGATACAAAAAGCAACCCCTAGTGTGATAATAACCATTCGAATAACAACTGTGCCTAACAATTCCACAGACGGAATGTACCAAAATAAAATAGGTACGGTAATTGCGCTAATTACTGAAATTTTAAGCAAAAGTTTTTTAGCATCCATTTTCCGCATAATTGGACCTAATAAAGCTAGTAACCCTAAATCAAAAATCATCAACAGTGTATTTGATAGCATCAGGTTTTTCATACCCACTCTAGTCACAAGTGCAGCAAAGCTATTAAAAAACACAAAAGGTGCGGAATATAAAATATAGGAAAAGCCTGTAATGGGAATAAGCCTAATGATCCCTCTCCAATTGGTCTTGCCTTGCGTGGATTCATTCTTCACAAAAGTTGGAGCAACTTGATGCCGTAACCACCAACCCGCAATCCCCGTAATAATAGAACCATAGAAAGGCCACTTCCAGTATAACTGCGGAGCTTCACAGTAAAATAAAATACTTGAAGCAGTACATGCCAATAAAATCCCTGCCATTGTGCTACTAAGGTAAAGACTAGTAATGGGATGCTGCTGATCAGTGTGAGTTCCTTCTAAAACATACAGCCCAGTAATACTAGCTTCTCCCGCTCCAAAGAAATTTTGAATCCCTCGCAGTAAACACAAACCAATTGCCCCGCCTACACCCCAATATTCATAAGGCTGAAGTAACGTAAAACAAAAGGTCGTTATGGTCATACCCATAATTGTTATAATTAACGTCGCATGAGGTCCAGCCGCATCTGCATGCTTTGAAAAATACCAAGCCCCAAGTGGCCGTGTGATAAATCCAATAATAACAAATCCATACCCTAGAAGTAGAGCTACAATTGGTTCACTTTTTGGAAAAAATAATGGCGCCAGAATGGGCACTAGGAACCCATACAGTGAAGTATCAAAATGGTCTAATATATTTGCCAAATACGTGGCAATATGGGCTTTCTTCAAGACGACCTCCTTACGCTGGTGCAAACCAGATCAAGTTATAAGGGTTGGCGAATGCCTCTCAGCCCTAATGTGGGCACCCCTGGTGATGTTGTGAAAGTAATTTATTATTTGATTTTTGTCAAAATTAATCAGCCGAATAAACAATAAATTTGAACTTGCAACCAATGCAATATGAGAATTAGAACTCACCGTAGTGATTAGGGTCTCCTATAAGAATGATGGAGCTATCCTTACCTTAACGATTAAGAATCCCCATAGTGATGGGGATTACCTAAAGAACTATCGCAGCTTTTTCATTGTCACGATTAAAATGGTTAGTGATTTTATTTATGATGTGAGGGAGTTTTAACTCCCCTCTTTCATTTCCTTCACCTGATGAATTACCATTAAATCAACAGACTCTGGGAGATCATCACCAAGATGCTGAGCTATCTTAATATTAAGAACAATAACCGGCTCTGCTGCAGTCTCAATATTTAATTTCATTTGCTCTGCTGGTTCTAGTCCTAGCGCTTGTAAGTATGCCAAAAATGGCTCTCTTTTATATAGAGCCGTACGAGCGTTACCACCCTCTGAAGCAATCTTTTCTTTATGCTCCCCAATTTTGCTTAAGCTATCTGTTAAACATTTATCAAATTTATATAAGGTTTCCATCCAACCACTCAACGTACCAGCAAGGCTAACATTAGGATTAGTTCCCAAGTTATAAAAGTCGACTGTTTCTTTTCCTATTAGTGTTGCTGCAAAAGCTTCTTTAGAAAATACAGCGACATACGATTCATTAACCGCAAGATATTGGGGGATACGACGAAGATCAAGAAGTTTTAATCTAAATTTTTGCGCATCTTCATCACAAGTGTTGATAAAATAATATCCTGTCTTTGGAAAAAATGGTTCTAGCTGTTTAATATAGTTACCCACATCTTCTTTAGGGGATACAGGAATAGCGCTTCTCATGAAATCATCAAACTCTTCTTGAGTGGGGCGATCTGCTGAAAAAAGACCAGTGGATAAACTAACAACCACACAAAATATAAAATTAATCATACGGCACCAATACTTGAAATATATAAAAAACCTTTAGCGCAGGAATAATATAAGTGTCAAGAAATTTTAATAGAAATATTATGGAAACCTACACCCAAGCGCAACTTCTTCGAATTCTTGCACTGTACCTTTGCACATTAATACTGCATCACAACCAGCTTGAAGTGATTTTCTGGCTTTTTCTTCAAAACTACCCGACAAAGCTTTCATGGTTAAGCAGTCACTTACCAAAAATCCTTTGAAGCCTAGTTCAGTTCGAATAATTGAATCAATAACATGGCCTGATTGAGTGGCAACGCTCACAGCATCAATATCAGAATAAATAACATGTGCCGTCATTCCCCAAGCTAGTTTACTAGCAGCTACTAAGGCTTTAAATGGTACAAAATCTGTTTGCTTTAAGGTGGTGTGATCTGTATCAACAACAGGCAATTCTTCATGACTATCAACTGGTGCACGTCCATGTCCTGGCAAATGTTTAATTACTGGAATAATTCCACCATCTTCCAGCCCTTTTAGCATTGCTAAGCAAAAATCAGTAACAATTGCAGGGTCGGCGCTAAAAGCTCGGTCACCAATAATGTCAGCAGCACCATCAATTAATAAATCAGCACATGGCGCGCAATTCACCGTAACACCTAGCTCAGCTAATTCATGAGCCATTGATAATGCATTATCGTATACAGATTGTGCAGAGGTTAGGGTTTTAGCGGCAGGTCTTGGCAGCCAATGAGGAGGTTTTAAACGAACAACTCTACCCCCTTCTTGATCAATAAGAATAGGAACTTCGCTATGATTTACGCATGCTTTAAGCTGAGAAATTAGAGACTTCACTTGAGTTGGATACTCGCAGTTACGCTCAAAAAGAATAAAGCCCAAAGGTTGGGCTTTATTAAAGAACTTTTGCTCATCGGATGTAAGTGTTAAACCTTCACATCCATAAATGACTGGAAGCACGAATTAATGGCCTCCGCCTTTTAAAGCTTTGACTAATTCTTCACAAACTTTTTTAGCATCACCCAAAACCATCATCGTGTTGTCGCGATAAAATAGTTCGTTATCAACTCCCGCATAACCAGAAGCCAAAGAACGTTTTACAAAGAAAACGGTTTGAGCTTTCTCAACATCCAAAATTGGCATGCCATAAATAGGTGACGCTTTATCAGTTTTTGCAGCTGGGTTAGTAATATCATTAGCGCCAATTACGAATGCTACGTCTGTTGAACCAAAATCGCTATTAATATCGTCAAGCTCAAGTACAGAATCATAATTCACATTCGCCTCAGCCAATAGAACATTCATATGCCCCGGCATGCGTCCTGCAACAGGGTGAATTGCGTAGCGCACTTTCACACCTTTAGATGTTAAAATATCAGCCATTTCACGAAGTGCATGCTGCGCTTGTGCCACTGCCATACCATACCCTGGAACAATAATCACATTACGTGCATTGCCCATCATGTAAGCTGCATCTTCAGCGCTACTTAACTTTACTGGTTTATCAGAAGCTTCTGTTGCAGCACTAGCTGTTGCTGAATCAGTTCCAAAACCACCTAAAATAACATTAATAATGGAACGGTTCATACCTTTGCACATAATGTAGCTAAGGATAGCGCCCGATGCACCAACCAACGCTCCTGTGATAAGAAGAAGGTGATTATTTAGCGTAAAACCAATACCTGCTGCTGCCCAACCTGAATAAGAATTCAGCATGGAAATAACCACCGGCATGTCAGCCCCACCAATTGGCAAAATTAGTAATACGCCAAGCAGTAATGAAATGACTGTCATAATCCAGAATATACTGTGATGCTGGTGCATAGCTAAAACTACAACCAAACCAATGACAACAACCCCAAGAATAGCGTTAACCAAATGCTGTTTAGGGAAAACCAATGGTCTACCTGAAATAAGTCCTTGCAACTTTCCGAATGCAACCACAGATCCACTGAATGTGATTGCTCCTATTATAGTTCCAAGACTCATTTCTACTAAGCTTGCTGTATAAATTGCATCAACAACCCCTATACCAAAGGCAGTTGGATTATAAAGAGCAGCTCCGGCTACAAATACTGCTGCCAAACCTACAAGGCTATGAAATGCAGCTACCAATTGTGGTAGCGCTGTCATTTTAATTTTTCTAGCGATAAAAGCACCAATAATGCCACCAATGGCAATACCACTCACAATGCCTAAGTACTTAGCAATTGCAGGTGTTAAAAGAGTAGTCAAAATGGCAATAACCATACCGCAGATACCATATAGGTTTCCAGAGCGGGCTGTTGCTGCTGATGACAAACCACGTAATGCCATAATGAAGCATATGCCGGCAATTAAGTATAAAAACGTAGAAATTGTTGGGGTCATAATTTGCTCTTATTTCTTTTTTGAAAACATGGAAAGCATACGTTGCGTAACAATAAATCCACCAAAAATATTGATGGAAGCTAGAACCACGGCAATGAAACCAAAGGTTGAAGAAATTCCCATAACTGCGGGGCCCGCTGCAACAATTGCCCCTACAATAATGACGCTTGAAATTGCGTTAGTAACAGCCATAAGGGGAGAATGCAATGCAGGAGTTACTTTCCAAACCACGTAGTAGCCCACAAAGCAAGCCAACACAAACACCATAAGACCTAATACAAAAGGATCAGCGTTTCCACGTCCTTCGGCTGCAATGGCGTGTCGAATTGATCCTTCAATGTTATGAAGCTCTCCTGAAATTTCTTGAATCACGCTGTTTAAGCGTGCTGTTTGTTGGGCAATAGAATGAAGATCCATAATTTTTCCTTAACTTTCAAACACACTGTGTAATAGCTTGCCATCGTGACATAGACACGTACCCTTAATGATTTCATCATTAAAATCAATTTTCAAGGCTTGTGATTTTGTATCAATCAATAAATTCAAGAAATTAAATACGTTCTTGGCATACATCTGACTTGCATTATAAGCAATACGGCTTGGCATATTTGGGTGCGCTACAATTTTTACACCATTTTTGGTCACTGAAATGCCTGGCTTTGACAAAGCACAGTTGCCGCCTGATTCAATTGCCAAATCAACAATGATGCTACCGACTTTCATGTCAGCAACCATTTTTTCTGGAATCAAGATCGGCGCCGGTTTTCCTGGAATAAGCGCTGTTGTAATCACAACATTCTGTGACTTTAGCACTTCATGCAACTTAGCTGCTTGAGCTTTCTTATAGCCTTCGCTCATTTCTTTTGCATAACCACCAGAGCCCTCGCCAGATTCCTGATAATCAACTTCAACAAAAGATGCACCAAGGCTTTCAACTTGTTCTTTCGCTGCTGCTCGCACATCGAACGCGGTGACAATAGCACCAAGTCGACGCGCTGTAGCAATAGCCTGTAAGCCGGCAACGCCTGCCCCAATAACTAATACTCTAGCGGCCGTTACTGTACCTGCCGCTGTCATCATTAATGGAAATGCCCGGTCAAATTCATATGCACCCTCAATAACTGCTCTGTATCCAGCTAAGTTACTTTGAGAAGACAGTACGTCCATTGCTTGCGCACGAGTAATACGAGGAACAAATTCTAAGGAAAATGCACTAACATTCTGTTTTGCAATTTTTGTAAAAAGTTTTTTGCTATCGTGCGGTTTATGCATTGCAATAACGACCGTATTTGCATTTAAAGCCGGCACTTGCTTTTCATCTAATGCACCTACTTTTAAAACAACCTCAGCACCTTTTACAGTGTCAGCAAAGGCTTTTCCAATTTTAGCACCCGCAGATTTATAAACATCATCCATAAAGCCAGCAGCTTCACCTGCAGCTTTTTCAACTACAACTTCATGTCCGGCATCGCATAAGCGTTTAACCAAATCAGGCGTTAGAGCCACACGTTTTTCAAATTCAGCGGTTTCTTTTACAACCGAAATGCGCATTGTATATATTTTTATTTAAGTTTTGCCCATTATATTGGGTTTTGCACAAATAAGAAAGGCTCTCAGTTTTCTGAGAGCCACTAATCATAATGAGTTAGCTACTATACTGATAACAACACACCAGTAAGTAAATGATACTTATATTCAGTATTCGGATAATAGTCATATAATTCTGTGCTTAAAGTCAAATCAGAACCAAAATCTTGCTCGGTAATACCAGGGATTGCTCTAACCATGGCAACATACAAAGAAGGAAGGCCAAGATCTTTCAAAGGCAACATTGGTAATGCGAAAGCTGCTTTGTGCATTTGAGCAACCACAGAAGGATCCTCGACTTTTACAAAAGGAGATAACGCAGAAATTTCTTGTAAATTACCTTCTGAATCAGTCTGTCTAATTCTCCATGTTAAACCGTCTGTATAATTAGGTTTTTCAAAAAGATCTTCAGATATAGATGTTCCTACTAGTAAGTTTCGATAAGCTTGAGGGATGTTACTTTGAGTACCAGTAAACCTATATTCTCCATCCTCACCTTGAGTTGCTGGATACGCATGGAATGGCATAGGTCCACAAGTACCAGTTGCAAAAAGCTGGCCTTCTTCATTAAAAAACAAAATTCTTCGAACAACATCTTGCTGGTTACGCCATATTGCTTTTGCATCTTCTAAATTTGCAACTCCAGTAACCGCTGCTAAATTTGGAATATCAAAATGTTCTTCTGATATCCAAGCAGCAGATATTTTAACTCTCACGCTTTCGTCAAGCGAAAGAGCAGTCAGAGCCAGAACTCCATCCATCGCAAACAACTGCCCAACAAGCACGGCTGCCAACATTAAATATTTCTTCATAAAAACTCCCTTAAAAATTTAATATATTTACCTGTATACTGAAACAAACCCATTTATGCAACGTTAATAAAAAAAACCCGCCACAAAGGGCGGGTTAATATTAAAGCGTCACAATGTTAGAAACTTAACTTCGTTCCAACAATCACTGCAGCACCTGAATTTTTTGTAGTTGGAACTGTAGCCTTTGAATTGTAGTTTTTTGTATTACCTACAAATTTTGCATAATTAGCATTTGTGCGCATTTTGAAGATGTCAACTTCACCAAAGAACTTCAAGCCTTGCAAAGCATTAAAGTCAACGGTTGCAGAAACTATATCGCTTGTTGCGCGTCCATGCACTGCACCATAACTTTGTGAACCAGCTATAGCAGTTCCTGCTGATAGTTTTGGCAACGTACGAGAGGTGTTAAAGTATGCCAAACCGAATTGATACGCACCAACTGTGTATTGACCACCTAAATTCCAAGCTCTACCAGCGTCACCCACTTTATAAGCGTCAGCTTTTGGTATACGAGTTTTGCCATTGAGAATAAGACCAGTTGCAAATCTCCATTGTCCAAAACCAACAGCTGCCGTAAATTGAGAAGACTTTGCATTGTGAACTTTTAAGTACTTCAAAAACTCTAGCTTATTGTCATTGTAACTAGTTCCACTATCCATAACCCAAGTTGGAGCCCCACGCTTGGTATTTTCTCTAATATAAACAGCTGCTAAAGCCATGTTCCAAGTTTGGAAATCCACTTTATAATTTGCCGCCACTGCAACGTTATCAACACCATATGCAGCTGTGCTCTTATCAGGGTAAATCCCACTTTCGTTACCATACGTATTATCTGGTGACGCACCAGAATTATCTTTTCCACCAGTACCTAATCGAGTTGTATTAGGTGTAAATGCAACACCTAAAGTCACACCACTAATAGTAGGTGTATAGTACACAACTTTCATTGCCTTGCTAGTTTGCCCGGCTTGTTGCACTCCACTAACCACACCTTCAGGCGAATTAATAATGTTACCGAATGTACCGTCGATAGTATTCGCACCGCCCAATAAGTTGAACCCGCTTTCTGTCATGGTATCTTCTACACCAGTTAAGTTACCTACTTGAAAAATACCCCAGCTATCTTGTGAGAACTCAATATAGTTTTGAGTGAAATAAATCGGATTTCCTGAAGTGCTTTTTCCACCAGGATATGACTCCATAGCTGCGCGATACTTGTACCGAAATCCTTCAGCACTACTGCCTTTTGCAGTAAAGAAAATATTCGAAGAACCAATTGCTAAATGAGGACCATGCCCCTTACCATTTGTATCGTCCTTCTGCTTAGAACCTGCAGCAACCATTACTGTAAATCCGTTAATTTGTAGCGTTGGCGCTTGAGCAACCTCTGCCACCAGGCATGAACTTATGAAAATTGTTGCTAAAAAAGCAAATTTTTTTGACATTGAAAAAACTCTTATATTTAAGTTACTTTCGCACAGTAAAAAACCCAGGAAAATCTATCAATATTTTCCTAGGTTTTTATTGAAATTTAATTGAACTTGTGGCTTTATAAACACATAAAAATCAGAGTTAGGCCAGGTTTTGGCTCACAAAATCCCAGTTAACCAAATGATCCAAAAAAGTTTGCACAAAATCGGCGCGACGGTTTTGATAATCTAGATAGTAAGCATGTTCCCATACATCGCAGGTTAGCAAGGCTTTTTGGTTATGAGCCATTGGCAAATCTGCATTGGCTGTTTTGGTGATTTTAAGATCATTACCATCTTGCACCAACCAAGCCCAACCACTACCAAACTGAGTAAGAGCCGCTTGCTTAAAGTCAGCTGCAAATTTTTCATAGCTACCAAAACTTGCGTTGATTTTTGTCTCTAGTACGCTAGCAGGTGCTCCACCACCATTTGGCTTCATGCAATTCCAAAAAAAAGTATGGTTCCAAACTTGCGCGGCATTATTAAAAATACCAACCATATCTGCTTTTGCAGATGATAGCTTTATAAGATCTTCCAAGCTTTTTGATTCATTCTCAGTACCTTGCACCAAATTATTTAAATTTGTTACATAGGTTTGATGGTGTTTACCGTAATGAAATTCAAGAGTTTGCTCACTAATGTGAGGAGCAAGTGCATTCTTTGTATAAGGTAATGGGGGAAGTGTAAAAGCCATAAATCACCAGATTCTTGTTTTGAGAGACTGCCCAGATGGCGCGCCCGAGAAGAGTCGAACTCCTAACCTTCAGATCCGTAGTCTGACGCTCTATCCAATTGAGCTACGGGCGCTAGTCCTTAGTTTATAAGCAAAAAATTCCACTATAGCAAGTGAATTTTACCCAAGATGCCGTGATAAATCTTTTAAAAGCTCTAGGCGTCCTATTTGCAAACTGGATTCAAGACCTTTTTTATGAGCACATAACGCTTTCAAAAATCCTAATTTCTCAGCTTCTTTCAAACGAGCATCTGTTTGATGAACTGGCCGTATTTCACCACCCAAACCAACTTCACCAAAAAACACATAAGAAGGGTTGATAGGTTTATTGATAATTGCTGAAATAAGCGCAGCAGCAACAGCCAAATCAGCAGCGGGCTCGTTTACTTTCAGTCCCCCTACCACATTCAAGTACACATCCATGCTACCAAACGTAAAGCCTGCTCTGCTTTCTAGCACAGCCAAAATCATGGAAAGTCTAGCGGAATCCCACCCAACGGTTGTGCGCCGCGGCATACTTAAGTAGCTTTTAGAAACTAATGCTTGAATTTCGCACAAAACAGGACGCGTGCCTTCAATACCAGCAAACACTGCTGTACCACTTATTCCTTGCGCCCGATCTGACAAAAAAAGCGCTGATGGATTTGTTACTTCAGCTAGGCCATGCTGTTCCATAGCAAACAAGCCAATTTCATTAGTTGCTCCAAAACGGTTTTTAACAGCTCTTAATATGCGAAAATCGTAATGACGCTCACCTTCAAAATACAATACAGTATCGACCATGTGCTCAAGCACGCGAGGGCCTGCAATCGTACCTTCTTTGGTGACGTGTCCCACCAAAATTACTGAAATACCTTGTTTTTTTGCCATGTGAATTAAGCTTTGCGAACATGCACGAACCTGACTTACTGAACCTGCCGCAGCCTCTAGAGAATCTGAGCTGATAGTTTGTATAGAATCAACCACTAAAAGCTTTGTGTTTTTGTGGTTACTTACTAGGTTTTGTATTTCTTCAAGGCTTGTGCAGCTACCAATTTGTAAATGCTCAGCTTTTACGCCAACGCGCTTTGCACGCATTTGTAGTTGCTGTACTGATTCTTCCCCTGATAAATACAAACACGGAGTGTGACCCGACACATCACAAGCTATCTGTAACATCAAGGTTGATTTACCAATTCCTGGATCACCACCTACCAAAATTACTGATCCTGGAACGATGCCTCCCCCGCATACTCGATTAAATTCTCCAAAAGAAGTCGTATACCGAATTTTGGTTAAATCAACCAAAGAAGCATCATCAATTGTATACAAGCTTGGCAAAGGCGCATTGGCAGATGCAACCAAAGCCCTGCTTCTTTCCACCACTTCTTCAACCAATGTATTCCATTCACTGCAACCCTCGCACTTACCATTCCACCGGTTATGCGACGTACCACATGCTTGGCATATAAAACGAACTGCAACCTTAGCCATCGGTAAATGGCCCATGCGGCAAACCATTAATGAATTGCTTCACATAAGCATTTTTTGTGTGATCCATTTCGGAAACAGTTCCGTTCCAAATAAGATCTCCTTGAAACAATAGCCCTACCCGGTCAGCAATAATGCGAAGAGAATGCATATCATGGGTAATACTCATAGCACTAGCTCCAATGTCTTTAACACATCTACGAATCAAATCATTGATTGTGCCACTAACAATTGGATCCAGACCTGTTGTTGGCTCGTCAAAGAAGATAACTTTTGGGTTTGTTGCAATCGCGCGCGCTAACGCCACACGCTTTTGCATACCACCTGATAATTCAGCTGGAAAAATATCAGCAACCTTTGGATCAAGGTCAACAGCTTCCAATTTTTCCATAGCAATTTTACGCGCTTTGGTTTTGTCCATGCGTTGTCCATGAATAAGGCCAAATGCAATATTGTGCCAAACAGGTAAACTGTCAAACAAAGCACCGCCTTGAAATAGCATACCAAATGATTGAATAAGCTGTTGACGTTTAGCACTTCGTGCCCCAACCATATTTTCCCCATTTATAAGGATTTCACCAGAATCTGGTTCAATTAGCCCTAAAATACACTTAATTAAAATTGACTTACCCGTGCCAGATCCCCCGATAATACCCAAGGATTCTTGTTCGCCTAAATCAAGGCTAATCCCACGCAATACATGATTATCGCCAAAAGACTTGTGAAGATTTTTAACTGAGATAATTAATTGAGACATGATGTTTACCGTTGAAATAAAATGCTGGTGAGAACGTAATTCATAAACAAAATAAAGATGGAAGCAGAAACCACCGCATTGGTTGTGGCGCGCCCCACCCCTTCGGCACCTCGGCCAGAGTTAAATCCGTGGTAGCAACCCATAAGGGTAATAAGCATTCCAAAGGCGGCAGCTTTTATAAGGCCTGATTGCACATCAGAAAATTCTAAGTAACGAAGGGTTTGCTGCATGTAGTTACCCCTGTTGAAATTTAATTCATGCACACAAATAACGTAACCGCCCATTACACCAATGATATCTGCAATAAGTACTAGTATTGGCAATACAATAGTGCCAGCTAAAATGCGAGGAAATATTAGGTATTTGAAAGGATTAGCAGACAAGGTAACCAACGCATCAATTTGTTCTGTGACCCGCATAGTGCCAATTTCAGCGGCCATTGAAGCGCCGACGCGGCCTGCCACCATTAGGCCTGCCAACACTGGACCTAGTTCACGAGTAATTGATAGCACCACTACCGTGGCCACTGCTCCTTCTGCTGAGAATCGTGAAAAACCAGTGTAGCTTTGCAAGGCCAGTACCATGCCTGTGAAAATCGCTGTTAAGCCTACTACAGGCAATGAATAATATCCTATTTGAATAAACTGATTCAAAATCAAAGTCCAATAATAGGGAGGCTGAAAACCATGACGCATAGCATTATAGAAAAACAGGCTGATTTTACCTGTCATACCAACAAAATTTAAAAACAGTCTTCCAACCACTGCTAAAGGATTCATAACGATCTCATGTATAATTTACAAAAAGTATAACCGAAGAGGGTACCAAAACCCAAGCGTCTTCGCTATGGTATGAAAAAACTACTGTAATTTGTGATATATGAAAACAATTCTTGTTCAATCTTTAGCCATTTCCAATACAAATCCTTTTGTGCTTATAGCAGGGCCGTGTGTTTTAGAAAGCCGTGACCACGCAATGATGATGGCGGAAAACTTAACAACTTTATGTAATGCATTAGGTATTCACCTAATTTACAAAACATCTTTTGATAAGGCCAACCGCACAAGCATTGCTGGCGTCAGAGGACTTGGTCTTGAAGCATCTATCAAAATTTTTGAAGAAATTCGCAACACATTCAACGTGCCAATTACAACCGATGTGCATTCTCCAGAACAGTGTACGCTGATGGCAAACGTAGTTGATGTATTACAAATTCCTGCTTTTTTGTGTCGTCAAACTGACTTGCTACAAGCTGCAGCAAAAACAGGAAAAGTCATCAATATTAAAAAAGGTCAATTTCTAGCACCTTGGGATATGCAAAACGTTGTAAATAAAATGGAATCATTCGGTAATTCTAATGTTATGCTTTGCGAACGTGGAGCTAGTTTTGGGTACAACACTTTAGTTAGTGATATGCGAAGCCTAAGTATTATGGCCCAAACAGGTTACCCCGTTATTTTTGATGCAACTCATTCGGTACAACAGCCAGGTGGACAAGGCGCATCAACTGGTGGAAAACGTGAATTCGCTCCTATATTAGCACGCGCCGCAGTTGCTGTTGGTGTTGCCGGTGTATTTTTAGAAACTCACCAAGATCCAGACAATGCCCCAAGCGATGGGCCGAATATGATCCGTCTCTCTGACATGAAAAAAGTTTTATCTGAACTAAAAGCTTTTGATTCAGTGGCAAAAGAAAATCCAAGATTTTTAGATTAAAAGTTAATCAGATATTAATAAAAAAATCTTATAATGGTACAAATTTATCATGAAGGGTTTGTTATGCGCTTTTTCCTTTTTAGTTTTTTATTCTGCTGTTCATTAGTCGCTTCCGAAACTGTTTCTCCTTCAGATAAAATCGAACAAAAAGAGGGGCCAATAAAACAAGCAGCTGTAGAACCGGCTACTGAATCGGAAAAAAGCAAACGTTGCATATTACTAAACACAATGCGCAAAGGCGTAGTAATTATAAAAGTTAAAGCTCATATCAAAGCAACAGAGCCTAATTCACAAAGTTGGTCAGGAACTGGATTTATTGTTGATAAGAATAGAGGATTAGTTGCTACAAATCGCCACGTAGCTGGAAGTTTTAGCATTTGCAGTTATGAATTGAAATTCAGCAATGGCTCTAAGGCGATAGGCCGAAGGCGCTATGTTGACCCTCTTTTAGATTTTGCAATTTTAGAAGTTGACCCAAAAGATATACCTGATGACTGCGAAGAGCTTGCTCTCTCTAATAAAAAACTTCATTTAAACGATAGTATTAATGTCATGGGTAATGCTGCCGGAGATGAATTTTCAACTCAAGAAGGGACAATATTTAACACCTTCAGCACCCTAACAGCTTTCAATGATCAATCGTTCCATTATGCAGGGTTAACGGTTGGCGGTGCCAGTGGTAGTCCAATTTTTGACGAAAAAGGAGAAGTTGTTGGAATTGTTTACGGAGGAAAATTTGTCTCAGGCACAGGCCTGCCAATTTTGTATATAAAAGATGCTTTGGCCTATTTAAAACAAAACAAAAGCCCACCCAGAAAAGGTATTGGCGCTAGACTACAATACTCACCAATTGATCAGCTAATCACCGCTGGATTTGTGACGGAAAAATTTGCAAAAATATATCAAAAGGATTTTCCAGATGCAAAAGGTAAAATTCTTACCGTTAAGCATGTAATTAACGGTTTTGACGGAGCATCGGCTTTCGAACCAGGCGATATTTTTCTTGAAGTTAATAACCAACCTATTGGCCCCAACCTTTTAGACCTTAGTCGGGTTATTGACGCAGCTTCCGGTTCTTTAAAATTTAAAATTCTTCGCAATGGAATAGAAAAAGAAGTATCTATTACTCCCGATACAATAATGCACGGCAGTGAAGACAAAATAATTAACTTTTTAGGCACAGTCTGGTTTGAGCATCATGACCAACTAACAATCAGCATCGGTAACAGAGATAAGGGCGTCTACTTTTCTGGCATATCTCAGACATCTCCGTTGCGTATGGACGATAGTGATTTAGGCTCTGGCTGGAGAGCCAATGTTTACAAGTTAATTGAAATTGACGGAAAAGCAGTAACGACTCTTGAAGCACTTGAAGCCATGATTCCAGGAATTGAAAAGAAATCGATGTTTACTCTGCGTTATATAGATTTTTTTGGAAAAGAAGATTACCTAACTGCATTCAAGCAAGTCGACCGCACCCCACGCGAAATTTTGGTGCGTTATGAAAAGGCTTTTGACACTCCTAAACGATATGACTGGAACCCAACCAATCACATCTGGAAGGACACAACGTTGGGCGGAGAAAAATAAATCACTTATTGAGAGAGCCTTGCCCGGCCCTCTCATTCAACTAGCTTGCGCGTGCTGTTCTGAAAAACGAGGCAGATCGACAACGTCAGTCCAATAAGCCATAGCCTTGTGTAGTTGACCTTTGAATTCCTTATAAGTGAATGATTTTCTTATAAAACCACTGGCTTGCAAACTGTAAGCAGCGGCACGGTCATCTGCATTTAAACTACTACTTAGCACAATCACGGGTATTTCATTTAAATGTACGCGTCGCTTAATATCCTTTAGAACATCTAGCCCTCGGACAGATGGAAGGTGTAGATCTAGAAAAATAAGATCAGGCTTTGGTAAAGTTTGCACAGAATCATGAGCGATATCACTTAAAAAATTCAACGCTGCCTGACCATCATTGATGGTATAAATATGTAATTTTTTTGGAAAATCAGCTAATGCCTTTCGAAGTAAAAATTCGTCGCTCGCATTATCTTCTACAAGCAGGACATTGTAAATATCATCCTTTTCAACTGGATGACCTTCAAAATCTTCAAAAAAACATGCTAAATCAACCTTAAAAATTTTTGATAACTGGTAGAGCATAGAAGCCGAAATTTTATTGACTCCCTTTTCATATCGCTGAAGTTGTTGGATTGAAACGTCCAATCCCGCAGCAAGTATTTTTAGCGGCCAATTCATTTTACGACGAAAAAAAGTAACCTTTTTCCCAAGTAATTCGTCTTTTTGATCAACTGTCATGATAAATTCCCTCCGGGGTCCATCTTCATATACAACGATTGCGTTCAGTGTACCTTGATGCTTGCATTAATGGTTAAGTTAAAAATTCTAGTTTTTTCTCGCTATGATGTTCTTCACAAATAGGGAGCGTGAACGATACCACAGTCCCCTTACGTTTACCTGAACGAAGCGTGATTTTCCCCTTATAAGCAGAAATAATCTTCTTACAAATCATCAGCCCAAGCCCAGCTCCATCAGATGTAGAAGACTGAAAAGGTAAAAAAACATTTTTTTTTCGAATATACCCAGGGCAATAGCCCTGATTGTGTATGTGAAATCTGTAAAAATTTTCGTCTTCTCTTGAGCCTGATAAGGTAATAACGCAGTTTTCACCAGAACTGTGCTTAATTGCATTTGCAAACAAATTTTGAAAAAGCTGCAGCATGCACGTACGGTTTGCATACAAATACACATCTTCAGAAAATTGAAAATTGAACTGGCATTTTTCTGATTTCAAAATACTTTCATAGATTTCTTCAATAAGACATTGTAAGGAAATTTGTTCAGATTCTACGGTTAGATCACCTTTTTTGCAGTAAAGCACAATACCTTCACTTAAATTTCGTATGTGATCAAAGCTTTTTTGCAAAGCTCCAAAAACCTGATTCATTGGAGATTTATCTGAATCAGCACCTTCATAATGCTCTTGGATAATATCTAAAAAATTAGAAATTTGACGTAAGGGCTGAATAAGATCATGAAAAAAAATAAGGTTAAAGCTTTCCAATAATTCATTACTTTGCTGGAGTTTTTTGTTAGAAAGCAGTAATTCCTGATGCGAAGTTTTGTCTCCTAAAAAAATAATAATATCAGTCACTTCATTGTTTTGATTTAACCAAGGAAAGACTTCCCACTGAAACCAGTGACGAGAATACATGTTATCTGTTTCATGCTTAAGCGACTTAGTAAACCAAACTTTGCCCTTTAATGCATTTTTAATAGCAGTTCCTAGCGGTTTAGGGCATGGGCTAAAAACGTCATCGAATTTTTTACCTAAGATATCCTCAGAAGAAAAAGCCCTTTTTCCTTTGTAATAGTGGCTTTTTAGCCAAGATAGTGCAGCAGTACTGAGATTGGTGATGTGAAAATTTCTGTCGAGACAGAACACAGCAATGGGAACATTATCAATAAGTGATTTCAAATATGCTCGAGAAACAGTGCAATAATCAAGCTGAGGATTTTCACTGCATTCCTTAGTCGAAAGTGTCGCAATCAAGGGTTGCATATACGCTAACAGCCCGTCTTGCTTGTGAATGCTGTCGCCGCTAAAAAGTTTATCCGCTGCGATTTTTACAGCGCTCAACTGTGCCATGGACACTCCTTTAATAGGGTTTCTATGTCTTCAACGCTCTTGTTTTATAGGTACACCTTTTAACTGCGGCTGTCGCGCATAAATTTTATAAATCAATAGCAGGCAACACTGTAGCTTCTGCATTGCCAAAACCTATGCATAAATTATCTTTTTTAGCCCACGCAACGACCTGCATAGAATCATTATCAGCCAAGTAAACACGCTCTTCCCCTGAATCTAAGCGAATAGCGTTCGCGCCATTCCAAGTTAATTCAATAAGACTTCCGTAACTATCAGGCGTAGGGCCACTAATAGTGCCCGTCCCCAAAATATCGCCTGGCTGCAAATTGCACCCATTCACCGTATGATGTGCAACTTGCTGTGCAATATCCCAGTACATGTATTTATAATTTGTATGTGATATTTCTTGATACGCGTCCATTTTAGGCGTTTTAATTTGCAAATGCAGATCAATATCAAAATTAATGTTTTGCTTTTCTAAATATGGCAACGGTTTTGGATTTTGTTCAGGACCCGCAACACAAAATGGCTGCAAAGCTTCCATAGTAACCACCCACGGTGAAATAGTTGTGCCAAAATTTTTGCCCAAAAATGGCCCTAATGGTACATATTCCCATCGTTGAATATCGCGTGCGCTCCAATCAAGCAACATCACCACACCAAACACATGATCAGCTGCAGTGTTGATTGAAACAGGGGCGCCTAGGTCATTGCTAGTTCCTATAATAAAACCGAGCTCGATTTCTGTATCGAATTGACGGGTCGGCGCACAAATAGGCGCATCTTCTCCAATTTTCAACTGTCCCTTTGGACGCTTAATTTTTGTACCACTAACCACAATTGCACTTGCGCGCCCATCATAACCCACTGGGATATGGCGCCAATTTGGCAATAGCGGATTAGCTGGGTCACGAAATAATTTTCCAATATTCGTTGCATGCTCAATTGATGAGTAAAAATCAGTATAACCGCCAACATGCACTGGCATTTTCATGACAATTTCACTTTGAAGAATCAATACTTCTGCTTGCAAAATCGCATTGTCACGCAAATCTGGCGTGCTCGAATCTAGAAAATGTTTTAAAAACTGACGAACAGCACTCCAACACGATTTACCAGTCGCTAAAAAAGCGTTCAATGTTGTTTGATTGAACACTTTTTTGCCAGCCAATGCTTCAACTTTTAATAGACCTTTTTCTTCCAACAAAGTCAGATCAAGAACAAAATCACCAATAGCCACACCTATAGATGTTTTTCCTTTATGTTCAAACACCCCATAAGGAAGGTTATACAAAGGAAACGGATGCCCATTAGGAATACTCAAAAATGATGATTGCATGTGACTATGGCTTTAAAAACATTAAGCACACCCTAACCTATGAGAGCATTTTGGTAAACTGTGAGAAGGCGTTTTTAAATCAAGAAGAGCCAAGATGCCTTGTTACATCAACCATACGATTTGCAAAACCCCATTCGTTATCGTACCAAGAAACCACACGAACCAAACGGTTATTCACTACCTGAGTTTGGGTTGCATCAAAGCTTGAACTAAAGGGGGAATGGTTAAAATCAACTGAAACTAAATGATCAGTTACATAATCTAAAATTCCATGCAATTCATTTTTCGCAGCAGTTTGCATGAAACTATTTACTTCAGAGATTGCTGTGTCTCGCCCCACCATGACTTTCAAATCAACCACTGAAACGTTGGCAACGGGCACACGAATTGCTGTGCCATCAAGCTTGCCTTTTAATTCAGGTAAAACCAATCCGACCGCTTTTGCAGCGCCTGTTGAACTTGGAATCATTGACATAGCTGCCGCTCTTGCCCGCCGTTGATCAGTGTGCAAGGTATCAACCAAACGTTGATCCCCCGTATATGCGTGAATTGTGGTCATGTACCCACATTCAATACCAAGTGATTTATGTAAAACTGATGCCACCGGTGCTAAACAATTGGTTGTGCAAGATGCGTTTGAGATCACCTGATGGGTATCGTTTATTTTTTCATGGTTGATTCCATAAACAACCGTAATATCAGCTCCATCGCAAGGTGCCGAAACAATTACTCGTTTAGCACCAGCAGCAAGGTGTTTGGCTGCACTATCGCGTTTTGTAAAACGACCTGAGCATTCCAAAACAACATCAACCCCCATTGCGCCCCAAGGTAATTTTTCAGGGTTAGGTTCTGCTAATATTTTAATTAGCCCAAATCCAACATCTAATGAATCGCCTGATGTAGTAACTTGCCCACCAAATCGACCATGAATTGAATCATACTTAAACAAATGTGCATTATCTTCTAAAGATCCTAAATCATTAATTGCCACCACTTGAATGTCACGCACATTACGCTCAACCAAGCTGCGCAAAATCATCCGTCCAATACGGCCAAACCCATTAATTGCAATTTTCATAACATCCTCATGTTTTAGTTTTTGTAGAAGTATTTATTTCGTTATATACTGGCATATGATGAGCCAAAAACAACCACAAAAAATTGAAAAACTTGATCCGCATTTGGTCAATCAAATTGCGGCGGGTGAAGTTATTGAGCGACCAGCCGCTATTTTAAAAGAATTGGTTGAGAATGCTTTAGATGCTGGTGCATCGCAAATTATTGTTGAAATTGAAGACGGGGGCCGCGCCAGAATTTCTATTAGTGACAATGGTTGCGGCATTACCGTTGATGATATTGCATTGGCTTTTGAACGTCACGCAACGTCTAAATTATCTCATCAAGATTTATTCGCGATTAACACCTTTGGATTTCGCGGAGAAGCACTGCCTAGCATTGCATCTATCAGCCGCACCGAAATGATCACTCGAACAAGCGCAGATGAACACGCATGGAAAATCTCCATTGAAGGTGGAAATGCATCAAAACTTATCCCTCATTCAGCAGCAGTTGGCACCACTATTGAAGTGCGTGATATTTTCTACGCTACTCCTGCTCGGTTGAAATTTTTAAAAAATTCCACAACGGAATTAGGTCATTGTAAAGACATGATTAGTCGCATTGCTATGGCAAACCCATCGGTTCATTTTACTTTTAAATCTGATTCAAAAACTGTTTATGACTGGTCAGCAGGCACACTTGCAACGCGCATAGGCCAAGTTATGGGCAATGATTTCTCTCAGAATACTGTGCCTGTTCTTTTGGAGCGTAATGGCTATAAATTAGAAGGGTTAGTGAGCCTTCCAACCTATTCCCGCTCTCAAGCAAATGATCAATATATTTATGTAAATAATCGCTGGGTACGTGACAGAAACGTTGCCGGAATATTCCGGGTAGCCTATCAAGATGTGCTCATGACAGGGCGACATCCTTTAGCTGTATTATTCTTTAACCTTGATGGTCGTGAGGTTGATGTTAATGTGCATCCCGCCAAAACTGAGGTGCGTTTTCGTGATTCTGGGTTTGTACGAAGCTTTTTAATTCAAGGCGTAAAGCAATCACTATTAGCTAGTCAGCACACATCATCTCCCATTATGGGAAATCTTGTTGCCAATGCCTTTAGCGCTCCTAGCCCTAAAAACTTTACTAACCCTCAGTTCAACCACAAGCCTATTCTACGAGACAGCTATCCATCAGCTAGACCTCACCCGATTGCTGCATTTATTCAACCTGTTTACGCTCCTGTTTTAGAACAAGAAGAAGTCGTCACTGACTACCCTATGGGCATTGCAAAAGCACAGCTATTTGAAACATTCATTGTGGCGCAAACAAAAGATGCATTATTAATTATTGATCAACACGCAGCCCATGAACGCATCGTGTACGAAGATCTTAAGGCCCAATGGAGCGCTCAAGGCACGCTCCCTTCACAACCACTCATGCAACCAGAATACATTGAACTTAATGAGAGTGATTGCGCATTATTTGCAGAACACAAAGAACTTTTTGAACAAATTGGCTTTGTGATTGATGTCTATTCAACAAAAACTTTGGTTGTGCACTCAACCCCTATTGCTTGTCACCTTCAAGGCTCAAAAGAATTTATATCAGATGTACTAGCTGATCTTAAAATTCTAGGAGAAGGAGTAAGCGCAGTCGAAATTTTATGGGAAAAGCTTAGCAGTCGTGCTTGCAATAACAGTATTCGTGCAGGAAAAACATTAAGTCTTGCCGAAATGAATGCTATGTTACGTCAAATGGAATTCACTCCAAAATCAGCTCAATGTAACCATGGGCGCCCTACTTTTGTAACCTTAGACAAAAAATCATTAGCAAGGTTATTTGAGCGGTAAAGTTTTTCCGGGATAGAAATTTTTCTTTTTGATAAAAAACACTTTAAGAAGTTTTCTGAGAGTGACTCTTCTGATAAGCAGCCACCTTTTCCTGTTCTTCCTTATCTTCGTAATACATCATAGCAAATGATAATGACACACTCACAACATTTGCGAGTAAAAAATAGAAGAATGGTCTGCTTTTTAAGGGGAATTTTATTTTGAAAATAAACCTAATCGCATAATACTCAAGTATTGTTGTAAAAAAAGTCGCAAATACATAATTAGCAAACCACGACGCATAGTTGAACGAACCAGTCAGCTTTAGAGATTCGAGACCAGCCTGATAAAGAAAACTCGCGGGCACATATACGATATATCCAACAGCAGCTGAGACTACATTAACAGTAGTCGCAATGACAAAAGCTCTCTGCAATGGCAAATTAAAAATATATTTGATCGCTATCCATTCAACAATTAACGCAGGGATAATAGAATACAAAGAGAACAGATGATGATGTAAATAAAGCCCTGGGCATACTATGTTCGCCATCAAGGGTGAAGCTGCCAAACAGATTATAATAATTTTTGCAATTTGACCCATATGAATTGAATGCCAGATTAAATAAGCACCTCTTTTGAAACTATAACAAATAAAGGATTAAAAAATTCTTAATTTAATTTTTCCTTTCAGGATCATGAAAAATAGATGTTACCATCCTTGAAAAATTGCAAATCAATCACCAAAACAGTATAGTGATAACAAAAATTGAGACATATATGAACTTGGCAAAAGACAACATTATTAGCTTTGAATCTTCAGGCACCACACTTGATTTAGCTGAAATTCAAACTCTTATTCCGCACCGTTATCCGTTTTTGTTTATAGAACGAATTGAAAATGTAATTTTAGGTGAATCTGCTGTTGGCATTAAAAATGTTTCTGTAAATGAATGGTATTTTCAAGGACATTTTCCCGATCATCCAATTATGCCAGGCGTGCTAATTGTAGAAGCTTTGGCGCAAACAGCAGCGGCTTTAGTTATGAAAACATTAACCGTGCAAAACGGTGGTGAAAAACCAGGAAATCTTGTGTACTTTATGTCAATTGATGAAGCAAAATTCCGTCGCCCTGTTGTTCCCGGAGATATCATACGTTTAAAAGTCACTAAAGAACGATCTCGTGGTCATATATGGAAATTCAAAGGTGAAGCATGGGTAGGGGAAAACCTAGCGCATGATTCAATATTTACTGCAATGATTACACAAAAATGAAAATACACCCTTCCAGCATTATTGAACCAGGCGCAAAAATAGGCGTTGGTGTTACTGTAGGACCATTTTGCAGCATTAGCTCAGATGTTATTTTAGAAGACTATGTTGAGCTTGTTTCACACATTTCAATTAGCGGCATTACAAAAATTGGTGAAAAAACAAAAATTTACCCATTCGCTTCTATTGGCCACCCGCCACAAGATTTAAAATACAGCGGCGAACCATCGAAAACAATCATCGGCTCCCATAATACAATCCGTGAATATGTAACCATTCAGCCAGGCACAGCGGGTGATGCAATGCAAACTGTAGTTGGTGACCATTGCTTATTTATGGTGGGAAGCCATGTTGCTCATGATTGCATTGTTGGCAATCATGTTATCATGGCAAATAATGCGACATTAGCAGGTCATGTGAAAATTGGGGACTATGCCATCATTGGTGGGCTTGCCGCAATTAAGCAATTTGTTCGTATTGGTGACCATGCAATGATTGGTGGTATGGCTGGTGTTGAGCACGATGTTATTCCGTTCGGTGTGGTAGTAGGCGAACGTGGCTGGTTAAACGGCCTAAACCTAGTAGGCATGAAGCGTCGTGGTTTCAACAGAGAAACAATTGGAAAATTGCAAGATATTTACATGAACTTATTCATGATAGGAAGCGATCAACCATTAAGTGAACGCTTTGATGCTTTGCGCGGCAAATACAACAATGATAACGATGTTAATATTCTGCTAGACTTTTTAAGCACAAAATCAAATTCTCTATGCCAACCAAAAGCAGTATAACGCCCAGTGAACCGCTAGGAATTATCGCGGGCTCTGGCGCACTATTTTCTCTTGTCTTGAACCAAGCACTGAATCAGCAGTTACAGCCAATCATTGTATCATTTAAAGATAATCCATTAGAAAATGTTGACGGTCATCACTTACAAACAACCCTTGGCAAAATTGGGGAAATTTTACATTTTTTCCAACAGCACAATGTTAGGCGATTAATATTTGCTGGCCGAATCACACGTCCTTCATTTACATCCCTAAGCTTTGATACGGTTGGATTGAAATGGGTACAAAAATTAAGCACAAAAGTATTTAGCGGTGACGACACACTGCTTAAAGGCATCACCGAACTTTTAGCAAAAGAAGGCTTCCAGATAATCAGCCCAAGAGAGTTTCTACCAAACCTAGTGTTAAAGCCTGGCGTATACACAAAGACTGAACCAAATAATACTGACGAAAACGATATTATTCGAGGACAATCAGTTTTAAACGCTTTATCAAATGCTGACGTTGGCCAAGCCTGTATTGCACAAGAAGGTTTAGTTCTTGGTATTGAAGCCATTGAAGGCACTCAATGCTTAATCGAACGTTGCACAAATTTAAAACGCCATCCAAAAGGTGGGATATTAGTTAAAATTGCAAAACAAAATCAGTCGACCCTTGTTGATTTACCAACCATTGGTACCGACACAATTGAAGCTATGCATAAGTGCAAATTAAATGGCATCGCTATTTCAGCAAATACTACTCAAGTTTTGGATTTCAACAACGTTATTGAGCTGTGTAATAAGTATAATATGTTTTTAAAGGCGATTAAGGTTTAGATATGACGACACGCATTCTTTCAGGCATTCGCCCCACAGGACACATTCATTTAGGTAACTATTTGGGCGCAATTCGCAGCTGGGTTAGCATGATTGACCAAGTAGATGAACGGCTGTTTTGTATAGTTGATCAACACGCCTTAACCACCGCTGAAGACGCTAAAGATTTACGTAAAAATACGCTTACCATCGCAGCAGCATATATAGCAAGCGGTATTGACCCTATAAAAAATCATATTTTTGTCCAAAGTCACGTACCTTATCACACAGAACTTGCTTGGTATTTTAACTGTATAACTCCTATGGGTTGGCTTTCACGCATGACCCAATTCAAAGACAAAGCTGGGAAAAATAAAGACCAAGCCATGACAGGTTTGTTTGTTTATCCAGCACTAATGGCCGCAGATATTTTAATTTACAAAGCAACGCACGTACCAGTTGGCGAAGACCAAAAACAACATGTTGAATTAACCCGTGACATTGCTCAGGCTTTTAATAACTACGTAAATACAAATATTTTTCCGTTGCCTGACCCAATTATTAAAAGTGAAACAGCCCGTATTATGAGCTTGCGTGATGGCTCAAAAAAAATGAGCAAATCAGATCCATCAGACTATTCACGCATTCACTTGCTTGATGATGACGAAACAATTGACCTAAAAATTCGCAAAGCAAAAACAGATGCTGAACCTATTCCAGGATCTGTAGAAGCTTTAGGTGATCGACCTGAAGCTAAAAATTTGTTGAGCTTGTATTCTCTATTTACTCAAAAATCTTTGGCTGAAGTTTGTCTGGAATTTGAAGGCAAACAATTTTCAGAATTCAAACCAAAGCTAACAAATGCACTTATTGACAACTTAAGCCCTATTCGAAATACCATGCATGAGTTGTTGACTGATGAAACATCTTTACTGCAGCACTTACAAAAAGGCGCTGATGCTGCAAATGCCATTGCATGCAAAAACATGCAAGAAATTCGTCAAGCACTGAATATGGCTTAATAAATCCGGTGAGTTTATTCATCAGCTTTTACAAAAACTCCTAATGCGCCCATGAAGCTCCCATCAAGTCGAAAACTCCTCCTGTTGCACTTGGTACTTTACCTGAAGCCAGAAAATCAGCTACATCGACAATTTCTTGTACCTTGATCGTTTGGCCTGTTGGCATAGAAGAAAGACACTGTGCTTTGACATCTGGTTTCAAACTTTCAAACATTTTACCTTCAACTGGCCCTGGAGCGATTACGTATACAAAAATATTATTTTTGGCGTTATCCCGGGCAATATCATAAGAGTACTTTGTTAAAGCGGCTTTAGAATCAGCATAGACATAATAGCCTTTTGGAAGACCACGGTAAGCTGCACGGCTGCCTAGGTTAATAATGATTCCTTTTTTATTTTGCTCAATAAAATGTCCAATGGCATGGTCACAAACAACGCGTTGCGATAAGTAGTTTATATTAAGAATCCGCTGCGTATCAGATAACGATAGTTCTTCTTGCTCAACTCCTGCTGAATTAATGACTATATCTATATGATCGCCACATTTCAAAACTTCTGCCCAAAATGCTTGTATCGTTTCAGGTTGACTAAAATCGGCTTGTATTAAATGAACTTGTGCTGGGAATACTTGCTGTAGTTTTCCTAGTTCTTGCTTGTTACTAAAATAATGACAAATAACTGTATCACCCTTGTTAATAAAGTGTTTTGCTATTCCTAAACCTATATCACCACTTGCACCGGTAATAAGCACAACCTTCCCAGAAGCATTGAGCACAAAACCTAATGTTATCACTATCACATAACATAACTTTTTTAACATTTTCGTTTTCCTTAAATTATGAAGTATTTTTGATTATCTTTTTCTATTTTATCAAAGTCAACATAAGGAAACCTGATGC
Source organism: uncultured Alphaproteobacteria bacterium (assembly GCA_903893805.1). GTDB lineage: Bacteria > Pseudomonadota > Alphaproteobacteria > Paracaedibacterales > CAITNM01 > CAITNM01. The sequence continues at coordinate 65,842 of CAITNM010000030.1, read as the reverse complement.
TTAAGACTTGCCCCTTTATTTTGGCCAGCGTATCATGCTCTATGTCTTAGGAATTGGATCAAGAATTAAGTGGATCGCACTCAAGCAGCAAAAGAATTAGAACGTTTAGCAAAACTCATTGCACATCACGATTACTGCTATTTCACACTAGCAAACCCAAAAATTAGCGATGAGCAATATGATGCCCTAAGACGTCAAAATCAAGAACTAGAGGCGCTATTCCCTGATCTCAGAAGACTTGATAGCCCAAGTCATAGAATTGGTTCACCGGTTTCTTCTCAATTTGATAAGGTTAAGCACCGCAAACCACTTCTTTCCCTAGACAATGTTTTTAACGAAAAAGAATTTGCTGATTTTGGAAAAAAACTAAGACGCTTTTTAAAAATGCCTGAAGATGTTTCCATTCCAATGCTAGCCGAACCCAAAATTGACGGCTTATCAGCGAGCTTACACTACCAAGACGGTCAGTTTGTACTAGGTGCCACTCGGGGAGATGGTCAAGAAGGTGAGAATATCACTGCAAACTTGCGCACTGTGCGCGACCTTCCCTTAGGTCTTTTGGGGGACAATATTCCAAAAAGCCTTGAAATTCGCGGTGAAGTTTACATGAAACTTGCTGATTTTGAGGCATTAAATGCAAAACGTCGTCAACATGATGAGCAAGCCTTTGCAAATCCTCGCAACGCAGCAGCAGGGTCATTACGTCAGCTCGATTCAACAGTTACTGCTGCACGCCCGGTACATTTTTTTGCATATTATGCACAAGGCCTTGAAGGACATCTTGTCGAAACACAAGATGAACTTTTACAAAAATTACAGACGTGGGGATTTGTTGTTAATCCCTATCATAAATTATGCAATACCTATGATGAGATGATTCAGTATTACCAAACCATGCAAGATGTCAGACAAAATCTAGATTACGAAATTGATGGTCTAGTATTTAAAGTCAACGACCTGCGATTACAAGAAAGACTAGGAGTTGTAGGAAGAGCTCCACGTCATTCTATTGCATTTAAATTTGCTGCTCAGCAAGCTGAAACAATTGTCGATGATATTGTTTTACAAGTTGGACGTACGGGCGTTATAACCCCTGTCGCAATTTTGCAACCTGTGATTGTAGGCGGTGTAACAGTTAGTCGTGCAACATTGCATAACGAAGAAGAAATTCGTCGCAAAGACGTTCGCATTAAAGACAGTGTGATTGTTCAACGAGCAGGCGATGTCATTCCTCAAATTGTGCGAGTGAATAATCACAAGCGCCTAAGAGAGTCACAAGTTTATAGTTTCACAGAAAATTGTCCATGCTGTCATTCTCTTCTTTACCAAACTCCCGGGCAAATTGCTAAACGTTGCCTAAATGGTTTTGGATGTGAAGACCAAGCTATTCAACGACTTATTCACTTTGTTAGTCGTGATGCCTTAAATATTGATGGCTTAGGAGAAAAGCACATTGCTAGATTTTATGCTCTTAACCTAATTACAACACCTGTTGATATTTTCACCCTTGAAGACCGCAATAAAACCTTTGAGAATTCCTTGGAAACGTGGGAAGGATGGGGTAAACAGTCAGTACAAAATTTATGGGAAGCTATTAATAAAGTTCGGACTCTGCCCTTAGATAAACTAATCTATGCTTTGGGAATTCCTCAAATTGGTCAAACAACTGCAAAACTGTTAGCCAAACATTTCATGGTGTTTGAGCGCTTTTTAGAAACCATTCTGAAAGCTCACCAAAGTGATTCTATCGTCCACAAAGAACTAATGCCCATTGAAGGAATTGGTCACGGAATGGCACGTGATATTATTGATTTTTTTCAGCAAAAACATAACCTGCAAATGGTTGAAGGCTTATTAAAACACATTACGGTGTTGCCTTATGAAGTGGCTAGAAATTTACCATTAAGTGGAAAAACCGTAGTATTCACTGGCGGATTGGAACAAATAAGTCGTAGCGAAGCCAAAGCCCAAGCTGAAAAACTTGGTGCAAAAGTTGGTAGTGCCGTGTCTGCACAAACAACATTTGTAGTAGCTGGTAAAGATGCTGGACAAAAACTAAAAGCCGCAAAAGAACTGGGCATTCGAGTTATTGATGAAACCGCATGGCAAGAAATGGTAGCAGCAATCGGATAGAGGAAATTAATGGTCAAACCTACTTTTTCACCTTCCAATTTCTAAAATACAGCTTCTCTGCCAACTGATAAATGTTTGTTTCTAGTATTTTCCGGAGTATTCAACCATCTACCTGAAATAACAATAGAAGTTGTTCCTTCGATTGCATCTGAATCATCATCTTCAAGTAATAAATTTTGGTTGCTTGCAGCATTCAAATGCACACAAACGTCAGAAAGAAATAAAACCAATGAAACAATAATCATTTTAAATGATAGCTGCATCCCACCCTCCATTTAAAAACATTAAGCACAACAAACAATTGTAATATTAATGCAGATTTATTAACAAAAGATTAATTTTTATGTATTTTTCTGGTAAAGTTAGAGGTAAAAGTAGAAAGTTGAACCTTTTTGGTGCCTTCTATAGGAAAATTAATAGATGAAATTAAAAAAATTACCAGTAATTGCCGCTGTATGCTTAAGCAGTATGCTGTCTTCATTGCACTCAGCAGCATTTGCATATGAAGGAGAAAGTGTACCAACCACACCGAGAAATATTCAAGAATTAATAAATAATTTTGCTGGCACCCCGATACTACAAACACTTTCAGAAGAATATGAGCCAGCACAACAAACGAATAATAATTCAGGTGTTGGAGAACGCGACCCTTATCCAGAAAATGAGATGACAACTACACTGCAAAGTCGTCCAGATTTTCGACCTTGGGAGGTGCCATTTCCAGGTTATTCTCCTGTTTACTTTGCTTCTATAAAAGAACATAAAAATCATGAATATCCCAATGGTTTTAAATACGCTGATCCATGCGGCACTTTCGAAACAGATGGCGCTTTGGAAACATTAAAAGCTTTAATACAAGGCCAGGTAAACTTAGGACGACAAAGAGTTTCTGAAGTAGGAGAAATAAGACTGAATCCACTCGGCCGGACAGGCATTTGGGGACCAGGTGAATTAGGATGCTTCGGCCCAAATAAAGCCGCTGATTCGGTGATATTTTCTTTTATTGGAGGTGAATTGAAAGTTCTTTTAACTCAACGTCCTAATCGTGACGCATGGGCAATACCAGGAGGAATGATCGATGCTGAAGATGGCACCAGCAAACATGCTTTTAAAAGAGAACTAAAAGAAGAAACAGGCCTAGATTATAACGAACTAGAAGCAAGAGGTTTGATTCATGAAATTGGTATTGCATACCAAGGCTATTCGGACGACAAACGAAATACCGATAACGCATGGATGGAAACAACTGCCCATGTTAGCATTTTGGATCCAGAAGCATTAAAGACTGTGAAATTTGCCGCAGAAGATACAGCAGAAGTTACAGGAATTTGTTGGGTCAACCTTACTGAAATTTTAGATGGTAGAAGACCATTGTTTGCAAGTCACACAAGGATTCTTGCTGATGCAGTTCGCTTAGTTTCTGGAAAAGCAACGAAAAAAAGAAGCAGTTGCAACGAAGACGAAAAAGAAGATCGCGAGATAAAAAAACTTGCTGTTTAAGAAGATATTTTTTAAAATAATCAAGGAAAGGCCGCTTTAAGCAGCCTTTTCTTTTACAAATTTCTCAATTGCTGCTTGAATTTTACCTACAGCATTCGGATTAGTTCCGCCTGCTTGTGCCATATCGGGGCGGCCACCACCACCCTGACCATCAACAACTTGAGCTGCCACTTTTACCAAATCAACAGCGCTAATTTTTGCTGCTAAATCATTAGTAACACCAATAACCAAAGAAACTTTTCCATCGTACGTGCTGGTCACAACTACAATGCCAGACGTTAGAGTTTTCTTTAGATCATCAACTATACTCTTAAGATCTTTAGCAGGTATGTCTTGCAAATGCTTAAAAATGGCTTGAATTCCAGCAATTTCTTCAATTTTATCCACTGCATTTTGGCCACCTAACGCCGCATGACGTTTTGCTTCTGCCAATTGCTTTTGCAATTCTTGAATGCTTTTTTTAGCAGCTTCTTGTTCAGAATTATTATTTGCTTGAAGTTCATAAAGTCTATCAATAATGTTTGTGCCCGTGATTGCTTCAATACGTCGTACTCCTGCAGAAACACTTGATTCACCTACAACTTTGACAAGACCGATATCACCAGTACGCTGCACATGCGTACCTCCACAAAGCTCAACTGAAAAATCACCCAATCTCAGCACACGCACAACATCGCCATATTTTTCACCGAACAAAGCCATTGCACCTTCTGAAATTGCTTCATCAGGTGTCATCAACTTTGTAATGGCCTCATGATTCGCAAGAATCTCTTGATTGACTGCTATTTCAATTTCGCGTAGTTGTTCAGGTGTTACAGCCATTGAGTGAGTAAAATCAAAACGCAAACGATTCGGGCCTACCAATGATCCTTTTTGGGTAACGTGATCTCCCAAAATTTTACGTAAAGCTGCATGAAGCAAGTGCGTTGCGGAATGGTTTGCTGCAGTCCTTGCACGCTTTTCTTCATCAACCGTTAACCGTACAACATCACCAATTTTCAAAGGCTCATTTGACAAACCAACTTTATGAACATGAAGACTGCCAACCATTTTTTGACAATCAAGCACAGGGTAAGAATGATGGTCAGTTTCCATTATGCCAATATCGCCAACTTGCCCACCAGATTCTGCATAAAAAGGTGTTTGATTACACAATACCCAAGCATCTTCCACTGCTTCTTGTAATAATTTCCCGTCTTTAACAATTGCCAAAATTTTAGCTTCTGCAGTTAATGCGGTGTAGCCTAAAAATTCAGTGACTCCATGCTCTTCTTTTAGGTCAAACCAAATTTTTTCAAAGCCTGCTTCTCCAGATCCTGTCCATGAAGCGCGAGCCAATTTTTTTTGTTTTTCCATGGCTTCGTTAAACCCATCGGTATCAACGCTGCGATCTTCCGCACGAAGCACATCTTGGGTAAGATCTAAAGGAAATCCATAGGTATCATACAAGCGAAAAGCAACGTCACCTGAAAGGGTTTCACCACTTTTTAAATGAGTGGTTTCTTCCTTTAAAAGCTTTAATCCGCGCCCAAGTGTTTGACGAAATTTCTCTTCTTCATGAAATAAAGTTTGAGTGATTAATGATTGAGCACGTTGCAACTGCGGATAAGTATCTGCCATTAAATTCACTAAGGTAGCCACCAATCGATGCATTAATGGATCTTTAGCGCCCAATAAGTGCGCGTGACGCATAGCACGGCGCATAATGCGTCGAAGAACGTACCCACGCCCTTCATTTGAAGGTAAAACTCCATCAGCAATTAAAAAGCTACAAGCTCGTAAGTGATCTGCGATTACGTTGTGTGATTGCCGCATTCCAGTGTTTCCAGTTTCGGCCTTGGATGCTTCAATTAAACTCTTGAATAGATCAATGTCGTAGTTATTATGAGCACCTTGAAGAAGCGCTGCTATACGCTCAAGCCCCATGCCTGTATCAACTGAAGGTTTCGGCAAATTTACACGCGTGCCATCAGCAAGCTGTTCGTATTGCATGAAAACTAAATTCCATATTTCAATAAAACGATCACCATCTTCATCAGCCGAACCAGGAGGGCCACCGGGGATTTTATCACCATAATCATAAAATATTTCAGTGCAAGGACCGCACGGCCCTGTGTCACCCATACTCCAAAAATTATCAGATGTAGCTATGCGGATAATTTTATCATCAGAAAAACCAGTAAGCTTTTTCCAAATGGTGGCTGCTTCATCATCATCAGCGTAAACGGTTACTAACAGACGATTAGGATCAACATCGAAATGTTTGGTCACCAATTCCCAAGCTTGCACAATAGCACGTTCTTTAAAGTAATCTCCGAATGAAAAATTTCCCAACATTTCAAAAAATGTATGGTGACGTGCTGTATAGCCTACGTTATCTAAATCATTATGCTTGCCACCAGCACGGAGACACTTTTGTGAAGATGTAGCTGTCTTATAACTGCGCGTTTCTTTTCCGGTAAATAAATCTTTAAACTGTACCATGCCTGCTGCAGTAAACATGAGCGTTGGATCATTTTGAGGAACTAATGGACTAGATGGCACAACTTCATGGCCATTAGCCTGAAAATAATCGAGAAAGGTAGAGCGGATTGCAGATAAGGATTTGATAGACATGGCTCAAGTGTTTAAAACTTACTAGCCCAGGCTACCATATTTCAAAGGGGAATTAAATAATGGCTGGGGTAACCTGGCACCTTCTTAAAAATTACGTTGTGTTTAAGAAATTACTTGTGCAAAATTTAGACCTTAAAGAATAGTCAGGATAAAAGCCATGTCAAAAGTTTGGTTCATCACAGGTTGCTCAAAAGGTTTTGGTCGTGTTTTATCAGAAGAGCTTTTAGCCAAAACAGATTCTTTAGTTGTAGCTACCGCACGTGATGCATCTGTCTTAGATACTCTTAAAAAAAAGTATGGCGAACGCGTACTCACATTAAAATTAGACGTACAAAATTCTGACCATATTAAAGACGCGGCAAATCAAGCTCTACAAAAATTTTCACGAATTGATGTGCTAGTAAACAATGCGGGATATGGCCTTGGCGGAGCTCTTGAAGAATGTTCTATGGCGTCAATTCGTAATGTCTTTGATGTAAACGTATTTGGTCTTATGGAAATGACCAAAGCAGTTTTACCAATCATGCGTTCTCAAAATTATGGACATATTTTTAATCTCTCTTCTACTGCAGGACTGTTTGCTACTGCAGGCATGGGAATGTACAACGGCACAAAATATGCTGTTGAAGGAATTTCAGAAGCGTTGAGCGCTGAAGTAAAAACTTTTGGAATTAACGTAACAATCATTGAACCAGGACCCTTTAGAACAGATTTTATGGGATCATCATTAGAAATGGCCCCTGCTCTTCCTGCCTATCATAATACTGCAGTTACACAAACACGAAATTATTGTGATCAATCGAACAACACGCAAAAAGGCGATCCATTAAAAGCAGCACAAATTATTATGCAACTCGCTGCCATGAAAAATCCACCGTTACGTATGCCATTAGGTAATATTGCTATGGATCGCATTCACGTAAAATTAGAAGCGTTAAAAGAAGAACTAACTAAATTTGAGGAAATTTCACGTTCTGCGGATTATTGTTAAACAAGCAGCAGATCTTTCAAATGCAAAAAATGGCTGGGGTACTAGGATTCGAACCTAGGGATGCCGGTACCAAAAACCGGTGCCTTACCGCTTGGCTATACCCCAACGTGTTAGGTAAACATATCAGAAATCGTCAAAAAATCAAGACGTTTGGAAAGTAAATGGTATTTCTGAAATTTTTAGTAATTGCCTTAGAAACCAAGTACTTTATCTAAGCTTAAAAAAAACAACAATTTAAGCCAGAAAATTCAACAAATATTGCTTTGATAAGAATTTATAATTTTATAAATCTTGATTTTCGGGTTATATTAGTATATATTGACGAACATTTTTGCGAAGAACAGCTTATGTTTTATATTTTTTTTGCATTCTTTTTTTCTTTTATGCTTTGCGCCAGTGAAAACGTTGAAGTTATTGAAGGAATAACCCATCGAGAGACTCTCCATGTTCTTTGCATTGATGATTCTACTGTTAATCTTAAAATGACGAGGAGGGCAGTAGAAACTTATAACGCTCAAAATGCTTATGCACAGATAGAACTAACCACCAGAAGCCATGGCGATAATTTAAATCCAGGTGAACTAGCAACCCAACATATGGTATGGTGCGATATTCAAATGTCTCCGTACCTTAGAGGAGATGTGGTATTAGCCAATCTCAAAATACAACATCCAGATTTTGAACACCCCCCTTTTATAGCTGTTACAGGAGAAAAAGAGTTTCATGACAGTGACGAAGAGTTGTCTCAACATGCCAGAGATCGTCATTTCATAGCGGGCAGAGATAAAATCAAAACCCCGGATGACATACGCATAGTGCTAGAAGTTTATTATAGCTGGCTGGAAAAACAGAAAGAACAGACATACCTTTTGTCGTTCAATGAAAAATCTGCAAGAAACGATGAGCAAGCACGAGGTGCGTGGATAATTAGTGACGTAGATGATGACCCCCATCATAGAGAAAGATGCGACATATCAGAATCAGAAGAAAAGAGCACCGAGAGCGATGATGATTCAGAACATCTCCCTAAAAAGCACAGACCTGATCCAAGCCTCCAGGGCACACAAAAAAAAACAAATACAGCAGCTCCGCTAGATCCTAGAAAAGTCTCTCCTTCATCCTTGGCTTATGCTGAAGCAGATTTATTAAGAGCTGACGTACCAAATGTCGATGACACAGAACTCTCATGTCTTAGGAAGTGCATCAAGAGGCTTGAAGATCGCATAACTGGCTGGTCACAACTGACAGGTTTGTATTGATTCTCTCAAATAGATGCGTTTCCCGTCATCACCAAGCATCTTTCCAACAGATTTTTCTAATGTTTAAATAGTAATCACGCGCTGCAGTTCTTGTTGATATACTGCGCGGCTAGATTTCAGCCAAAAGATTCCTCTTTTGCCATTGCTTCTGTTCTGCCCAGTAAATTATTTTTAATGCCTGCATAATACGTACGCGCCAAAATGGCGGCATCTATGGTAGCAACACTAAGTCTCTCAACTGATGGAATTGGCAAATGACTTCCTGTTAACATTTCTTTCGTACCATCAAAAGTTTGTGCAAAGCCACTATCCAATGATTCTCTAACAGAGCTGCTTATTTCATCTGAACTTGCTTGTGAGGCCATAATTTCAAGTGCTAATACTATTTCCGCAGCAAACAAATTATTCCGAACTCCTAAATAATAGGCTCTAGCAGCTTGTGCTTCTTCTTTTGTAGCGATAGCTCGAAACGCGATTAGCGAACTTTCCCCTTGATTTTGTCTCATTTCCTCAAATTGTTGTGTTAAAGAATCATTTGACACTGAGGCTTCGCTTTCATTATCAATTACATATTTTGCGAGTTGAGCAAACTTTCCCGCAGCCGAAGTTCGTTCATGAATTTGCGCTAATTGTTGCTCTAGCTGCTCTTTTGTTTCAGCGGCAAAAAAACTACCTGTCACTAAGATTCCTAAAAGCGCTAACACTTTAAGCATAAAAATTCACACAAAATTTATTTATCTATTTGCATTTTAGCTGTGAGTTATTAATGAAAAATGAATAATACTCTCTCAAGAATTATGATTAGGAATTGTGTAAAAATTATCTGTATGCCTCAAATTGGGTCTAGACTGCAAAAGAATTTTTGGATATGTTTATAGTCATGCCGGTTTAGCTCAGTTGGTAGAGCAACTGATTTGTAATCAGTAGGTCGCGAGTTCGAATCTTGCAACCGGCACCACTTCCACTAAGGCTTTCCTTGTTTATTGATTTTCGTTAAATAATGTTAGTGCTACACCAGCGCTACCTTTTGAAAGACATCTTGATGTTTATTAGTACTCAAGAGGTCGCTAAAAGATATGCAGTGTATTTTTAGAGACGTTGGAACGTGTCAACTCCCCCTTCACTCGCAAAAAACACTTGGCAAACCCAAATGATCTGCCCATATTATGAATCGTATAAAATCAGTCAACCTAAGCAGGAGAACAAAAAAATGAACAAACAGGATTTAATCGATTTTGTGGCAAATAAAACAGGCGTAACAAAAAAAGATGCTCATAATGCAGTTGATGCTGTGTTTGATGGTATTATCTTTGGTTTAAAAGCAGACAAAGAAGCAAAATTTGTTGGATTTGGTAGTTTTGCTGTAACTGAAAGCGCAGCACGCAAAGGCAGAAACCCTCGCACCGGTGAAGAAATCACTATTGCTGCTAGCAAACGTCCTACTTTTAAAGCTGGGAAAGAATTCAAAGCTTCTGTGAGCTAATAAAATAGTATCAGGGATAAGGGGTTTGGGATGCCAGAGAAGAGCTTGTTAAAAAGTTATAATCTCTATGTCCTAAAACCCTATCTTGTACTTAATAGTTCTATCTGGTTAATCGTTGAAGAAAATTAATTTACCTTTATTAAAGGCAACCCCCCTATGAAAAACAAATTCACTGTTTTTTTCTATTTACTGTTCAATTTATTAATGAATGAAACTTGTGCAGCTGATGCAAGCACCTTAGTTTTAAACGAACCTGCAGAAGAACAACGCTCTATCAGGTTGATAAATGCACAAGATCTGCAAACGTTAATGCGCTTTTGTATTGATCACGCAAAATTCCATCAAGACCCTAAAGAAAGAGATTTTTCAGCGCTTACTTTTGCAAAAGTTTCAAAAAGTTTGAAACTAGCTAATGAACTCAAAGGCTTACGTTATTTAGATGACGTTTTTGGCATATACGTTTGCTATGTCACAAAATCTAATGGAAGTGGATTATTAGCAGGCATCATAAAAATGTTGGGCGATAGTTCTAAGCATAATGGCGTTGAAGGATACGCTGAATGTGAAATGACTATGCACCCAAGCTACCGTGGAAGAGGGGTTGGACCTCACTTTCGCATGCAATTCCATGATCAAGTTATTATTCCTATTTTAGGTACAACTAGAATATTTGTAGATAGTCCTGCAGTTTTTCAAGGCACAATAGGGTATATCCATGCTAATAATATTGCTTCTCGACGCATGGTAACGAAGCTTGGTTTTGCTCCGGTAAGATTTTCTCCTAAACCATATTTTGGAGGAAATGAAGCCATTCAGCTTATGTATGTATATCCACCCTTATCTGAATCTTATGAATTACCCGCACCCTTACCACAAACTGTCGTTAATATCATTTTAGAAAACAACCTCGAAAGAAACAGTGATATTCTTATAAAGTACCTAGATCAAAAACCAAAGATTTTGGAATGTTTTGAAGCTTCTCGATCACACTGTATTGCTGCCATTCAAAAAGAAAATGTTGAAATTCCTACTGATATTCCATTAGAAGTGTTTTTTGCAAAAATTGGATTTCCTGAAGAAATGATTTTCGTAAATATGATAAAAAGCTTTATACCAAGCTTTTTAGAGACGCATGCCAAGGGACAATTATTGAAACCAGCTCAAGAAATAGCATTGTTAGAGCAAATCAAGGAGTTCGGAGAAGAAAATCCGTCAATTTTTTCAAGAGATGGAGATTTGGCAAGATTTATACAGGAACAAGACATTCAGGGAAAAAGACTGCTTTTTAAAAACCTTATGTTAGCTTCATAAAATATCCGAAGAGATGATTCGAGAACCGCACAAAATCCTTATTATCGATAAACCCGGTCATATAATTGAACACATATAGTTGAATTCAAGAACGTTGAAAATCTTGTCTTTATAACGTTTTCAGAATTGGCCCTAGCATCTGCTCAAACCAAGACCTCTGCGCGCCTGTTGTCCAGCTACTATCTCTGACCACTGACGCGCAGCATTTCGACCTATTGGATTGCTAATATTTACTCAAAAGAATGGATTACGGTTTCTCAACAGCTTTCCAGTTTTGAGCATACTCTGGCCATTCAACCGTTGAAGCGCGCTCTCCTGTTTCTAACGCATCACACGTATCAATCATGACAGCAACTTCGTCAGTTTCTTTTCTAGCAAACTGAGAAGCTGTTGCAAACGCCCCAGGATGAGGCCCATGGGTGAACCCACAAGGATGAATTGTAGACATACCAGGATGGATATTGTCACGACTAAAAAACTGTCCACGGTGGTAAAAAATAAATTCATCATAATCATCATTATTATGATAGAACGGCACCTTCAATGCCCCTGGATCACTTTCAATAGGTCTTGGCGCAAAAGTACATATAACAAATCGATTAGCTACAAAGGTTGTGTGCGCTGAAGGGGGCAGATGATAGCGATGGCTCATGAGTGGGCGTATATCATCCACATTAATGCGCACAGGCACCAAATTGCCGTGCCAACCCATTGCATCTAAGGGATTAAATGGGTAGGTAACTACACTGGATTTATTAAGCCTTTTTATATGCACTTCCCATTCATGGTTAACATCAACTTGTTGTGCTTTGAACTGAGCATTAATTTTAGGCGTATCAAGCATGGCAGGATCAAAAATTGCATGAGGCCCCACAATACCTTTATCTGGCAACATATAACTACTATCAGTTGCTTCAACTAACAATATGTTTAATGGCTCAATCACGTCTAGTCGCCACATAGTAGAACGGGGAAACACAACATAATCACCGGTTTTAATGGTCATATGACCATAATCACAAAACAAATCGGCGCGTCCTTGATGAATAAATAATAACTGGTCGCCGTCACCATTACGAACCAAATGAGTCATTGATTGAGAGAGTTGCCACCATCGTAGTTGTGTATGACGATTATGCAAAAATAAATCTGTCTTAAACGGGCAATTTCTTTCTTGATTCCACTTATTAAGGTCATATGCTCTAGGCCGAAGCGGCCCTTCCCACTTTGTCCAAGCAGTCGGAGCATGACGATGAATCATATGAGTACAAGGGCCAAAAAATCCTTCTTTTCCAAGCTCGCGCTCGTAAGTTTTTGAGCCATCTTCTTGGACTGGAAAATCTGCATGAGCCTGACGACTACAAACACCTTCGACAATAGGAAAATCAATCCATTTACGCATATGACTTCAGCTTTATAATGTTGTCACGATCATAAGGGAAAGATTTAGATTACAGCAAGCAAAAAGTAAAAAATGCAACACTCTGCATCTAAACATCCGCGTAATATTTTTCCTTATCCAAAAGTCCTTCAGAATGATCAACACACAAAGCTACGGTTGCATCCCCAGTAATACTAATCGTTGTTCGCATCATATCAATAATCCTATCTATCCCTGCTATTAGAGCAATTCCTTCAATAGGAAGCCCAACAGAAGCTAAAACCATAGGCAGCATTACAATAGTGCCTCCTGGAATTCCCGCACCACCAATTGATCCTAAAGTTCCGGTCAATATTATGCATCCATAATCAGCTATTCCTAGTATTTTTCCAGTCGCTTGCGCAAAAAACAGGGCGCAAAGACTTATGTAAATAGCAATACCATCCATGTTAATAGACGCACCAAGCGGCAATACAAACGAGGAACTTATTGATGAAACCCCAAGGCGCGTTTGACAAACCTTGATTGTTGTTGGTAATGCTGCCTTTGTACTGCTCGTAGAAAACGCCAATGTTTGATACTCAAGACTTTTCTTGAAAAAAGGCACCGGAGATAATCTGGTCCAGACATAAATAATTGCCCCAAATACAAGATACTGTATGCCAAATGCTAAATAAGCACAGCCGACCAGCTTTAGAAGTTTTTCTAAAACCACCATTCCTTGAGTGCCCACGATCCACGCAGTTAAAGCACACGCAGCCACCGGTGAAAGCTGAATGATCAAGTGAACCATTCGAAAAACCATTGATGACAATAAAGAAAATATGCTGCTTAAGCGTTTTGATGCATGGCTTTCCATCGTGTTAAGGGTAATACCTGTAAACAATGCAAAAAAGACAACTTGCAAAATCGTTCCTTGGGCCATTGCATCAATTGCATTTTCGGGCACAATATTTAAAAGAGTATCTGCTATTTTGGCTAAACTAGTGTCCGGATTTTTAAGTATTCCATCTCCACTAAAATTAAGAATGACCCCACTTCCCGGCTCAAAAATAGTCCCGACAGTTAAACCAATGGTTATGGCAAATAAGGTTGTCAGCAGATAAGTAACCGAAGCTTTTATGCCGACCCTTCCCAGGGCCTTAGAATCTTGCACACTTGTAATTCCACTAACAATCGCAAAAAATATTAGCGGCACAATGATCATTTTAATGAGGCGAATAAAAACATCACCAAAAGGTTTTACATAAGCGACATCTTCTTTTAAGACAATTCCTAAAATAACACCCAACACCAGACCAATAAGGACTTTTTTCCATAATTTCATCGACAACAAAACCTCGCACATCATTTTGGACAGAATATTTTATTTTTTACATGCATCAAAACCATCAAACGCGTAGAATGAGAAAGGTGTAAAAAATTCTAATATACAAATTGAATTCTTCCTGGTTTCCCTCGTCCGAAAGTATTGCAAGTAGCTTACTTACAGAATTTGCAAAAAACATACCTCACACAAACTATCATGATTTACACAAATGGTCGATTAACCACATTCCTGAATTTTGGGATATGGTCTGGGATTTCTGTGGCGTAGTTGGTGACAAAGGCAAAAAAATTCTCGACAATCCAACAAATATTGAAAAAGCAATTTTTTACCCTCAAGGACGATTAAACTTCGCTCAGAATTTATTAAAGCAACGTGATGAACATATCGCTATAACTTTTATTGGTGAAAATAAGATCAAACGCCAACTAACCTATCAAGAGCTTTACTGGATAGTTGCAAAAATTGCTGATTATTTTAAGCAATGGGGAATAACTAAAGGTGACCGCGTTTCAGGATACTTACCAAATATGCCAGAAACGGTCGCTGCAATGTTGGCCACCACCTCTCATGGAGCTGTATGGACTGCGTGTTCTCCTGATTTTGGCGTCCAAGGAGTCATTGATCGTTTCAGCCAAATAGAGCCAAAAGTGCTAATCACTGTTGACGGTTATCATTACAACGGAAAAACGTTTTCATGTCTTGATCGTCTGCCTGAAATTTTAGAGCATCTTCCAAGCATTGAACGAGTAGTGGTTGTTTCATATTTAGGCCTTGAACATAATTATTCACGTTGGGATCAACTACTGACTACGAGTGATGCCACTGAGATTACATTCACACCAGTTAATTTTAATGATCCTTTGTATATTTTGTATTCATCAGGCACAACAGGTATTCCAAAATGCATTGTTCACGGCGTAGGTGGCACACTTTTAAAACATTTATCTGAACAGCAATTGCACTGCAACATTAAGCCCGCCGATCGGGTGTTTTACTTTACAACTTGCAGTTGGATGATGTGGCATTGGCTGGTGTCAGCATTGGCATCACGCGCACACATAGTTCTTTTTGATGGTTCTCCAACCTATCCAACGCCTACTTTTTTGTGGGATCTTTCACAAGAATTACAAATAAATTTCTTTGGAACATCTGCTAAATATCTTAGCACGCTGCATAAGCTAGAAATTAATATAAGCAAAACACACGATCTGAAAGAACTACGCACTATTGGCTCAACTGGCTCTCCGCTAATGCCAGAAACATTTGATTATATTTGGAAAAACATCAAACAAGATGTTCAAATTAGCAGCCTTTCAGGTGGCACCGATATTGTGTCTTGTTTTGTTATGGGAAACCCTATTAGCCCTGTGCACCGCGGTGAAATTCAAGGGCCAGCTTTAGGCATGGCCATAGATATATTTAATGAAAATGGAAAATCTGTAAAAACAGATCCAGGTGAGTTGGTATGCACAAAACCATTTCCCTGCAGACCCATTGGTTTTTGGAAAGATGCAAAAAACGAAAAATATCACAACGCGTATTATGCTAAATTCCCTAATACTTGGCATCATGGTGACTTTTGCGAATGGACAAAAAACCATGGACTAATTATTCATGGGCGCTCGGATACCACCCTTAATCCAGGCGGAGTACGCATTGGCACTGCGGAAATTTACCGTCAGCTAGAAAATATTGATGAAATAATTGAATGCTTAGCAGTTGGCCAAAAATGGCAAGACGACGAACGCATTATTTTATTTGTGATTATGAAAAAAGATGTCGAACTAACCACCGATTTAATCAATAAAATCAAGCAACACATTCGTCAAAATACTACGCCTCGTCATGTGCCTGCAAAAATTATTGCAATGCCTGACTTGCCTAGAACAAAAAATAATAAGCTTACTGAAACAACCGTTCGAGACATTATTCATGGCAAAGAAATAAAAAACAAAGAAGCGTTGCTAAATCCAGATTGTTTGGTATTTTTTACAAAAATAGCTGAGTTACAAACCGATTAAGTTTTAAAGTAGCATGCCCCCTACTCTTCTCCATGCGCCTTAGTGTAAGCAGATTTACCATCGAATACGTGTAGTTTCTCAATATGTGACCACATTGCTTTTTCGCTAACTGCAGCGATAAGTTTTTGAATTTGACTATCATCTAAAGGACCAGCCCCAACAAATCTAGCTGTCACTTGATCGGTTAAGTCTAACACTGTGTTTTCTGTGGTTGGATAAATTTTCATCCCTCTACATGTTACAAGTTTTAATTTCATTGAAGCTTCGTTTGCTGCAGTTTCCATTAATTTACCAAATTCACTTACTGGTTTAGTGCTTTCAAAAAACACATCTACCCCTTCAACAAAACGCTCTTTAACCTTAATTGGCGCCACGGGAATTTTAGAGTTATCAACATTAATTGCTTTATGCGCACGATCGTGAATGCCTTCATAGCTTTTTCCAAGGTTTTTAATGACAGATTCTGTAAACAACGTGGTTGAAGCACCTTTTGCATCGCCCACCACGTCACGAGTCAAAATTTTATCAACAGCACAAGTTACATATAGTGCATGCTCTATATCTAGAGCGGCTTTAAATTCTCCCAAATGACGAAGCATCATTACTGCAGACAGAATAACCGCCATAGGGTTAATATTGTTTTTTCCTGCATATTTAGGAGCAGAACCATGGACTGCTTCAAAAATACAAGCATTATCACCAATATTGGCACCAGGCGCAAAACCAAGTCCACCAACCAATGCAGAAGATAGATCACTTAAAATATCTCCATTCATATTGGTCGTAACAATCACATCAAATTGCTCAGGCTTTTTAACCAATTGATGAGCACAGTTATCTACAATAATATGCTGCGCTTCGATATCAGGGTAATCTTTTGATATATCTTCAAAAGTTCGTTTCAGCATGCCTTCACTAAATTTCATGATATTTGCTTTAGTAGCACAATGTATTGTTTTACGATTTTGGCTACGGGCAAACTCAAATGCTAAACGTACAATTTTTTCACAACCTTTTCTGGAAATCAGCTTTAAACACTGAGCTACACTAGGTGTTTGCATGTGTTCAATCCCGGCATAAAGGTCTTCAACATTTTCACGCACAATAACTAAATCTATACCACGACCACTATAGGGAGTGCGCACTCCAGGAAATTCCTTCACGGGTCGAATATTTCCGTAGGTTTCAAACATTTTTCGCAATGTCACATTGGCACTTTTTTCACCAAAACCCACAGGCGTTGCGAGTGGTCCTTTTAGGGCAACCCTATTTCTGTTAATAGAATCAACTGTTTCTTGTGGAACACCGGTTGCCATTCCTTTTCTAAAAACTTCTGCACCAGCTTCACAAACTTCCCAATTAATTTTCACGCCAGAAGCATCAACCACTTGACGAGCAGATGTTATCACTTCAGGGCCAATACCATCCCCAGGAATTAAAGTCACGTTATAAGACATTATTAAACTTAATTAGATTTTAACTAGGTCAAGCTTAGCATACAGACTGAAGGGTATGAAAAGAGCATTTTTGCGCAGATCATGTTCTTGTTAAGTTACCAAAAAAACGATTTAAAAATTATATTTAAGCAGTATATTGACTATCTTTTGTATTTTTGGCATAAAAATACGATATATTAATTTAAACTGTCTGATAAATGAATAATAAAATTATGAAAAATCTTTTTTTAATCACTTTGCATATTGCATTTTCTTTTTCTGTTAATGGGATGGAATTTGATCTTCCAATTCCACGCTCCCCTGGAGCAACAGCAGTTGCCGCCGCACCTGCACATGTTCCTTTTCCCGAGCTAACAACAGAACAAATTGCTGAATTAAATGAAGTAGTGCAGCTTACTTGGAATATGATTAGCAAATTAAGACAGCGTTTTGCAGAAAAGGATCTCAATGTAGCTGTAGGAGTCCCCTTTAATAAATTACAAAAAAAGATTTCTGATTTTTTACCCCTCTTCAAAGAATTTTTTAAAATAGACCCTAAAAAAGGTTTCACCCCATTAAATAAAGCATTACTGAATAAATTTGAAAGAAGCATCGAGATGCTTTCCCCAACATCGTTTGTGAAAAGTGACAACAAAAGTTTTGAAGCATCTGTAGAAATGGATAGTTTTCCAGTTGTTCTTGAAACGCACAATGATAGTATTGGCTATATTCCGGAATGGTTGATGCAAACAAGCTTTGCTCTTTATAGAAAAAGCAAAACGGATACTATCATTGATCCGAGTTACAAACTAAAAACACAAACAACTACAGGAAAATATAACTTGTTGCATATGCTCAACGGTGACAACCCAGAAAGCTCAAGCGGAAGAATAGAATATCACCATCTCTACCAAACAAATGGACACTTCACCCCACTCTGTTTTAGTTACCATAAACAAGACTATAAACGTCTCCATAGAGCAAAGGGTAAATCCCTTATAAACAGGGCTAATTGCGCATCTGACTTTTATTACACCAACAAATATATTGCCGGCATACAAATACTTAGAATGCTCAAAATAATTTTTGAATACAACGAGGAAGCATATGGGGCATCAATACCTTCCAATACAAAAGAGCTGATAAACGCAATATTAAGATCTCCTGGAAACATAGATGTAATACCTCATACTTCTTCAAGTAAAGCTGGCAATTCATCTCTTTTAAGCGCCTTGCTAGCTGAAGCTGAAAACGACTTCCCTTCTTTTCTGTCATATAGCGCTGATCAAGAATCGTCTTCATCGAGCTCAAGGAAAAATTCAATAGGTAGCGATACAGATTCAATGGGATCAGATTCTTCATATAAACACGCATCAAGAAGAGACAGTTTCTCCAGTGGAATCACTGATACTTCTTGTCGTTACAGCAATTCAAGAGATTCACTAGACTCAGCTGCTTCTGATGAGAAATTAATACTTGATGACAGCAATTCAAGAGACTCAATCGCATCATCTTCTTCTCTTGTGCAACAAGTAAGCAGAGTTAGTATCGGCAGCGTATTAACAGATAACTCCTCTGGTGATGAAATCTTGAAAAAATCCACTTATCGCCAAAAAAGAAATCACGACGCAAGAAAAAAAGCTGACTCAGAAGATCCTCTAACAGATAAAGAGAACCAAGAAACAAATTCACCAGAAAGAAAAAAAATAGTACGCGGAAAAAATGTAAGAAATCCAACTATTCTTGGCACACACAGCTAAGCCGCATCACATCCTTCACCTAAAGCCGCAAGTATCCTAGCAACTGTGCGAATCTCTTCGCACACTTCGCGGCTTAGTTGTTGACGTCCAGTTGTTATGTCGTCATGAATCCTAACTATCTGAGAATCTAGGCTGCGCCAGTATTTTGTAGTATCTGTTGCTACTTCAGATTGACGACTTAATAACTGCTGCATATTAAATTGACTCTGTGCAACGTTTTGTAACGCTGCTAATTGTTGATTTTGCTGGTCAGTCAGCATATTTAATTTTTCTGCAAGATCAGTCAAACCACGCATATATTGCTGACGATTTTCTTCTCCACGCTGCAACTGCTGAGATAAAAGTTGCATACTCTCAGCTGCTTGTTCAAAAACACTTTGGGAGTATGTTTGCCCACCACTCTGTCCTTCAGTACTACCAATATTAAGCTTTCCAAGATGAATTCGCTCTTCAATAAAATAAAAAAATCCTTGAATTCCCTTATTATATTGAACATCAATAAACCCAATAATTAATGATCCAAGCAACCCAAATAAGGATGAGCTAAACGCGGTTCCCATGCCAACTAAGGGCGCTCGCAAGCCATCTTTTAGCGTTTTAAATGCATCCTGAATATCACCAGCTTGCAAATCAATGCTTGAAATAACACCTGATATCGCAGTAACCGTATGAGACAATCCCCAAAAGGTTCCTAAAAGTCCTAAGAAAACTAATAGTCCTGTGACATAACGATTAATATCTCTGCTTTCATCAAACCTGTTTTGAATGCTTCCAAATGTTGCTTGCAACATAAAGCTTGACGGACGAGCTTGCTGAAATAATTGCTGCAAAGGTTTTAATGCTTGCGGTTTTGGCACACTGCTTTCATGGTCACGAGATTTTTCAAAAAATGAAAACCATATCGCCTCTTGCCTTAGAAGAAAAAACAAATATGCATTGTACAAAATGCCAAACACGAACAACGTTAGAATTGTCCCATTTAAAAAAACATTGGTTAAAAATGCAGATTTTGCCTGGGGAAACAGCGCCACAAGTACACCCAGCATAATACATATGAAAAAAAGAGAAATAAACATACTGCGACGTATAGCGGACATAAAAAACCAAAAATTTTTAAATGATATTGCTACTAGCTTAAATGATAAAATTTTAACAATAAAGGGGATGCATTGAAACACCTATTCAGGCAACAGAATCCAACTTGGTTTGCACACTTCTATAGGATCGCCGTTTATAAGAATAGCTGCATTCAATGCCTCAAGCTTCAAGATTGCAATACCAACATGCCCATTGGTTGCGCGCAATTCTCCAACCTCTCGATCCTCAACAGCAAGTTTTTCCCCAACCATATATTCACCTGGAACCTTAAAAATAATAGGAAAAGCACGCTTGCGAATTTGCCCAACGTAACGAGAACGGGCTGTCAGTTCTTGTCCCATGTAGCAACCTTTGCTCCAAGCAATGGCATTAAGCTCATCCATTCCCCATTCTAGAGGAATTGATTTATCGACAATCATATTCTGGGCTCCGTCAGGAATTCCTAGGCTTATACATAAAGTTTCGTAAATATCCCTTGGTGTCTCAGAAACTATTTTCTTATCGTAAAATCTATATCCTAACTCTTTTAAACGGGGGTCTAAAAAACAATTTTTGGCATCATTTTTTGTTGAGCTCACTCCCACTTGCTGATCGGCTCTTACATTAAGACTAACATCAGAGCGTAGCTTAAATAGTTGTAGCCGCTGCAAAAATGCCTGAGAACGTTCAGTTGCTATATCAATAAGCCATGAGTCACCATCACAAATTATAAAAAAATCAAATTGAAATTTTCCTTGCGGAGATAACATTAAGCTGTAAAGAATGCTCTCGTTTTCTAAACGTTTTATATCTTGAGTGATAATCCCTTGTAAAAACACTTCACGGTCACTGCCTTGTATTTCAATAACTGTGCGGTTCGTTAAACAGCAGCAAAAATCAGTTTTGGGAATTGTCATAAACAAATACTTTCCCGCAATAAGTACATTCTATTAGGTCATCTGTTTGAATAGATAAATAAACGCGTGGGTGACCAAGAGTTTTTCCATCTATTGAGCCATCACACATAATTTCTTTTTCATAAACAACAACTGATTCATGCATGTTCTGCACACATTATCTCAAGCACTTCGTTATTTTTCATCGTGCGTTCTTTTTGTGGATGTTCTGGTGGTAAGCTCAGGTCTTTTACCTTAACCGTGTTGGTTTTTACTTCTTCTTCGCCGATAATAATCGCAAATCGTGCTCCTAGTTTATCGGCATCTTTAAAAGCTTTTCCTGGATTTGTTTTGTAAAGTATTTCGCAAATTTTGCCTTTTTCTCTGAAAGCTTTAGCAAGCTGTACTGCCTTAGAGAAATAATCACCGATAACAATCAAGACAATCGGCGTTGGCTTTGCAAACGTCCTGTTTTCTAAAAGCAAAGCAATACGATCAACGCCCATGCCCCAACCAACCGCTGGAATAGCTGGCCCACCCATGTGCTGAACTAAACCATCATATCTGCCTCCACCCAAGACAGCATCCTGAGCCCCTAGGTCATTACTTTTAAACTCAAAGGCTGTATGGGTGTAGTAATCAAGGCCACGCACCAAGGTGGGATCAAGAGTATATTTAATACCAAGCAATTCTAAACCTTCGCACACTTTTTCAAAAAACTGTGCAGCCGAAACTGTTAAATATGCTGAAATTTTTGGAGCATTTTCTGCAATATGTTTATCGTTTAAATTTTTAGAATCCAAAATTCGCATAGGGTTTTTATCTAATCGTTGCTGACTATCTTCAGAAAGCTCACTTCGATATTTAGAAAAATACTCAATTAAAGCGACGCGATAGGCATCTCTGCTTTGCGAATCTCCTATGGTATTTAAGTGTAAGCTTGCATTAATTTCTAATCGATCAAGAATTTGTTGTGCTAAGTCTAATATTTCAACATCGGCACAAGGGTTATCTACCCCAAAGAATTCAACACCAAACTGATGTAATTGCCTATATCTACCGCGTTGAGGTCGCTCATATCGAAACATTGGCCCATAGTAGCAATACTTTAATGGCAATTGTTGGGCAAGACTATTTGACAGAAGTGCACGCACCACAGGTGCTGTACCTTCAGGCCGTAAAGTGATTTCTTCACCCCCACGATCCGAAAACGTATACATTTCTTTGCCAACAATATCGCTAGTTTCACCTACAGCCCGCTTAAAAACCCCAGTATATTCAAAAATTGGTGTATCAATACGTTCAAACCCAAACTGACGAGCAGTTGAAAAGGTAGTATCTTGAATGTATTGAATACACCTTGCAAAATCACCTAGAAAATCACGAGTTCCTCGAACAGGCTGTAATTTAGTCATATTATGCCATTGTGTCTAAAGCTTTTTGGAAACGTCCTGCATGGGATTTTTCTGCTTTTGCCAATGTTTCAAACCAATTAGCAATTTCGTCAAAACCTTCCGCACGTGCAGATTTGGCCATACCAGGATACATATCAGTATACTCATGGGTTTCACCGGCAATAGCTGCCTTAAGGTTATCTGTTGTCGCGCCAATGGGAAGACCTGTTGCTGGGTCACCAACTTCTTCTAAAAATTCAAGGTGTCCGTGAGCATGCCCAGTTTCGCCTTCTGCAGTTGAGCGAAATACAGCTGCAACGTCATTATACCCTTCAATATCTGCCTTTTGAGCGAAATACAAATACCTACGATTTGCCTGTGATTCACCTGCGAACGCATCCTTAAGATTTTGTTCGGTTTTAGATCCCCTTAATTGTGTCATATTATTAATACCCTAACGAGTTGAACTTCATAAAATATGAGAGGGAAGCTTCGAAAGGTCAAGTACTAGTTGTTCTTCAAAAGATTTATTGTATTTTGCAACATAGCTAAAATACGTTCATATACTTTTAGGTTACCTTCGTGACTACGAGATGCTTCTCGCATGTCTGACATTTCGAGAACTGATTTTACGTTTGATTCATACACAAAACCATTTTTATCTGCCGCAGGATCTTCAGGAGCAAACACCTTAGGAAAAGGAGATTTGTCATCACGAATTTTTCCTAAAGTTATAAGTTCAGCCTTTGTTTTCTTATCATAAAATGTTTTGAAAGAAGGAATACGGCGTCTGTAAGGCATCACACCCGGAACGGTGTTCTTAACTCCCGCATTTGCTAGGTTCTCAGAAATAATCAACATACGTTTGTTTTGCACAACCATACCTGATGTTGCAACATACAGAGCACGAGTAAGAGTAGTTTGCGCCTTATCTAAAGCCATAGGATTTATCCTCCTTGTGACATGCTTAAAATGGTTTTTACTAATTGGTGAAAATTTTTAACCGTACTCAAAATAGCGTCATGCTCAAGCACATTACGTGACATCTCTAGCATTTCCATTTCTCTAGAAATTTCTGTTTTTGTATTCATAGAGTCAGCAGCTCCAAGCCTTAATATTCTTACTTGCGGACCATTTTTATTTGGAATAGCTCCATGGTGCTTCAAAACCTGACCAAAAGGACGCATTTCTTTACGTGTTGTCCCCTTAATGTCAGCATGAGCAATATTTTGCGCCATTAGATTTGATCTAGCACCCAACCAAGAAAGGCGATGATTGAGCAATAATGAGAGTTTATCGTCAAACAGACTCATAAATAAAAAAAATCTTTCATTCCTACTATGTATAATAAGAAAAATTGTTTAACATTTAATTAAATTTATAAAAATGAGTAGGTATGCTAAGTCTTAGTCGCAAAGTTGGCGAATCCATTATTATCAACGATGATATTGTTTGCACTGTTTTAGAAATCAATGGACGCATTGTTAAGCTTGGATTTGAATATCCCAGCTCATCGTCAGTACTACGTCAAGAATTATACGATCGTATTAAACAAGAAAACAAAGCAGCTAGCGAAAATGTAGAAGCAGTTAGTGAAGCAATTAAACTTCCACAAAAAATACGTGTTGGGGAAAATTAAATTTTAATGTGATTTGCCCCAATGAGGAGAATGTGGAGCATCCCAGTAAGCCATTGGAGTTTCATATAAAAAATTCACAATTCTGTCAATTTTACCGCTATCAATTCGCAATAAAGCAATCATGCTTCTTTGTACATAAGATAATTGCTCACTCAAAGAATCATTTTCTAATAACGCTACAATGCAGTTTCGTATTTGTTGTTTGTCCGCATTGCACAATCTAGGAAACTCATAAGAATGTATTGTGCTACCTTGCTTTATTTGAATGCTTTTTGTATCAACGTTTTCAATATAAGTTACCTCCACAACAGCTCGAACTGGCACCAGAACGTCGTCAAAATCAGCACCTAACAATTGACTTGTCACTAACAGTACAAAACTTAAAAATATGCACTTCATCTATTATTCCTTATATAACTGCAAACAAAAAAGTTTTCAGATCATAATTTTAAGTATATTGATTTAGGATTTCAACCGATTTTACCCGTAATTTTTTGCTGCAATAACATAATACCATAAACCAACGCTTCAGCTGTTGGCGGGCAGCCAGGAACGTATACATCAACCGGAATAATACGGTCACATCCTCGAGTTACAGAATAAGAATAGTGGTAATAGCCACCGCCATTAGCACAGCTTCCCATAGAAATTACCCACCGTGGCTCTGGCATTTGATCATAGACTCTACGCAAAGCTGGGGCCTTTTTATTTGTTAGGGTTCCGGCTACAATCATTACATCTGATTGTCTGGGACTAGGCCTGAAAACAAGACCAAACCTGTCAAGGTCATAACGACTTGCGGCGCTATGCATCATCTCAACGGCGCAACAGGCCAACCCAAAGGTCATTGGCCATAAAGAGCCACTTTGAGCCCATGCTGCCATCTGATCAAGCTTAGTTAAAATATAACCTTTGTTTGAAATTTCTTGATTTATTGATTCAAATAACTCTTTTTCGTTTTGCAACGATTGTGGTAAATAGGCCTTTAAATCTTCAAGTCTTGTTGTCATATACTACCGCCAATCAAGCGCACCCTTTCGCCATTCATACACAAAACCAATCGTTAAAATACTAAGAAAAATCATCATCGACCAAAAACCTGGCCAACCAATATATTCCAGCGATATCGCCCAAGGGAACAAAAATGCTATTTCCAAATCAAAAATAATAAAAAGAATCGCTACCAAATAAAATTGCACATCAAACTGACGACGTGCATTTTGCTCGGGCGCATCAAACGAATCAAATCCGCACTCGTAAGGAGCATTTTTCTGAGCGTAAGGATTGCGTTTACCTCGCATCCAAGATATCCCCAGTAGTAATGCTGCAAAGCCAAATGCCACAGCTAAAAAAACTAAAATAGGAAAATATGCATCAAGTGCCATGTACAAATCTCAGACCTTATTCCTCTTAATTCTACGCGAAACACCCGAAATTACCAAGGTATCAAGTGCACAAATCATTTATCTTTGCTGACATCAGGTTGAACATTATACTGAGCACAGAATAACAAATAAAATGACAATGACTAAAATCATTTTTATGGGCACCCCGGAATTCGCTCTTGCGCCATTACAAGCCTTGGTAGAAGCTGGCTATTCAGTTGTTGCTGTTTACACCCAACCTCCTCGCCCAAAAGGAAGAGGTCATGCTGAAACCACATCACCTGTGCACCAGTTTGCATTAGAGCAAGGCATTTCTGTATATACCCCTTTTACGTTGAAATCACAGCAAGAACAGGAACAATTTCAACAGCTAAATGCAGACATAGCTATTGTTGCTGCTTATGGATTATTGCTGCCCAAACAGATTTTAGAGGCACCAAAACTTGGTTGTATTAACATTCATGCATCTCTGTTGCCACGCTGGAGAGGCGCTGCACCAATTCACCGCACAATTGAAGCAGGAGATACAGAAACAGGCATTACAATAATGCAAATGGATGAAGGGTTAGATACCGGATCCATGCTTTACACCAAGAAAATTTCAGTTGGTGTCGCTGATACCAGCCAAACATTACATGATAAAATGCTAGCCCTTGGAGCTCAATCTCTTCTTGATTGTTTGCCAAATATTTTATCTAAATACCTTCAATCAACCCCTCAGCCTTTTGAAGGAATCACTTACGCACACAAGCTTAAAAAAGAAGAAAGTATTCTGAATTTTGATTGCGATGCCGGCGCAATTTTACGTAAAATTCGGGCTTTAATGCCTTGGCCTGGCACAACTACCACACTAGACGGTGAAGTGATAAAAATTCTTGAGGCAGCGGAGATAAAAATTGTAAGCAACGCCCCGCCTTATTCACCAGGCACGTGGATTGTTACAGAAGATCATAAGTTGTTAATTTCTTGCAAAACAGGGGCAATACAGCTTAAAATGCTGCAAAGGCCCGGATCTAAGCCTGTATCATGCAATGATTTTTTAAATGGCTACCGGGGCACAAATATCATTTTTGAAAATACAATTTAAGGAATTTCCGTGTTAAATACCCCTAAGAAGACTAATTTCTGGTTTTTGCCGCTTGGTGGAGCCGGTGAAATCGGCATGAACCTAAACCTTTTTGGTCACAACAAAGAATGGATAATCGTCGATTGCGGCATCACCTTTGGTGATCGCTTAGGCATTGATATTATCATGCCAGATCCATCAGCTATACTCGAGCACGCTGACAGTATTAAAGCACTAGTTTTAACTCATGCTCATGAAGACCATATTGGCGCCGTTCCATACCTTTGGCCTTATTTGAAATGTCCCGTTTATGCTACTCCATTTACTGCTCAAATATTACGACAAAAACTAGAAGAAAAATCCTGGGCTAAACAGGTAAAAATTATTGAAGTTCCTCTTTCAGGCAGGGTACAAATTGGCTCGTTTGACATTGAATATATAACCTTAACTCACTCAATTCCTGAGCCAAATGCGTTAGCCATTAGAACTGAACTTGGTTGTGTGCTCCACACAGGGGACTGGAAAATTGATCCTCAACCACTTTTAGGCGAAGCAACAGATGAAAATCGTTTAAAGGAAATTGGTAAAGAAGGCGTTCTAGCTCTAATTTGTGACTCTACCAATGTATTTGATGAGGGATCAACCGGGTCAGAAGGTGATGTGCGCGATGAATTAGAAAAACTGATTTCTCAAATTCCAAATGGTCGTATTGTTGCGTGTTGTTTTTCATCAAACGTCGCTCGTGTTGAATCTATTGCTCATGCAGCTCACAAGAATGGTAGAAAAGTTGCATTGATAGGCAGATCACTAGAAAAAATGATTCGTGCCGCAACTCTTACTGGTTACTTAAAAAGCTTGCCTGGCTTCATAACAGCAGAAGAAGCTATGGATATGCCGCGAGATAAGGTGTTATTTGTGAGCACAGGTTCACAAGGGGAATACCGTTCAGCATTAGCACGTGTCGCGCAACGCGATCACCAAACAGTATCTCTTGATGAAGGTGATACGGTCATATTTTCTTCTCGGGTTATTCCAGGGAACGAACGTTCTATTTCAGCCATGCAAAATCGCTTAATTCACCAGGGTATTCGTATTATTACTTCCCATGAGAAAGCTGTGCATGTATCAGGTCACCCTGCTCAAGAAGATCTAAAAGCTATGTACGATTGGATTAAACCTCAATCACTAATCCCCGTACATGGTGAAGCAAGACACATGCATGCTCAGGCAGCACTTGGATTAGCAAATGGCATTAAACAAGCGCTAGTACCTTCTAATGGCACTCTTATTGAACTATCAGGCAAAGCTCCTAAGATAATCGACACTGTAGATTCTGGACGCTGGGGTATTGATGGAAAATGTCTAGTTAACATGCAAAGCTCCATCTTAAAAGAACGCCAAAAAATTTCCGTTCAAGGTGTTATTTTCTTAAGTATCCCTGTTGATGATATTTATCAAATGCAAGGCACGCCTGTGATAAGCTCTTCCGGTGTTGTAGAGCCAGGTGAAGAAGCACAAAAACTGCAAGAAGATATGCAAAATATAGTCCGCCGTATAATGCGTCCAAACCTAGGTAAAGAAAAAAACTATATAGAAGCAGTACAACGCGCCGTCAAACAAGAATGTAATCAGCGTTTTGGTAAAAAACCAATCACTGAAGTACATTTTGTAAAAAATGAAGCATTGTAGAAATTTACTGAGGTTTACTCATCTTCTGGTGGGTAAACCTAAAGCAATTGCTGTGTTTTAATCTGAAGTCGTGAAATCGAAACATAAATTTCACCTTTAAAATTAAAGATAACTTTCTAATTTTTTTATTCTTGTCATGCGGTCACCCCAAATTTCAACAATTTTTGGATGGCTATAGCTGGGAAACACATCGCAGATATCGTCACGATATATTTCTTTAAAAAATTTATCCGCTAGCTTACGATAAGCAGGATTTTCTTCTGTATACTCTATTGGGTGTTCTTTTGTGATAGGCAAGAATACGATTAAATCTAAATTATTCAGTGCATCTTTAATTTCAGGGAATCTTTCGGAAATTTCGCTATCATTAACATCAGTAGCGTCTTGATCCAAGACAGACATAGAATAAGCTATAAAATCAATCGGACATCTATCAAAAATAATAGTACGTTCACTTGCATGATCATTAAGTTGATCGATGCTATAATTGAGTTGTTCTAGTAAACTACCAAGACCAAATTCTAGCGATAAGTCCATTGTTTCCTCATCTTGTAGCTTATAATAAGGCTCAATCTCGTATTTGTAATTAGGATGCTTTTCAATAAAGTCTTCAATAAGCGTGGTCTTACCCATAAAATGAGTGCCAGAAATAGCAATACGCATGATAAATTTCCTCATTTAAAAATTTCATTTAAAGAACAGCTTTTCCAATCTCCTGCACACACTGAATGCAGAACAACTGGAAAGGCAAAAGATCGTTAAACCTTCTAGCCTTTAGAGACAAACTACCCCTTGCGTTTGCATACTAATTCATCACTTCAAAATCTGCCTTAAAACTATCCTTTAAAGCTAATGGAACGCTTGCTTTGAATGAATAATATGGATGATTAATCATAAGATAAGACTCCTCACCTAAAAACGCACTTACCTTAGCAGCAGGCACCTCCCATTTCAAAAAATGCACCGCAGAAGTTTTATGGTCTGACTCACGATTTCTCTCGTCAGAGGGATCAACACTGAACGCTGGAATTGTTGCATTTGGTAATTCGAACATGATGTGCTGATCAATACCAAACAATTGATTTAACACAACTTTCCTACGCACAGTATCATCAATCTCAATCATCATAGTGGCTGATATTTCATAACCTTTGTCATGTTTCACTGGAATTAAAGGATTATAAGCAGAAAGTTCATCGGTTATTTGCTCATCACCGCCTCTTTCAATACGAAGCATTTCTTGAATCTGCCACCAAATTGTTTGGGTGTTTTCAAAATAAAAAGTAATATCAGGACCTACAGCAAGCCGTCGATCTTGTTTTAACTGCAAAATTTCTTGTTTTTTTGAAGAGCGGATTTGTTCATAAGTATGCAGAGGTAAAATGTCAGCACGCGTTAACATAACTAAAAATCCTAACTTTTAATTCTCGAGCATCACATTAGCAAATTTTGGAGCTGGAATCTTGTGTTCTTTCATTTTCATAAAAAGCTGTTTACGAAACTCTTGACCAAAAAGGTCATAAGGGTCAGGTTTTATGCGCATAGACGCCTTGATGTAAACAGCCGTTTCGGTGATAGAAAAGATCCCTTTAACTTCAATATCGCTAATGATTTCATCTTTCCATTCATCATTTTTTTTCAAATTTTTAAAAACATCAATGTAGATTTCCTCAACTTTTTCTATATCAGCTTCATGGCTAACAGGAACCACAATGCTGCATATTGAATAATCACGAGACAAGTTGATTAAACTACTAATTTCAGAAAACGATACTACCTGCATTGTTCCATTACCATGACGAAACTCAATGGACCTAAGTGACATTCCCTCGATTGTCCCGATATTTCCATTTATTTCAACAATCTCACCAACAGAAACAATACCTTCAAATAGGGTCAGAACCCCTGAGATAAGATCTTTTACTAAAGTTTGTGCGCCAATTGAAATAGCCAAACCTAAAACGCCGAAGCTATAGATAATTGGCATAATATCAACACCAATTTCAGCAAGCACAATCAGTAACGTAATACATATCAAAACCCAATGGAGAATCGAATTTAAAATAGGACCGGCCGTATTGGCCAAAGCTTCTGCATCTGTGTATTTTTCAGACTTATAGGCACTCTTTACTACAGAACTAACAAAGCGGTTGGTAAAGCGGTTAGTCACCTTCCACATAATAGCAAATATTATTAAAATAACGCCAAGGCGACTGAGCAGCAGTCCTATGCTTACAAGGCTTTCAACTTTCCACAAATTTTGTAAGTCTTTAATTTTATAATTGCTTACAAATTTTTGAGCAACCACATCATCTATATCTACATCAGTTATAAGCTTTTGCCCGTTTTTAGTTTTCACATAATCTGGATTCGCTGTGATAGAAGGGGATTTACTATGGGCAACTGTGCCTTTTTGATAAGAACCACTTATCGATGCTGTATTTTCACTCTTTTGAGCCGCGTACAGACAGGTTAACCCAATACAAATTAAAAACTTCCACATATCATATTTTAAAAAATAAAGAGCTAGGTGATTGTACTGGATATTTCAAGGTTTACCAATATCAGGATTTAGTCGGCAAAATTTTCATTTCATTAAGCTGCTCAATAACTCTATCGAGTTCTTTCAAAACTGGCGACTTGTTAAGTTTTGCATTGATCGTGAATGGTTGCGCATAAGACTGTGCAAATAACTGCTGATAAAATCGTTTAAATTTTTGTTTGGTAATCCCTGTTGAATAAATCAATACAGGCTTTCCCATAATACACGCTTCGCTGGCCATACTAATAGAATCTTCGCATACAACAATAACATCAACTCCATTTAATAAATGTGGGTAAGGATTTTCAGTCTTCTGATCCCAAATCCAATAAGATATCCCTTCAAGATTTCGTTCAAAAATTTCCAACCATTTAAGGGGTGTGCGACGCGATGGAGTAATAATAAGGCTGGCTCCAATTAAAGAAGTGTTTGAAACTACTAAGTCCCGTAAATCATTGGCCATTTTTATGGCTAATTCATCTTTATATTCACCATGAACACTGTTTCCGCCTAACAGCACCCCAACTCTAGGTTGAGCATATTTCTCTAAATCACCTGGAAAAATAAGCTTTTCCGGCTGAATTCCATGAATTGCTCCTTGGGTACAAATAACGTTTCCTCCCTCTAACTGATCATGGAGAGGTGCCACAACTGCATTAAAATAATGGGGAGATATTTCAGGTTTCATTAACACAACTGTTTTTGCCCTATGCCTTAAAGCAATTGCCACAAGTACTGCCTGACGACCTGCCGCGATAATAATATCTGGTACAGGACCATTTAAACTTCTCACTGCCATATTTTTTAAGAAATCAGGTAGTTTTACAAATACTCTAGATGGCATCCAACGACACCAAACAGGCAACTGGATTGGTTTTTTTTCATATTCACTAACCCATTTTAATGCTAATGCTTCAGCTTGCTTCCAGGTGCCGACCTTAAAAGCATCCACACATACCCAACAAATATATTTTTTCTTCATTTTTATTTATTTTTTTTATTGAAAATCCTCAGTAATTCAACCATAAGGCCAAACACAGTCTTCGTCCAGCATAAGGAAAAAATGATCCATTAGAAAGTAAATGTAAATTTTAACGAAATTTTAATAAAGCTTCGATTTAATGAGTATAAGGATCATTGGGTGAATTGCACCCATAGCAATATGTAAATGAGGAAGAAATTATGGTCGAAAGTATTCAGCATAAGCTCGACCGGGTGCGCCCACCACGCGTCCAAATTACCTATGATGTGGAAATAGGTGATGCTATCGAAATGAAAGAATTACCTTTTGTAGTTGGTATTCTTGCAGATTTGTCGGGTCACTTAGTTGATCCTCTTCCTCCATTAAAAGAGAGGAAATTCGTAGAAATCGATCGCGACAATTTTCCTGAAGTTCTCGAATCTATTAAGCCACGTTTGACAATCACTGTACCTTACAAACTGGGAACAGATAAAACTGAAACCTCACTTGAGCTATTTTTTGCTTCCATAGAAGATTTTGAACCACTAAACATTGTTAAAAGAGTTGATGATTTAAGCAAATTATATGATTCTCGCTGCCATTTAAAAGACTTAATGAATAAGCTTGATGGTAATGATGCACTTGCCGCAATGCTTTCAGGTTTAATGGCTGACGCTGCGAAACAAAAAGCATTAGCTGACCAAATTACAGCCGGCTCCGGTGCTGATCTTGATAAAATGCTTAACGAAGGCAAAATGGTTCGAGATGAATCACAAAAACCAATAGTTTTAAATATTTTAAAAGAATTTTTAACTCAGGTTGCAACACCTGACGAAAATGAACCAAAACTACCTGGACATTATCTAGCATATCACATGGATCGCATTGATGGTCTTTTAGCAAGTCAACTTAATGAGATTATGCATCACCCAGATTTCCTAAAATTAGAGGGTTCCTGGAGAGGATTATCATACCTAGTGTACAAAGCTGAAACAGGCGAACACTTAAAATTAAGGCTAATGAATATCTCTCGTCAAGAATTGCAAAACGACCTAGATAAGGCAGTCGAATTTGATCAAAGTCAACTATTTAAAAAAGTTTATGAAGAAGAATATGGAACCTTTGGTGGTCATCCATACTCTTGTTTGGTTGGTGATTTCGAATTTGGCAGATCCCCTATGGATATGGACTTGCTTGAAAAAATTTCAGGCGTTGCAGCAGCTGCACATGCTCCATTCATAAGCGCCGCGCATCCTATGCTTTTTGACTTAGACAGCTTTGAGCACTTAGGCGTTCCAAGAGATCTAAGCAAAGTAATGGACAGCCTAGAGTTAGTAAAATGGCACAGCTTCAGAAGTGCGCCTGATTCTCGTTATGTGAGCTTAGTATTACCACGCGTTCTAATGCGCCTACCTTATGGTCCTGACACATCTCCTGTTGAAGGCTTAAACTTCAAGGAAGATGTTGGCATGGCTGAGAGCAACCTTTTTTGCTGGGGTAATGCTGCATTCGCACTAGCTGAGCGTATGTGTAATGCGTTTAGTCTATATCGCTGGACAGCAGCTATCCGTGGCGTTGAAGGCGGTGGTATTGTCGAAGGATTGCCTCCTTACACATTCAAAACGCCGGATGGGGATATTGCTCTTAAGTGTCCTACAGAGGTTAGTATCACTGATCGTCGTGAAAAAGAACTAAGTGACAACGGATTTATTTCTTTATGTCACTGTAAAGGAACTGACTACGCAGCGTTCTTTGGTGGACAAACTTCGCAAAAGCCAAAGAAATATAATCTTGATGATGCCACAGCAAATGCGAACCTTTCTGCAAGGCTTCCATACATATTAGCCGCTTCACGGTTTGCTCATTACATCAAAGTTATTATGCGTGACAAAGTCGGTAGCTTCATGACAAAAGATAATGTTTCTCATTATTTAAACACATGGATTGCACAATATGTATTGTTAAACGACGGAGCTCCTCAAGAAGTTAAGGCAAAATATCCACTTCGTGAAGCAAGAATTGATGTATTTGAAGTTCCTGGACAACCTGGTTCATATACATCAGTTGCATATATCAGGCCACACTTTCAACTTGAAGATCTGGCAGTTTCTATTCGCCTGGTCGCAAAATTACCAGCACCACCCGCGTAAGGAGATAAAATATGTCGATATCAATTATGAATATAGATCAAAAAGCTACGATCGTAAGCAATGCTGCGGGACGTGATGAATCACAAGCTTCATCGGCGGACTTATTTGCAGAAATTAAGTACCAAGGTAAAGCAATAACTAGCAGTAGTGTTACTGGTTATTTAGAATGTGCTGTTATCCATGGCCTAAAGATGAACGTTTGGAGAAAAGAAAGCGGAGACGTTTCCAATTCAGCTACAAATTCATCTGCTACTCTTGGAATGGATGAAATAGAATTCACACTACCTTGCAGTGATGTTGATATTACAGCTGTTGAAACTATTGCAAACGGACAAATGGTCGATATTACCTTTACAAAAACTGGAAATATTGGTGGACACAGCGTTAAAATTGAAACATTTAAATTTGAAAAAGCACAAATTGTCAGCACGTTTTTTTTCATTCAAACAGCTGTTACTCCTTCTATTACAATTCGTTTTAAAGCAAAAAAAATTGAAATTACACGATTTGATTACAAGGATGAAAAAGCAGCTGGACAAAAAGTTTACGTTGTTGATTTCGTTACAAATACTAGTAAATAAGGTAACATTTTTAAAAAATTTGATTTTATAGCCAATAGAACTACATAATAGAAGCATTGGCTTAATTCATTCTACAAATGGGCACTTCAGCAAAGTCGCTTAAAAAAAATACAAGCACTAGCGCATTTCTTAACAAACCTGAACCAAAACCAAAAAAAGGGAGTAAATCTCCACTTTTTGATAGGTTAGTTGATGATACACCAGAAGCACAGAGAGAACATCCCAAACGAGTCATCCTTAATCGCGCCCAAGTATTAGAATCTATCGTCAATGAAGTTTCTCGTTTATTAAACACACGCTTATTTATAGCCGCTATCACGACCAAGACTATGGTTTAGGCCTGCCATGGATGTATGGCATTCCTGATTTTACATCAATAGATCCCGCTGATAAAACCCAGTGGGCACGCATAAGCAGCCTTTTTGAAAAAGCCATCAGCTATTTCGAACCTCGACTGAAAAAAATAAGCGTTTCTCTTGACCATTTCGATGGGCAAAGTCAGCGTTTATATGTAAGCATACGTGGCCAGGTCGTCATGAAAGAATTCCAACAACCCGTTGCTTTCGGTATAGAAATTAACAACATCAGCTAACAATAAGGAAAAATATGACTATTGATACCATTCAACAACAAATCAAAACCCTTCAACAAAAAATGGATAGATGGCCAAATGAGAGCATTAGAACCATGGAAGACAGAAATGAAGTCTTAGCCTTAACTGAAGCGCACTTCAATGAGGTCGAAACAGATTTACAAAAATTGTTAGAGCACTGCCAAATGCTACCAATAAATGACCAGAATGTAGTCACACCTTCTTTGAAAGAATTAAAAACTTTCGTGCAAAATAAGTTTAGCAGTGCTGAAAAAGAACTTATTGAAATTAAAAACCAAATGACCCATGGACGACACCATGTCAAAGCTATTCGTGCGTACACAAAAGCTTAAACTATGCAGCTAAGTCTGCAACCAAGTCATCATAGACCATAACATGTTCAACCAACCCAAGTGTTGTAAGAGTTGGCCTGCCTGTTAATACCGTTTGACATGCAGCTTGAACACTTTTCACATTAACGCGACCTAACTTTTCAAGAACCTCTTCCATAGGAATTACACGACCAAATAAGTGCATCTGTTTAGCTAAACGCTCACAACGGTGCGACGTACTTTCAAGCCCCATCAAAAGCCCTGCCTGCATTTGATTTATTGAACGATTCACTTCTTCTTCAGTAATTGTGCTTGCAGCCTTTTTAAGCTCAGCACACACAACTGGTAGTAATTCAGCAACTTCCTTTGGGCCAGTTCCGGCGTATACCGTCAACATACCCGCATCAGTGTAACTATATTGATCTGCTGAGATTGTATAAACAAGCCCTCGTTTTTCACGAATTTCATGAAAGAGACGAGACGCCATGCCACCACCTAAAACCGATGCCAAAATCATATAATCATAGTATGCAGGATGAAACATATTAACTGTGGGTAATCCAAGTACAACATGAACCTGTTCTAGATCTTTTGTTTGCCTAAAATCTCCACCAACATATCCAGCAGGCAAAGGTGTTTGATCACCCTTATCACAAACATTAGTAAAATATTTATCAACAAGCCCACATAGCTCATCATGATCAACCCGTCCCGCTGCAGAAAACACCATATTTTTAACGCCATAATGACGATCCATATATGCTTTTACAGCATTTGGTGTAAGTGATTTTATTATGTCTTCTGTCCCCAAAGTTGCCCATCCCATAGGATGATCACCAAAACAGACACTTTGAAAATGATCAAAAACGACATCATCTGGCGTATCATTTGAACGTCCAGTTTCTTGCAAAACAACCCCTTGTTCACGAACAAATTCAGCTTCGTCAAAAGTAGAATTTTGCAAAATATCCGATAAAATATCCACAGCAAGCTCAACATCTTTACGCAAAACTCGAACGTAATACGCTGTCATTTCACGAGACGTGTAAGCATTCATATATCCACCCACATCTTCAATCGCTTTTGATATATCTAGGGCTGTACGATTTGCCGTACCTTTAAACGCCATGTGTTCCAGCATATGCGCAATGCCGTTCTCTGATTTTTTCTCATGACGAGTACCAATATTCAACCACACCCCAAGCGCTACTGTCTCCACATGATCTATCGTATCGGTGGCAATTCTTAGACCATTTGCAAGTGTCGTAGTTCTTATCATAAAAATCCTATAGTTTTTGGTGTGTCTTGTTGTATTCGTTCTTCAGCATAACGCTCAATTGCCCAACCTGTCATGCAAACAATATCAATTGTCACATTCAGCTGACCTTCAGAAGAATAACGCTTGAAATATTCTTCTTCAACCGCTTTTAAAAATTTTTTAGTAAGCACAGTATTTGACTTGTTATGTAATATACTGCCACCCATTGCCCTCAAAATACTCAACAACTCAGACAATGACTCCACTTGAAAGACATGACGCGTCCGATCAGCTGTTGGCAAATGAAATCCTACACGCTGCATAAGCATGCCAGCATCCTTAGTGGCAACAGTTGGAAAAAACCGCAAATAATGAGGAAGACTAAGAGCTTCTTCTACATTTAAAAAACAATTTTTTAATTCCATTAGCGAATCTTCACCAACAAATGATGCCATAAACACTCCACCGGGATTCAGAGTCGCGTACCATTGCTTTAGCACCCCAGGAATATCATTAGTAATCATCAACGGTCCTGCGCTAACTACAAGATCAAAGCTATGGTGTTTAAATGGCAAAGCTTCAGGATCAATTTCAATATGACTTTCTATTGCCAGACACTTCGTAAAATCATGATGAACTTGTAATGAAAAATTCCTTGAAAATAAACCTAAACGTTGCCACAAAATATCATTCAGCAAAGCTTGAAGCTGTATAACTGCATGGTGCAAATGCTTAATTTTGAGTTTAAAAAGACTATTATCAAAAATTGTAGGAACGTTATGCAAACTGCTTACTCGTCATTGCAAGTTCTGTAAAAGCATGACTTGGCAATGAAATTTTTCCCACTAGTTTTCCCAGAACTTAGATAAAAACACAAAATGTTATGCAACAGAAATCTTTAATATTTCACGCTTCTTTTTAGTGAAGTAACTATAAAAAGCAGGAACAACAAACAGAGTAAATAATGTGCCAATCGTCATACCGCCCACAGTAACCCAACCCAACTGTCTACGGCTTTCTGAACCAGCACCAGCAGCAAGCGCCAAAGGTAAAGCACCTAGCACCATCGCACAAGTTGTCATTAAAATTGGCCGCAAACGAATTTTGCACGACCGTATAATGGCGTCTTCAATACCGGCACCATCTTCATCACGCATCTGGTTTGCATAAGTAACCATTAAAATTCCGTGCTTCGTAATCAACCCAATCAAAGTGATCAATCCAATGTTCGAATACAAATTCAAGCTACCACCTTCTAAAAAGGCCAAAGTAATAACGGCACCCGTAAGCGACAGTGGCACACTCAGCATAATAATGAACGGGTCACGCCAACTTTCAAACTGAGCAGCCATAATCAAATAAATGAAAGCAATGGCCAACCCAAAAACAAGAAGCATCATCGGACCTTCAGTCAAAAACCGTTTCGCTTCGTTCATAAAGTCGATTCGGTAATCTGTTGTTGTTAAATCCTTAGAGATAGTTTCAACTAATTTAATTCCGTCTTTCATGCTGTATTCAGGCTTTAAAACACCAGAGAGCATTACTGAACGTGCACGATTTGTATGGCGGATTTCAACAGGACCTGACCGCGAATTCACAATAACAAGCTCTGATAAAGGCACCAATGTTCCATCTTTGTCATTGGCCTTTACGAAAAGATTTGTAATGTCATCTGGGTTTTGGCGAGCAGCATTTTCAACTTGCACCATAACATCATAATTTTTGTTGTTTTTCTTGAATTTTTCAGCCTTCTTACCTTTAATCAAGGCAGAAATTGTCTCAGCAATTGTATCAGGCTCAATGCCTAAAGAAGAAATTTTATCGCGTAAAACAGTAACCGTATAATCAGCTACATCACCACGTCCATCATTGAATATGGCTTGGAAAAACCCAGATTGCTGTAGCTCTCCCCAAAGATTTCCTGACATAGCTTGCAATTCCTGAAATGTTTTATTTGCACGAATAACAAAGTCAACTACGCGTCCACTATCACTTCCGCCACCGCCTCCTGAACCGGCATCAATTTTGACCTGAATACCTGTGATCGTTTCTATAGATTCTCTTATTTCTGCAGCAATTTCTTCAGTATTTCGGTGACGTTCTGTATTATTTTTAAGAACTATGCTTCCTTCAAAAGATGGATTGGTAATTGTAATAACACGCCGCTCAACCTCAGGAATTTTGTTAATTGCTTCATCAAGCAATTGCACATAACGCTCTGTATAAGCAAGGGTTGCACTTTGTGGTGCTTGCCCTTCAATTTTAATAATGCCTTGGTCTTCAGAAGGGGTAGTTTCAGCTGGTAAATATTGATATGTCATATATCCTAAACAAGCAATGCCAATAGCTGCCAAAGCTACTATCGATCGTTTTGGCATTAACATATTCAATATGCGCTCGTACCTGTTTTCTAAATTAGCCATCCAGGTATCTGTCAAAAAATAGTCTTTAAACTTATCCCAGGAAGAAAAACTTTTTCCTTTAGGTATTTCTTTTTTTGTATGATCATCGTCTCCTAGCAAACGTGCACACATCATCGGCGAAAGAGTAAGCGCCGCAAAGCCAGACAATAAAACAGCACCGGCAAGCGTAATAGAGAACTCAACTAAAAATTTCCCTATACGTCCACTAGCCAAAGAAACAGGAGCATACACTGCAACAAGCGTAAGTGTCATTGCAACAATCGCGAAACTAATTTCACGAATACCTTTATAAGCAGCCTCAAACGGCTTCATACCCAATTCACGGTTTCTATGCACACTTTCGAGCACAACAATGGCATCATCTACCACCAAACCAATAGCCAAAACCATAGCCATTAAAGTTAATGAATTTAATGTAAAGTTCAGCAAATACATTAAAAACAAGGCACCAATTAAGGACACTGGAATTGTTACCAATGGAATAATCGAAGCACGTGCAGATCGTAAAAAGAAAACAACCACTAAAATGACCAGCAAAGTTGTTTCAAAAAGCGTGCGGTATACTTCATGAATAGATCGCTCAATAAATGTTGTTGTATCGCTGGCTACGTGAATTGTAATGTTGTCAGGTAAATTCTTTTTCACCCTATCAACAACAACCTTAACGCCACGCGCAACATCAATAGGGTTAGCATTAGATTGTTTAACGATACCAATGCTAATACCAGCTTTTCCGTTAAAATATGTTTTTGTTTTTCTGTCATCTGAATCAATTTCAGCCCGACCAATATCGCGTAACCGCACCAAAAAATCTTTTCGTGTTGCAACAATCATGTTTTCAAATTCTTCAGGCTTTTCTAGTGATGCAACAGTTGTAACTGAATACTCACGGTCTTTTGAAATAAGCTTTCCTGCAGGTTTTTCAATATTTTGCTTTTTAACTTGATGAAGAACTTCTGAAACTGTTATGCCATAAGCAGCTAAGCTCAAGGGGTTCAGGTAAATTCTCATCACGTAGTCGCTGGCACCTAATATATCAACACGCGCAGTGCCACCAACGGCTTCGAGTTCTTTTTCCAATTCGCGTTTTGCAAAGTCGTGTAATTCGCCAGCATCAAGCGCTGCAGAGGTCAACGCCAACGTTATAATCGCCTTATCGTCAGCACGCGACTTAGTCAAAACAGGCTGAGTTGCTTCCATAGGCATTCGTTCTTGGTTTTTAGCAAGGCGGTCACGAATATCATTAACCGCATCTTCACTTTTTCGCTCAGGC
This sequence comes from uncultured Alphaproteobacteria bacterium, assembly GCA_903893805.1. GTDB lineage: Bacteria > Pseudomonadota > Alphaproteobacteria > Paracaedibacterales > CAITNM01 > CAITNM01. The sequence goes on along the minus strand of CAITNM010000030.1, from coordinate 25,363 downwards.
CGAAACACAACAATAACTTTTGAATCTTCTGAATTACTTATTGATTCAATCTGATCAACACCTTCAATGCTTGAAACAGCATCTTCAATGATTCGAGTCAAAGTTGTTTCAACGACTTCCGGGCTAGCGCCTGGAAGTGAGGATTCAATTGTAATTGTAGTGTTTGAAACCGTAGGCATTGCTTGTAAGGGAAGCCGATAGGCACCAACAGCACCTAACAGAACCAAAATAAGCGTCATTACCCATGCAAAAACTGGACGCTCAATACAAACTTCGGAAATACGCATTGTGCCCCGCTACAGCATTACTTTTACAGATGGATCCGGCATATTGGAAATTTTCACCTTTGCACCATCGCTAAGCTTTATTTGTCCTGAAGTCACAACGATTTGACCAGGCTGTAACCCAGCAACAATTTCAACTTGTCCATTTTCACGTGATCCAGTCAGCACACGACGTTTCTCAGCGCGCCCTCTTTCTACTACCCACACAAATTCAATTTCACCGATTCGTTCAATTGAGGATTCATCTACAGTCATTGTGTTGCCTTTTTCACCAACAATAAGGCTTACATTTGCAAACAAACCATCCCGTAATAAATTGTCAGGGTTTGGAATAACGCCTTTTACCTGCACACTGTGACTTTCTTGTTCAACCTTAGCATCAACAGCTTCTATCATTCCTGTAAATACCTGATCCTTAAATGCGCTGACTTTTACTTCAACCACCTGCCCAACACCAACATCATGTACGTTTTTTTCAGGAACTTTGAATGTAACCTTAACAGACTTATTGTCGACAACTGTTACTAAATCAGTTGCTCCTTGAACAAATGCGCCAGCACTGATGTTCATAATTCCTATCGTCCCATCAAACGGAGCTTTAATATTCGCTTTTTCAAGATTTGCTTTTGCCTGCAAAAGCTTGCCCTCAGCAATTTTTACCTGAGCGTTTGCTTCATCAAGTTTTTTATTACTTTCAACTTTTTGCTCATGTAGTTTTGAAATGCGTTCTAAATTAGATTTTGCATTTTCATGCTCACCTTCAGCTATTTGAACGGCTGCGCGATATTCTGCATCTTCAAAACGAATAATTAAATCACCTTTTTTAACAGCCCCGCCTTCGGTAAACAATAGCTCGGCAATACGCCCTGACAGTTCTGATTTTATAATAACCATAGCATTAGCGCGCATATGTCCAACTGTGTTTATACGCTTACTAACAGTGCCCAATGTTACTGTTTGCGCTTCAATAACGCGCAACTTCTGCTCACGATCAACCAAACGGTCAGTACTCATGGCTGCAACACAGATTGAGCGCATAACCGGTTTACCAACCCGTAAAGCCACGAACCATAATGTCAAAAAGCAAATAACAATCACCAAAACAGCCAATACCACTTGGCTTGGATTCAAAGTTTTAAAATCTCGAAAATATCGCATTTGTACTTTTTTCTCTTACAGTGCATTCAATGTAGCTCAAGGACTTTAATAAATTCTTAAAGTCCCTATCTTACTTCATGCCAGAAAAAAGGTTGACCTTCAACCGCTAATTCACTATAAACATAGAGTAAGCATTTGGGGCCCTTAGCTCAGTTGGTAGAGCATCTGACTTTTAATCAGGGGGTCGAAGGTTCGAATCCTTCAGGGCCCACCAATTTTACGACTCTTGAGTATCTTGAAACGATATCGATTTATCCTTGAATATGATGGTTCACAATTTTTTGGTTGGCAGCGCCAACCAATTGAACCGACAGTGCAACAAACACTAGAAGACCAATTAATTTTTTTTGTAAAACATCCTGTCAAAATTCATGGGGCAGGCAGAACTGACACCGGTGTTCATGCCACAGGTCAAGTTGCCCATACGGATTTAGACTATCCTCATAGCCCTTACCGCCTTCAAGTGGCCCTTAATCACTTTTTGATCAAAAAAGGCCTTAGCGTTATTTCCTGCGAAGAAATTGATCAAGATTTTCATTCACGTTACAGCGCCATTTCAAGGGAATACGAATACAACATACTCAACAGAATAGCTCCTGGTGTTTGGAATGCTAAGGTCTGGCACGTAGCAAGACCACTAAATGCAGAAGCCATGCATGAAGCAGCACAACAACTTGTGGGCACTTATGATTTTTCTTCTTTTCGTGACAGCAAATGTCAAAGCAAAACTCCTATTAAAACCCTTTCGCAATTTTGCATTGAACGCCGGGGGGAACTCATTACTGCCACTATCAAGGCTCCATCATTCTTGCATCATCAAGTTCGCATTATGATAGGTACGTTGAAAGCTGTTGGTGTAGGTATGTTTAGTTTGGATGAATTTATTAAAATTCGTGACGCAAAAGACAGGACAAAAGCTGGAGCAACGGCTCCGTCTGACGGACTAACTCTTACGCAAGTGGAATACCCTTACTAGTCAAGAAAGCTTTCCAACCAGGAGTTGCAATTCTTTAAATTCATCTGCTTCATAAGCTCTTGCACCTAGCACAAATACCTATTGTAGACACTCACACTGCTCTGGAGTTAGAAAATAGCCTGGTTATTGCGGCCATTCCATTATAAACAACCACGCTGTAAAATGCTTTTGCATTTGAATAGCACTTAGGAACATATATAAAAATGGCCACATATAGTGGCCACTCTATTCTTAATGAACGTCTGCGTCCAAATCAGCTGGTAGATCACCAAACCCAGGATCTTCCTCTTCATCTAGAAGAGCAGGATCAACAGCAGCAGAATCTGCACCATCAACCAACGCTAAATCAAAATCATCCAATGGTAGCACCACTTCTTTCGCTGATGCTCGCTCACGCTTGCCGCGCATGGATGTGTGAATCTCACACGTTGCTCCACATTTTGGGCATATTGCCGGAGACTTACGAAGATCATAAAATCGCGCACTACATCCACTACAAGTACGCTTTACACCCCAAGATAATTCAGCCACTTTATTCCTTCAAAAAATTTGCCTATTGATTGGAAATGCCATGAAATCAAATTTTTGTCAAAAGGTTTATGCATAAGAGCTTAGATAAACGTGTTTTTAGGTTTATAAAAACTATCTAACATAAGCAATCCAACACCTAAAACAATAGCTGAATCAGCCAAGTTAAACGCATACCAGTGCCAGCCATGTATATGAAAATCAATAAAATCAACAACAGCTCGAAAACGTAAACGATCAGCCAAATTTCCTAAAGCACCGAATAAAATTATTGCAGTTGCGTAGCGTTGCAAAGCATTCTCAGCTCTCCACCACCACACTGTCACAATGCACGATAACGCACACACACCGGCCACCAACAAAACATAATGCACATTGGAATACGCACGAAGCAGCCCAAAGGTAACCCCTGGGTTATAGGCCAGCATAAAATTTAAGCAAGGAAACACATGCACAATCTCTCCCGACCCCACGTGTTCAAGGATCCAAAATTTTGACATTTGATCTAACACAAAAACAAGCAGCCCAATAAGAACACTGCCTTTTTTTGGTAGCGTCTTAAAAGTGATCATGAATAACCTCATCGCAACGTTTACACAAGTCAGGTTCACGTTGCGCCCCTACTTCAGGAAGAATTTTCCAACAACGCCCACATTTTTGACCCTCAGCAAGCTCAACTACGACACCAATTCCACGAACATCTTCCAAAGTAAATGCATTCGCTGGCATTTGTGCATGGACAATAACCAATTGTGAAGCTATCGCTAATTCAGCCCAATCGATATTATCCAACCGATCTGACCATTCAGAACTTACGTACATAATCACACTTGCTTGCAAACTTGAACCAATTGTTTTAGCTGCCCGTTCTAATTCAAGAGCACCTGTTAACACCCGGCGAATATTACGCAAATCTTCCCATTTCGCCGCCATGGATGGGTTATCCCACTGACGAGGCATCTCAGGGAAAAGTTGAGTGTGAATACTATTTGGGCTCTCACATTCTTGGAAAGCATGCCATGCTTCTTCTGCAGTAAAGCTTAAAACTGGCGCCAACCAGTGCACTAAATGCATAAACACATGGTGCATAACATTCAGTGTAGCCAAACGTTTTTGCCCGTTTAGCGCATCACAATACAGAGTGTCTTTACGAATATCAAAATAAAATGCAGATAAGTCAGTAGCACAGAATGTATGCAGTTCACTGTAAAACGCAGCAAAGTCATAGGTTTTAAATAGCTTCTGATGACTTTTTTTAATATCATTCAAACGATGCAACACCCACTGCTCAAGGTTTGGCAGTTGGCCATAGGCCACTTCATTTTTATGTTCATAACCTGCAAGTGCCCCTAAAAGATAGCGCAAGGTATTACGAAAACGTCTATACACATCTTCATGATGCTTCAAAATTTCTTTACCAATACGCACATCATCTGAGTAGTCAGAACTTGCAGACCACAAACGCAACATATCAGCGCCCATTAAATCAATCACTTGTTGTGGCTCAACCCCATTGCCTTGGGATTTTGACATTTTGTAGCCTTTTTCATCAAGCACAAATCCATGAGTTAGAACTTGGCGATATGGTGCCACTCCGCGCGTTCCACATGATTGCAACAATGATGTTTGAAACCATCCTCGGTGTTGGTCAGAGCCTTCAAAATACATATCCGCAGGCCAGCTCATATCTGGATTATTTTCTAAAATAAAAGTATGAGTACAAGCACTATCAAACCAGACATCCAAAATATCATTGGCTTTTTCGTAATCATCTGCAGCATACGCACTGCCTAAGAAATAGGCCGTATCATGTTTGTGCCAAGCTGCAATGCCTTCTTTTGCAATTGCCTCAACAATACGCTGGTGTACAGCTTCATCACGCAAAGCTTCACCCGTTGCTTTATGCACGAACACCGTAATCGGCACGCCCCATGTACGTTGACGTGACAAGCACCAATCAGGTCGGTTTGTCACCATCGCTGAAATACGGTTTTTACCCATAGCTGGGAACCATTCAACTTTATCAATTTCCTGCATTGCTTTTTTGCGTAAATCATTACGGTCCATTGAAATAAACCATTGAGATGTCGCTCGGTAAATAAGCGGCGCTTTTGATCGCCAAGAATGAGGGTAGCTATGCACAAGCTTTGTTGCCTGCAGCAAAGCACCAACCTCTTTTAACGCCGCTAAGACATCAACTCCAACTTTAAAAATATGTTTGCCCGCAAACAATGGAACATGAGCGTAATACACCCCGTCGCCCTGAACGGTTTCTGGCACTTCTATGCCAAATTCTTGGCCAACACTAAAATCTTCAATTCCGTGACCAGGTGCTGTGTGCACCAAGCCCGTACCAGCATCAGTTGTGACATGCGCACCCGGCAACATCGGCACATCAAAATCATACCCTTTTCCATGCCATGGGTGACGACAAATTGTTCCCTTTAAATTTTCCCCATTCACATGACCAATAATTCCATAATTTTCAATACCTAAAGCCGTTGCAACATCTGCAACCAAATCTTTAACAATCAACAATCGCATTCCATTTGGCACTAGCTCAGTGCCAGCTAATACCTCAATAACTGTGTAAGCATGATCATGCCCATAAGCAATGGCCCTGTTTCCTGGCAATGTCCACGGCGTCGTGGTCCAAATCACAACACGAGCATTTTTTAACGTCTCAATACTTGAAGTAACAATTGGAAAAGCCACAAAAATTGCATCGCTGGTGTGGTCATGGTATTCAACCTCAGCTTCAGCCAACGCAGTTTTCTCAACAACTGACCACATCACTGGCTTTAGTCCTCGGTACAAGCCGCCATTCATTAAGAATTTTCCAAGCTCCGTCGCAATTTTGGCTTCGTTCTTAAAGTCCATAGTAATGTAAGGATTTTGCCAATTAGCAACTATACCAAAACGTTGAAATTCCTCTGATTGAATATCAATCCATTTATTGGCATATGCCCTACAAGACTCAATATACTCACCAACATCAACATCTTCCTTGCGCTTCCCCTTAGCTTTATATTGCTCCTCAACCTTCAATTCAATAGGTAAACCATGGCAATCCCAACCAGGAACAAACGGCGCATCATACCCTGCCATTTGATAGGTTTTGTTAACTAAATCTTTTAAGATATAGCTTAACGCGTGACCACAATGTAAATGACCATTTGCATAGGGAGGCCCCCAGTGCAAAATAAATTTCTTTTTTCCCTTTGATTGCACACGCAATGTATTATAGAGATCAATTTTTTGCCAATATGCCAAAAAATCTTTCTCACGAACTGCCAAATTGGCCTTCATAGAAAATGGAGTTTTCGGCAAAAAAACCGTGTCTTTATAATCCCGCGTCATGGTAAATCTTTTTTATTTGATCCCCCATTTCTAGACGCTTTTTACGGTTTTTAAAAGTGCTTAAGGAAAAGGCTAATGCAATACAGTATGGGAAGCAAAACAACACAAGACCAAATCATGTAACCTACAAAGCTAGGCATTTCAACGCCACTTTGCTTTGCAATACTACGCACCATGAAATTTGGTGCATTACCAATATAGCTCATCGCTCCCATGTAAACTGATCCTAATGATATTGCTAGCAATGTTGATGGCAATTGATTCATCAGTATTTGCGCGTTCCCACCCGCCATTTTGAAAAACAATAAATACGTCGGTGCGTTATCTAAAAATGCAGATAAGCCGCCCGATAACCAAAAATAGCGCACATCAATAGGCAAACATTGCGCATGAGCAAAATTAAATAATACATGAAAAGGACCATTACACCCCAGTTTCAACATTGCAGATATGGGAATAAGGCTTAGAAAAATCACCAAAAATACGCGCGCCACCTCTTTAAATGGCTCAAAATTAAAATGTTGATGTTGGTGAATGTGTTTTGGTGTCAACCACAACGATAACCCACCAATAGCAACATAACCGCAATCACGGATGATATCCTGCCAGGAAATTTCAACCTCCATAATCGATATAACGGAAACACTGCTCAAGCAAGGTGCAAAAAGCGTAATTGCCACAATAGCCCCCATCAACACAAAGTTGACACCACCTTCAATTGCAATACCTACGTCATGACGTTGGGAAATAGTGCGCTTATTTTTTACTCGATCAATACATGCAAAAACACCCAAACAAAATGCAATCGTCATTACAAACGGCAACCAACCGTGTTGCAGCGTCCACCCAAAATCAACTCCTGCCAAATATCCCATAAATAACGGCGGATCTCCTAAAGGTGTTAAACTTCCTCCAATATTCGCTACGATAAAAATAAAGAACACACCTAAATGCGTTTTATAAGGGCGATTATGATTAAGTCTCAAAAAGGGACGTATCAACACCATAGAGGCACCCGTTGTACCAATGAAATTGGCTAAAATCGCGCCACTTAAGAGAATAAGCACATTATTTTTCAAACTATCAGACATGTTAAACTGCACATGAATGCCTCCTGCGACCACGAACAGCGCAAATAATATGGCCAAAAATGCAATATATTCGTGAAAGAACATATGACTGAAACTGTGCACGGCATGGTAAGCGCCTTCAACTTGCACCATAACCATCAGTGTCCAAACCCCAATCACCACTAAAATAGGTTTTTCAAGCACATGCCAAATTTTTAGAAGCAATAACGGGAACAATGCCAACCCTAACATTAATGCTATGTATGGAAATGCATCAGGCAGTGAATACATTAAAATTCCTCGAATGTTTGGCGTTCCCGACGGGATTCGAACCCATGGCCTCAAGATTAGGAATCTTGCGCTCTATCCTGCTGAGCTACGGGAACCACAGGCAAATATTAGCTTTTCGCTAAGGGGTTTGTCTAGGGTTCTAGCTGAGAGCGCAACTAAATTCTCAACTATGACACCTAACTAATAGCTTCGGGCATTTCAGCAAGAATCTTTATTGATTCTTCATGACCAAAGCCTGTTGCTTCTTTATACAATTCTATAGCTTGGGGTACGCTTTTTGTAACAAATTTGCCGTTATAAAGACAAGTGGCGTATCTAAAGAGCATAATTGGCAGATTATGCTCTGCTTCCTTATTACCTAATTCTGCAGCTTCTCTGCAGAATTTTACAGCCATTGGCATGCTTGCTTTAAACCCATGCCTAGCTTCGTAATGCCAAGCTGAAATATGTTTTAGCATAACGGGATTTCCAATTTTCTTTAGAAATGCAACTTCTTCAGAAGATACTTGTTGTGGAGTACGTTTTTGAGCTTCTCTCATAGTGGCTGTATAAATTCTGCTTATTTCCACCTCAGGAATTTTCGCATATGACCTTCTTAGAATTTCTGTTAATTCAGGATTCACTTCTCTAGTAAAGAATAAGCGTAGAACGCCTACATCACCAACAAGACCTGGCACTAATTCTGAAACTGCAGGGTCATATACATAAGATAAAAGTACGGTGTCAGGAGTTAAACCAAGCTGAGAAATCATGATTTCTGAAGCAAAATCAGCCATTGCAGAACGACAATAAACATCAACTGGCGCTCCTTTGGCCATGAGTTCAAATGCTTTTTTGTTTAGAGCGGTTTCCAACCATCCATAATTTGTTTTTTCTTCAGCTGTAAAAACTATCGGATAAGTAATTGCTCCATGTACTGCCCATCCTTTGTATTGGATACCAACAGCCATATCACCATAAATTTTATTTAAAGTGAGCTTTGGAGAAAAAATATCAAAGACTTGTTTAGCAAGAGCTATAACTGAGTGATCGACTGTTAGAAACAGTGTGAAGAGCTCGTCTAAAGCTGTAAATAACGATTTTTCACGCATTTGAGCATATTGTTTAACAGCATCAATAAATTTTAAAGTAGCTGGAATTTCTGTATTAATAACTGCCCATTGATTTTCAAAAGCTTCATCATCACTATTCATTGCTTTAGCGGCCATAGTATCTATAGCTAAAATGCTTGCTAGCGAAGCAAGAGATAAAAGATCAGAAGAAGGAAGAATTCCATAGAAAGCTGTAAACATATTACGTTTGCCAGGAAACTTATGGCGAGTTCGCATTACTGAATAAATAAGTTTCGCTGGAGATGTTTCTAATACCCCATATTTACCACCAAGAATTGTAGAGATTTCTTTGGTGAAATCTTCAAAAGATTCAAATTTTCCCAGATAATCAGCTTTATCACGCTCTATTTCTAGTGCATCAATCCATTGCACTAGAGTCATATCAGATGGCTTTACAAGAGATTTTGAATTGTATGTGAACTCAGGTGTAATACTCATTTCGTCTTGCCTTACAAGAATTTCAGCTGCATTTAAAATGGAAAAGATCATAATTAGTATTAAGAAACCCAAAAATTTTATCACGTTTCATTCTCATTATTTATCATGGGTTCAGTTTATTTTTTTCAAGTTAAAGAGAGGTTAATTAGAAAAATCTACTGATATGCTGACCCTTGCTGTTTTCTATAAAATTCGCCACATTAATGAACAAAAATAGACTTGAGAATATAAATGGGATTTAATTGTGGAATCGTTGGCCTACCAAATGTTGGCAAATCAACTTTATTTAATGCGTTAACGGCAACTGCCGCTGCACAAGCAGCTAACTATCCGTTTTGCACTATTGAACCTAACGTTGGTCGCGTAGGCGTGCCTGATGATCGTTTGGAAATTTTGGCAAAACTTGCCAGCTCACAAAAAATTATCCCAACTCAGCTTGAGTTTGTTGACATCGCTGGCCTTGTGCGTGGCGCCAGCAAAGGTGAAGGCCTTGGCAACCAGTTCCTAGGGCACATTCGCGGTGTTGATGCCATATTGCATGTACTACGTTGTTTCGAAGATGATGACATTACCCATGTCGATGGATCTGTCGATCCTATTCGTGACCTAACCACTATTGAAACTGAACTATTGTTGGCCGATCTTGAATCTGTTGAAAGGCGTATTTCCAACTTAGAAAAGCGTGCCCGTGGCAATGATAAAGAAGCTAAAGAAATTTTAGAAGTTATTCAAAAAGTTTTACCCCTTCTACAAGAAGGTAAGCCTGCAAAAGCAGCTAAAATAAGCGAAACCGAAAAAGATACCTTTGAACAACTGCAATTATTAACATCCAAACCAATTTTGTATGTTTGCAATGTGTCAGAAGCAGAAGCCGCAACTGGTAACGGTTTCACGGAAAAAGTTATAGCATATGCCAAAAGCAGAGGCGACTCTGCCGTAATTATTTCTGCTGCAATCGAAGCTGAAGTTTCCAGTCTCAATGATGAAGCTGAACAACAAGAGTTTTTACAATCTCTAGGCTTACAAGAAACAGGTCTGCGCCAAGTAATTAGGGCCGGATATGGATTACTTGAATTGTTAACATTTTTCACTATAGGACCAAAAGAAGCCCGAGCATGGACTGTACACAAAGGTGCCAAGGCCCCCCAAGCAGCAGGAGCTATCCATACTGATTTTGAACGCGGGTTTATTTGCGCTGAAACCATTGCCTATGAAGACTATGTCACATGCCAAGGCGAACAAGGTGCTAAAAATCTAGGAAAGCTTCGCCAAGAAGGACGCGACTACCTAGTACACGATGGAGACATTTTTCATTTTAGATTTAATGTCTAAGCAAATTGCATTTTTAGTGAAGTTTTAAAAGGTATTTAGCATATTAAATATTCATTTATACACATACCGTGCGTTTTGTTCTTGTATTTTCTCAAAAACACGGCTAAATCTTAACCACAATTAACATACTAACTCAGTGAAGGTTTCATGTCTGATATTACCGCACGCGTAAAACAAATTGTAGTCGATCATCTTGGCGTAGATGCCTCTAAAGTTATTGATGGAGCAAATTTTGTTGACGATCTCGGCGCAGATAGTCTTGATCAAGTTGAACTGGTGATGAAGTTCGAAGAAGAATTCAAATGCGAGATTCCTGATGACGCCGCGCAAAAACTAACAACAGTTGGTTCGGCTATAGTTTATCTCCAGGAAAAAATTAATTAAATACGATGAGAAGAGTCGTTGTTACTGGTGTTGGCGCCATTACGCCACTGGCAAATGGTGCTAAACTTACATGGGAAAAATTGATCGCTAGTCAATCGGGCATTAGTGCGATTGATGCTTTTGATGTATCAGATCTTTCAGCAAAAATTGCTGGGTCTGTGCCGCTTCAACCTAGTGATGCACCAAAGCAATCAGGACTTTTCAACGCTTCTGACTATTTAGAACCTAAAGAACAAAGAAAAATTGACAGATTTATTCTGTACGCTATAGCAGCTGCAGATGAAGCTGTTAAAGATTCCGGATGGCAACCTACTGATAGTGAAGGCAAAGAACGCACAGGCGTAACTATTGGATCAGGAATCGGCGGTCTTCCGTGGATTTACGAAACTTCGGTAACATTGCTTCAACAGGGTACTCGACGCGTTAGCCCCTTCTTTATTCCAGCAAGTCTGATTAACTTAGCTTCAGGGCAAGTTTCGATTCGTCACGGATTTCAAGGACCAAACCATGCAGTTGTCACAGCTTGTGCAACAGGCGCTCATTCTATTGGTGACGCTGCTCGTATGATTATGCTTGATGATGCTGATGTTATGGTTGCCGGCGGAGCTGAGGCAGCTGTTTGTCGCGCTGGTATGGCTGGATTTGCCGCATCTCGTGCTCTCTCAACTGCATTCAATGACAACCCTACAAAAGCTTCTCGCCCTTGGGATAGAAACCGTGACGGATTTGTAATGGGTGAAGGCTCAGGCGTTGTTGTTCTTGAAGAATACGAACATGCAAAAAAACGTGGCGCTAAAATTTATGCGGAAGTTCTTGGTTATGGTATGTCAGGTGACGCTCATCATATAACATCACCTGCTGAAGATGGTGGCGGTGCTTACCGTGCAATGCGAGCTGCTCTAAAGAATTCAGGACTTTCATTGGAAGACATTGGTTATATTAATGCTCATGGAACCTCAACACCTCCTGGTGATCTTATAGAGGTGAAAGCTATGAAGCGCTTATTCGGTGACCATTCATACAAACTAGCAGTTTCATCAACAAAATCTGCTATCGGTCACCTTTTAGGAGCAGCAGGCGCTGTAGAATCAATCTTCTCTATTTTTGCAATGCAAAACGGAATAGTGCCACCTACATTAAACCTTGATGAACCATCTGAAGGCTGCGATCTTAACTTTGTACCTCACACAGCGCAGGAAAAAAAGCTTAATTATGTTATGTCAAACTCCTTCGGGTTTGGCGGAACAAACGCATCCTTAATATTCGGAAAAGCTCCTTAAGTTACGCAGCAGCAGCCGCGGCTGTTGCAGTAGGTTCAGCCATGCGTACAGCACTCGCTCCTAATGGATTAGGATTTTTCAGTTTAAGGTCAAGTTCGGCTTCTTTCGTGGATTCATCTTCGTTTGGACTCTGACCTGAAATAACTGGATATTTTTTTAAATCTTCCATTGTTTCTTGTTTGTGTAGTTCATCACGTGCAACTGAACTAGGAATATTTGCAGATTCAAAAGCTTTACCCTTTGCATTATTCATAACACTTTCTGCGTCCCCTTGCTGTCCTTCTAAAACCTCAGCCTGAGAAGGAAAAGCTACCGCTGATGTTTCAACTTTTGCATGCTCGAGTATTTTACCATTTTTATCAACAGGTTTAACCGGCTCAGCATGAGTCTGACGTTTAGTCATTAACGCAACTAAAATCCCAGCATCTACATCAGCCGCCCGTAACATAGACGCTGACAAAAAAACCATACAACCACAAATCAACATTTTCATACAGACCTCAAAAATCTATTTTCGTTATCTACATCCTACGCGCAGAACCTTAATATTTGTTTAATGTTGGGTAAATTAACATTCTTAAGAAGATAATATTGTAATAACAATAGTTGCCAAATGTATTTTTCAGCAACAAATATTACGATATTTTTAACTGAGGCTTAGCTTTCACCCATCCGGCAGGAAGAGCACGATTAATATCAATGTTCAGTGGATTATTAAGAATTTCATCTATAGGATCCTTCAGGCTTACAGAAACCTGACTAGATTCTGTCATCGGCAAATCTTTAACCTGCTCCACCTTAACTTTTGATTTTTTTCGGCTTCTTCTATTGTTAAGCTTAGGTGAGGGTTGTGTGGGTTTTGATAACTCTTGAACACACTCATTAACTTCTGCAACTTCTATAATTTCTGTTTCATCAACAAGCCGATCAATTTGATCAATTTCTGCAATATCACTTGTTGTTGCAACAACTTCTTGCATTCTAGGCGTCGCATGAAGTTTATTGAATGCTTTCTCCATTAGCTCCGCTGTTTTTTTATCTCGTGAAACTGACGTTTGTCCACCAAGTACTACACCAAATACACGAATAGGTTGACCATTTGCACCAATCCGTTGGGCTGACACACTAATATTAAAACGCGAAGCAAAAGTAAATCCTGTTTTAATCCCATCCATTCCAGTAAACGAATTCAACATGCGGTTATGGTTACGTATAGGCTTGCCATTGAAACTAAAGGTTTTTGTTTTAAAATACGCATATTCTTTGGGGAAATTCTTGTGAAGAGCCCTGGCCAAAGTCATCATATCTTTAGCTGTTGTAACTTGTCTTCTATCAGGTAGACCTGTGGGGTTATAAAATTTTGTACGAGTCATTCCCAATTCTTTTGCTTTTTGATTCATCAAATCACAAAATTTCTCAACACTACCAGAAAGCCCCTCAGCAATAGTTATAGACATGTCATTAGCTGACCTTGTAACCAATGCGTATATAATGTCTTTTACACTGATTGTTGCGCCCATCTTTAGCCATAAGTTGCAAGGCTCTTGCTGTGTTGCACGTTTGGAAACTGAAAATCTTGTTGTAAGCGTTATTTTTCCGCCCTGAATGGCGTCAAAAATTAAATATAAAGTCATGATTTTTGTTAATGATGCCGGTGGGCGAAGTTCATCTGCACGGTGGCTAGCCATGACCTGTCCAGATTGCCCGTCAACTATCATGTACGCAAAGTTATTGGCATACGCCACTGGGAGATTTAAAAAAATCAATATTAAAAAAATAAAGCAATTAAAAATCTTTCCCACACACTTCTCCGCAATCAACACTTGTATAGAATACCAAAAAAACAGAAAAATCGGAAGCTATCTTGTGAAGGATATCAACTATATTTTTAGAAATATTCCGGCACTCAAACAAACTATAGCTGCAGTTTCTGCGCGTAATATGTTTTCCCCAAGCGAAATAGGACAAGCGCATTTCTTAAGCATAAGCTGCTCTTGGACTGACCACCCGCCTTCTGGGCCAATAATAAACCCAGCAGGGAATTCTATTGCAGCACCTTCAGAATCAGATCGTTCTAATGCTGCATACCAATGAATATCGCTCGGTAACTTATTTAAAAATTCCCTTAAAAACAAAGGCGCATGAACTTTTGGCACTTCAAGTCGTTCACATTGCTGTGAAGCTTCATGCGTATTTTTAATCAAACGCTCAATATTTAATCGGTGGCTATTTGTTCGTTCACATAAAATGGGCTGAAAATCGGTTACTCCAAGTTCCGTTGCTTTTTCTATCAAAAAGTTCATTGGATCATTTTTAATAGGGGAAAATGCCAACCAACAAGGTTGAGTTTTTTCAGGGGGCCGCATTTGATCTAGACACTTATAACTTGGTTTTTCATAAACAATTTTCCATTCGCCACATTGTTCATTAAATCCAAAAAAATGCTGCCCCTGTTCAAACCGTAAAACCTTTTCTAAGTAATGACGTTGGTCCTTAGTCAGTTCAATAATTTGCCCTACATTCAAGGTTTGGGTAAGATAAAGTCGTGTCATAATTTTAAATTTTTTAGCCCTATACAGTTTCTACCATACATTCACTTGGCACGCCTACATAGACCCATTGGCATATGGTTGCTACTGTGGCCATGTTTTTGTGGTCTTGCAATTAGCCATGGAAGTCTTTTTGACTATATTCTATTTTTCATTGGCGCAATTACCTTGCGCAGTGTCGGTTGTGTTATTAATGACTTGGTTGATAAAGACATAGACACAAAAGTTGAACGCACTAAATTAAGGCCTTTAGCCGCCAATCTGCTTACAAAAAATCAAGCATATATTTTCTTAAGCATTCTGCTTAGTGTTGGCGCATGTGTCTGGATGTTTCTAAGTCCAGCAGCAAAATACATAAGCTTTATAGCTGCCATTTTGATGGTTTCTTACCCATTCATGAAACGCCTCACCCATTGGCCTCAGCTGTTTTTGGGATTCACTTTTAATATTGGGTTGCTTATTGCGATTGCTCATGTTTCAATTCTCACGTTTTCCTGGCAACTTCTAAGCCTGTTCGCAAGCTTAGTTTTATGGACCATTTTTTATGACACTATTTACGCATTTGCCGATATTCATGATGATTTAAAATTCAACATAAAATCAACAGCCATTGTCATGCGCCATGCCCCTAAAACCTGGCTAACATGTATAAATTTATTGCTGCATTCCATGCTATTTATATTTTTTGGGCCAAACGGAATTATTCCCGTATGTGTTGGTGTACTGTTTTTGCAAAAACTATTAAATATGTGGAAACCAAATGATTCACAAGATTGCATAAAAACGTTTGGTCTTTGCCATTTCTGGGGATTAATAGAATGGTTTTGGCTCGAGACTGTAAGGATCATCTCCCCATAGCACTTTTCCATCACCTTGACGCTCGTCAACCCAAACCGGTATGTAGGTTATGTGCACAGTTATTGGGTTTTCTAATGCTTCAGTTTTTGTCTCGTCTGTATCAATCTCCATTCTCACCTCATCTTTTTCAAGATTTAGTAACCAGCTCGCAAATTTTCCAGCTTTCTCTAATCGCACACATCCTGATGATAAGGCGCGTGAATATTTTTTAAACAATTCTCGTTGTGGTGTATCGTGCATGTAAATTAAATCATCATTTTGCAAATTAAATTTTAGCAAGCCAAGAGCATTTTTTTTCCCAGACTTTTGCTTAAAGACATAGGGGAAATCGTGAATATCGACATCGTTCCATTCTACTGTACTAGGATCAACCTCGTTTTCGTCATGATCAAAAACTTGTAAATCATTTTTTTCAAAAAATTCTGAATCTTCCTGAATTTTAGGTAATTTATCTTCGAAAAGAATGGTATTTGGCACAACCCATACTGGATTGTATTCCACGCCATTAATATAACTTGTCATCTGCGGTGTAGGACGCTTAGGCATCCCAATTATAGCCTTCATACACATTTTAAGTTTTTGATCTTCAAATGCGTGCAGCGTATAGGTTGGTATATTCACAATAACGGTACGGTCGGTAAACACTAGATTTTTTATTTTCGCAATACTAGCGTCTATTTTTTTCAGGCGCTTTTCGTAACTCCAATTAATTCTGGCTTTGGTTTCTTCCCCAATAATGCCATCTGGATCTATGCAATGCCCAGCTTGAAAAGCTTTCACAGCAGCTTCTAATTCTGTATCGAAAAATGGAGAATCAGTGGCTTTTTCCAAATACCCTAAAGACTGTAAAATCTGACGTAACGCCGGTATATTATCGTCCTTATCACTTGGACGCAAAGGACGATCAGGTGCAAACTCAGGAAGAGTAACATCTTCTTTTTCTTTTAAAATTTTTTGCAATTTCTGCAAAAGACTAAGCAATTTTAAATGATTTAAAGGCAAGGCTGAATCACTTGGCACAGCCGTTGTTACCGGCACAAAAGGCTTTTTATTTAATTCTGCCGTCGCTTTGTTTGCCTGACATTTCAAACCACAGACTTCATTATTTGTTTGGGAATCGCTCTTAGCTTGTAGTGCACAAATCATTAGTAGAAAAAATAGATATTTCATAAAACTTCGCGCCCCTTGTTTCTTCCATTAGAAAGCATAAATGGTTAACAAAAAGTGAACAGGAAAGTGAATAGGAAAGCGTAAGCTTTGACTTTACTGAAAAAAGATAGAAATTAAATATTGAGAAATTAGTAATTAAGGCTTTTCAACGTTTTAAAATCAGCATTTATTATTGCATCTAAATGCTCTGTAATTTTTTCGATAGGCCAATTCCACCAGGCTAATTGCAAAAGAAAAGCAATCGTTTCATCGTCAAATCTTTTCCGGATAGGCTTTGCAGGATTGCCTCCAACAATTGTGTACGGCTCAACATTTTTTGTCACAAGGCTGTTAGTACCAATAATTGCCCCATCGCCAACGGCAATACCTTGCATCAAAGTAACGCCATTTCCTATCCAGACATCATTACCGATAACTGTATCGCCTTTGCTTGTAACATTTGTAGGAGCAGTTGCCCAAGATTTCCCCATCACTTTAAATGGATATGCTGAAACACCGTCCATAGCATGGTTTCCGCCATTCATAATAAACCGAACACCTGTAGCTATTTGGCAGAATTTTCCAATAATGAGTTTGTCGCCCATAAATTCAAAAAGGTATAAAACATTCCTTTCAAAATTATAAATATCAATAGGATCATCGTAGTAAGTGTAATCACCTACAATAATTTGAGGACTCGTGATAATATTTTTAAGATAACATGTCCGCGTTACACCTTCGATTGGATATAGGGTATTAGGGTCTGGATGTATCATAAATTTTCCTCATGTCTATCTGGTAAAAATCCCCCAACTTGAGCATCCCATAAAGTTTTGTACAAACTACTTTTAGCCAACAATTCCGAATGTGTTCCATCTGTCATAATTTTCCCAGCATCAAATACCAAGATACGATCCATGTGCAGTAGGGTTGATAGACGGTGCGCAATAACAATAGTTGTTTTACCAGCCATCAATTCCTTTAACGACTTTTGTATGAAATTTTCCGTTACCGAATCAAGCTGAGAAGTTGCTTCATCTAAAATTAAAATCTGGGAATTTTTTAAAATCGCTCGTGCAATTGCTATGCGTTGACGCTGGCCACCGGAAAGTTTAACGCCACGCTCACCTACTAATGATTCATACCCGTTCGGTAGTTTTTCAATGAATTCATGAGCATGGGCACGCTTAGAAGCCTTAATCACTTCCTCATCACTCGCATCAATTTTTCCGTAACGAATATTTTCCATGAGTGATCGATGAAATAAGGATGGATCCTGCGGAATCATCCCAATGTTTGCACGCAGTGAATCTTGCGTCACTTGGCTAATATCTTGCCCATCAATAAAAATGCGACCATGTGTAACGTCATAAAGCCGCAAAATTAAATTTACGAATGTGGTTTTTCCCCCGCCAGAATACCCTACCAATCCAACTTTTTGCCCCGGTTCAATTGTAACAGCAGTATTGTTAAAAAGTTGTTCAGCCCCCTTATAATTGAACTTAACATTATCAAAAACAATTTGCCCATGAGTAACAGTAAGTGCTGCTGCATTAGGCACATCTTGAATTTCTGGCGCATCTTTTAAAAGTGTTAGCGCCTGATCAACCGATCCCCAATTCGTAATAAAATCACGCAGCTGATGAGAAAGCTCAAACAGCTTATCAACAATTCTAAAATTGGCCATAAACACCAAAGCAAAATCTCCTGGCGATATAACATTTCTGTTATGCAAATGAACAAGGAATAGCAAAAATCCAACTGTATAAACCGAAAACACTGCCCCTTGAAGTACATAGAATTTCATCAAGAAATACCCCTGTACCTGAGATTGTTTTACATAATCTTTTGATGCATTTTGAAATCTTTTCATTTCAAAAAAAGACGTTGAAAATAATTTCACATTCAACATGTTGGTAAAATAATCGGACAAATGCCCAAAAACCTCTGATTTAGATTCAGCATATGCTGCTGTTAAAGGTGTAGCCTTTTTAAACCCCACATAAATAATAACAAAAAATGTGATCATCCATAAAAGTAATCCCACTGCAAATAACACGTGAACGTTTGCAAGTAGCGCCAACGCTATTAAAGCTGTCAGCGCACAATGAACAAACTGATAGTTGGCCGTAAAAATAATTGTAGGAATTAAATTAAATACATCGCTGATTTTAGCAACAATACTGCCACTCAAATTATTTTGAAAAAAACTATATGAAAACGTACCAACTTTATTGGCAAAAAAAGAAGCCGTATGCCTTCTAAAATCGGATGTAAATCTAATGGAGCACCAATCACTGAACGACCAAGAAAGCAGTAAAAGTATTTGAAATACGGCAAAGACAACAACCAAATACCAAAAATCTGTAGCACCTGGTATTACGGCCGTATCAATCAATCGCTTAATTATATACCACTTAACATTCGCATCTATAGAAACAATGCAAATTGCAAAAAACATTCCCCATAAATATTTTCTATAGGGTTTTGTCGTTTCTGCTATGAACCTGAGTGTATGCATAGTACGATTTCTGCCTCTGTTCAGGCTATTATAGATGTGCGCAGTGTTTCAACCGTTAAAAGCCGTGGCGAGACTTCTGCTTCCTCAACCGTTATGGGCACAGCCACTAAGACATCTCCTTTGGTCTCCACTACCCTTAGGAATTTCTGAACATTTTCTGAATTCTGTTGCACTGAAAAAACATCCAAAATCAACGTATCCTCCAAGGCTTTAATAGAATGTACGTTATCTTTTTTAGTAACAAACGCATAATCATGAGCACCGTATATTTTGGCATGCTGCAATTGCAAATGAAATTTATCATCCACTTGTTGTGATGCATAAGTTTCAATCAACACGCTGCCCGAAAGTATATACAAAAATCCAAAATGCCCACCATGAGTATGTACCGGCACATATTCTCCTTTTTGCATAGATGAACGATCAACCTGCATTTGCGGAAAATAGATTTCAAAATTTTTCAATTCACCAATATCAATCATAATATTACCTTAACTGCATAAACCAACGTAAATATCCAAAACAACATTTTGGTGATCAAGAGCACGCTCATCATACACTTCAAAATCAGCAATGTACGCGCGCTCATTTCCAAATTCAGCTGATGTCATTGTCCATATTTTTTGCCAAGCCCCAATGCATACTGCAGGCATAGGACCAGATTCCGTTGTAAACTTCGCATAGTTTTGAATTGGTATAATAAGCGTTTCAAAACCTTCAGGTAAACCGTCAAACGAATCAACTTCCTCACCAATAAAGTACGTATAACTTCCTGTGAAATCACTTTCATATTCTGTATAAACGCAATAAGTTACCCCTGGTTTTTTACGGTTTTTAATTTTTTCAGGACAACCCCCATGAAAATATTTTTGAACCGTAGCACCAATTTTAGCCGTTGCTAAATTCATTTCTGATGCCAGATTCGTTCTGGTTTTAATTCCAACGATTTTCATTTCTGGTAGTGTTATTGCCATTTTTTGCATAATCATGATTCAGTGAATTGTGGATAGCAGAATTCTAGCACGTTCAACGAAGCTCGGATATTGTCTCAGCTGCCAGACAATGCTAGCTTAGCTGTTGAGGATAAGGTGGCTAATGTACGATCAAAATAACATTTTTGCAAAAATTCTTCGCAGCGAAGTTCCCTGCAAAAAAATAGCGGAAGATAAATACTTCTTAAGCTTTCATGACATTGCGCAGAAAGCAGCAGTGCATGCATTGGTAATACCAACGGGGCATTATAAAAATGTTCATGATTTTACAACACGCGCATCCGCTGACGAAATTGTTGGGTTTTGGAAGGGCGTCAATACAACCATTGATGCATTAAACGTAGCACAAAACGGATATCGTCTTATTGCAAATACTGGAACACATGGTCGTCAAGATGTTCCACATTTTCATATTCACATTTTAGGTGGTCAAGATCTAGGCCCAAAGATTGTTATGTCATGAACGTAACAATACGAACCATTGATAAAGTCTTATTCACAGATACCGCGCTTGAAATCAACTTGCCAGGACTTTATGGAAAGGTGGGGATACGCCCTCATCATGCCCCTATGTCAGTTATATTAAGCGAAGGAGAAATTCAAGTAAAATTGGCGAACGGTACTGAAACATTCGCTGTTCAAAATGGCATTGCTCAAGTTAGTAATAATACCGTAGAAGTTTTGTTGGCGTTGTGAGGCATAATTGGTGCAAGTAACTTTTTATGAACTTATGGTCACTTCCCTAGAAAAGACCTTGCCTAAAATTCTTGAGAAGGTTTACGAAGGCGGCTTAAAAGCCGTTATTCGCATAGAAAGCCCAGAGCGTTTGAAATCAATCGATAGCGCTATGTGGACCTATACAACTCTTGGGTTTTTGCCCCACGGATCAAATGCTGACCCAGCACAGTTTCATGTGCATCAACCTATTTGGCTAACCACTGGTAGTGATAACCCCATTAACGCAACAGTTTTAGTGATCACCACTCAAGACTATGCTACAGATAAATCTTATGAACGCATCTTAGATATTTATGATGGAAATGATTTGCCAAGTGTTCAAAGCGCAAAAGAACGAATGGAAAAATATCAAGAATCAGGCAACGAAATTGTACTATGGAAGCAGACCCTAAAGGGTGCTTGGGAAAAAGGAATATAAGATTATGCAACAGCAATGGCTGCAACAGATACAAGCTTCACAGGATTTAGCAACTCTTGACGATTTAAGAGTTCATCTTTTAGGTAAAAGTGGCTTGGTAACACAACAGCTTAAAACTCTAGGCGCTTTATCTCCGGAAGAACGTAAAGCTAAAGGTGCAGAAATTAATGCACTGAAAGACCGAATTGCATTAGCCATTGAAGAGAAAAAAATCATCCTTGAAACTCAAGTGCTTGAGTTGCGTTTAGCTAATGAAAAAATTGATATTACGTTGCCATCAAGACCAGAAGCCACTGGAAAAATCCATCCCATTTCAAAAGCTATTCAAGACATTACTCAGTATTTTTCTCAACTTGGGTTTCAAGTTTTTGATGGGCCACATATTGAAACTCAAGAATTAAATTTTGATGCATTAAATATTCCTGCACATCACCCTGCCCGCCAAAGCCAAGATACATTTTATGTAGCTGGTTCAAATGATATTTTACGTACCCAAACATCACCAGTGCAAATTCGCACGTTACGCAATCACAAACCCCCAATTCGTTTTCTTGCACCAGGCAGAGTTTTTCGCAGTGATGATTTAGACGCAACACACACGCCAATGTTTCACCAAATCGAAGGTGTTGTCATTGAAGAAGGAATTAACTTCAGTCACTTAAAAGGTGCATTAATCGATTTTTGCCGGTGGTTTTTTGAAAACCCCAATATGAATTTACGTTTTCGCCCTAGTTTTTTTCCTTTTACAGAACCTTCAGCTGAGGTTGATATTTCTTGGAAAAATGATAAGTGGCTTGAAGTTTTAGGTTGCGGAATGATTCACCCGGAAGTTTTAAGAAATTGCGGCATTGATCCTGATCAATTTCAAGGATTTGCTTTTGGAATGGGCGTAGAGAGATTTGCTATGTTGAAATACGGTATTGACGATATAAGGTCTTTCTATGACGGAGATACCCGTTGGCTTAATCTTTATGGATTTGGAGCACAACAATGAAATTTTCAAACCAATGGCTAAAAAAATATTTAGAAATAGATGCAACACCTGATGATATTGCTGCAAAACTTGTTGAACTTGGGCTTGAAGTTGAATCTGTTGATGATCCAAGCGCTGGCTTAAAAGGGTTCGTTTATGCACGCGTTGTTGAACGCGAAAAGCACCCTAATGCTGACAGACTATCTTTATGTAAAGTTGATGCGGGTACCGGTCAACTTATCCAAGTTGTTTGCGGAGCACCAAACGTAAAAGCAAACATGGGCGTTGCCTTTGCATCAGTTGGCACAGTCCTTCCCATAACTGGTGAAGCACTTAAAAAAGGAACCATTCGCGACGTAGAAAGTTGCGGCATGCTTTGTTCATCAAAAGAATTATTATTAGGTGAAGATTCAGACGGCATTATGGATTTGGGTCTTGATTATAAACCAGGCACCCCACTAACAGACATACTAACTTGCGACGCAGTTTATGATGTTTCAATCACACCAAATCGTGGTGATTGTTTTGGCGTATACGGCATTGCTCGTGATTTAAGTGCCGCTGGCTTTGGAACTTTAAAATCACTAGATTTGCCAACAATAACAAGGCAGGGTGAAACACCAACTGTTTCTCTTGCCACCCCTTTATGTTTTCAGTTTGGTCTTTGCCGTATTGGCGGGGTTAAAAATACTGCCTCTCCTGCTTGGTTACAAGATTTATTAACAAGCGCAGGGCAAAAGCCTATTAGTGCATTAGTTGATATTACAAACTACTTTTGCCTAGGGCTAGGCCGACCAATGCACGTGTTTGATGCTGATAAAATCAAAAGCCATTTAGTCGTTCGCCAAGCGAAACAAGGAGAAGTTCTTAAAGCCCTTAATGACCAAGATTACACTTTGACAGAAGATATGGTTGTTATTGCCGATGATAGTGGCGTGATCTCCCTTGCTGGTATTATGGGCGGTCGCGAAACTGCAGTTGATGAAAAAACTACGAATGTATTGCTTGAATCTGCTTGTTTTGACCCCATTTCTATTGCAAAAACAGGTCAACATCTAAACCTATCATCAGATTCACGCCAACGTTTTGAACGCGGAGTTGATGCGGCATTGATTTCACCTTGCCTTGATATGGCAACGGCAATGATTGTGGAACATTGCGGTGGAACTCCTGCTGCACCGTCACAAGCAGGACTCTGCTCAACGAATTCTATAACCATAGATTTAACTCCAAGCCAAGTAAAGAAACGACTTGGATTAGCAGTTGAAGTAAATGAAATGTCTGCAATGTTAGAACGTCTTGGATGCACAGTCGAACAAGGCCCAACATTAAAAGTTACTCCGCCAACTTGGCGCCATGACTTAACAATTCCCGAAGATCTTATTGAAGAAATTGCCCGACTAAAAGGGTATAGCGAAGTCATTGCCCAATCTTTGCCTTTAAAGCCCGTGCAAAATATTATTTCTCGTGAAGAAATTTCTAGAAAATTTCTAAGCAATCGCGGATTTTTAGAAACCCTCAACTGGTCTTTTACAGATAATAAAACCGCCAAACAATTTACAGATGCGCCTGAAAATTTAGTGTTATTGAAAAATCCTATTAATGAAGATTTATCTACTATGCGCCCTTCTGCATTGGCTTTATTGCTAAAAGTGGCAAAAACTAACACAGCAAATGCACGCCCCAATGGCGCTATTTTTGAAGTGGGTTCAGTATATGGAGAAAAGTTAGCAAACAAACAAACCATGTGTGTAACAGGGCTTCGCTTTGGTGATATTCATGATCGTCATTGGCTATCCGTATTCAGAAGCGCTGATGTTTTTGATGCAAAAGCAGATTGTTTAAGCACCCTAAAAACATTAGGAATATCAGAATCATCTGTTCAACTAAGTGCCGATGGTCCTTCGTATTATCACCCAGGACGCAAAGGTTCATTTAAGCAAGGCAACAAAGTTTTAGCTTATTTTGGTGAATTACAACCTCAAATCACTGAAGCTTTAAACTGTGTTGGGTTTGAAATTTTCCTTGATTCTATGCACGCTGCAAAAACAAAAAAAGTTCAAGCAACGTTAGCAGACCTTATGCCAGTTCGTCGTGATTTTGCATTTGTGTTGGACGTATCGATTCCCGCTGAGAAACTTGTTAAAGCCGTTGAGAAATCTCATGGCCTTATTACACAGGTTGATGTTTTTGATTGTTACCAAGGCAAACATGTGGAACAAGGTAAAAAGTCTTTGGCTCTATCTGTAACCTTGCAGCCAATTCAAAAAACTTTGGATGAAGAGTCCCTCACCCAAATTCAGGAATCTATCATTCAAGCAGCATTAAAGATAGGGGCTCAGCTACGCTAAACTATTCAACGTACAGGATTAGCATCATCCTCTATAGTGGGAATCAGAGGAATAACTTTGAATCCCACTTCGTTAGCTAAGTTTGCAAGATGATGCTCCCTTTCTTCTACTTCCCTTGCACTACACTTAGCAATGCCAATAAAAGTTATATGCACGGCAAAACATGCTGTACTTCCAAATAAAAAAATATTCATAAGGTTATCTGAACCCTCAACAAGTTTTACACCTGAAGCCATTGCTGATGCGCCAGATCCAACATACAAAAGCACATTTCCAAAAGCTTCGCTGCAATTAGCTACCTTTCGAAAAAACCATCGCGTATTAAGAATATCACTCACATTTTCCCCGTAATCAGCACTAAGTAAATTGTGAACATCTGTTACTACTTGTTCTCGTATTCCTGTTCTGTGCGCTATCACACTAGAATCATTAGATCTAATTGTATCTACTCCCTCAGTATTAAGACTTGATGGTGCGCGTGGCCTACCTATTGCTGCCTCTATATCGTCGTCAACCCCCAATAAAATGCCTGCTGTCGTATCAGAGCGAATCAAGTAGTTTGAAAAACTAATAGATAGAAATAAAAGAATAAATTTTGAAT
>CAITNM010000029.1 GCA_903893805.1 uncultured Alphaproteobacteria bacterium | reverse complement strand
GAGACAGAAAAGTTGATGTATTGATCGCCTCACGTGACACAATGACAACCCATACTTTTTTAACAATGATTTTTCCCGAGTCAATTGTTCTGCATCTTTGGTCGTTTGAACGTCCTAGGGGATAGCGTCACTGGGGCGTTACAAATATTTTAAAAAGAAGGAGCCTCTTGCAAAATTGCAAAAACATTGATCACTCATCAAGTCAGATGAATTTTTAAAATTTCAATTTAAGACCTAATGATCAATAACATACCAGACGTTCATTTTTTATCTCAACAGTTTGTTTTTTAGAGTAAGCGACCCTATTGCGCTAACATCAAATTCATTATAACCACCATATAACCAATGGCTACGTTGCAAAACGCATTAATTGATCAACCGTCAAGGCTAATACTCCAAACATCAGGTGTGCCATCACTTTTTGGTGGCCACGTACGCGCACGCACAATCCACCGAATTCATCCTTTAGTCTAGCATTGACCCGCTCAGCAGTGCTGCGTTCTTTATAACGCTGTGCTTCATGGGGATCAAATTGCCGTTCATCTTTGGGACTTCGATGATTGAAATCAATCAAGGGGACATGACCTAATTGTTTGCTGTGTTCCCGAATAATCACTGAGTCATAAGCTGCATCCATCAAATCATAAAGATTCGTGACACGTTGTTTTGTCATTTCTGCTAATGGCAGAGCTACCTGGCTATCATGCAAAGAGGCTGATGTGAGCACGCAGCTAACAGGTACCTGACCATCCGCGGTGTCGACGTGTAATTTATATCCTTTCCAGCAGATCATGTGCCCTTTTGCATTTGTTTTAGCTCCAATATCACACTCCTTGGGGAGATCAGCTAACATTTGAGGCAAATCCATAGTTTTCTGTTTTTCTAACCGCTTGGGTTCTATCATGATGGGCTCACGTTCCTCACCTTTCTTAGGCCGGCCTCGTTTATTTTTTGGTTTCTCAATGCATGGCTCTTTAGGACGTTTTTTCGCCTTTTCACGGGCATCAATCGCGGTGGAATCTCGTGAAATATGACCAACCAAGCGTTCAGATTGAAACTCAATGATCAGTGCTTCATGGATCTTTGTCGGTAATTCGGTTGCGGAAAATGCAGCAAATGCACGAGAAAAAGTCCACTCTTCGGGAACGTCACGTGCTTTTTCCCAACCACAAATACGGCGTAAACGGACATCGCTTTGAAGTTGGTCTAACAGTTGTCTGGTCGTTGTATGACCATAGATTGCTTTTGCAATAAATGCCCGTGCTATGGGGGCTCGATCATCCGCTGGTCTACCAACACCAACATGTTGAGAAATAAAGCCCTCGATGCGAATCACTTCAAGTGCCGTAATCAGTTGCTGCTGTTTATTTGTTAAAGGCCCGATGACTTCTCTAAGCGATAAATGTAAATTTATCTTGATCAACTGCGAGTAGGTTGATAACCTTTCCCTGGTGCTGTGCATATTGGTAACATCCGTTGCTCTTTGAGATTATTCGACTTTCGCAAGTGAATTTGATCATAAAAACAATAGGTTGTCGATCCTTTTTTAAAAAATCTCAGCACCTTATAAAATCATTCCCATTTTTTAATTTTGCAAGTTCCTCTAACGCTAATATCATCCATACAAAGCTTCGCTTGTTTGATGAATTCCGGCGTCTCAACCACAACCTATAAAGTTATTTTTCTTTTCATAATTTAATCACGGCCCCAACGGGGTTGCCCGTCAACCCTGTTGGGGTTTAATACGCCAATATAAATAGTGTCTTAAAAAACCACCGTTTTTTGATACACCCAAAAACAAATTCGGATTTCCATATACAATATAGGCTCATCTGTCTTAAAAACTTATCTTACAATTAAAAAATTACAAACTCATTAAAAATGGCTTAAGTAATTTGGCTGCCTGTCGCGCGTCAATTATTGCCCCCACAAAGGCCAAGCTCGACTAGGCAACGTCCCTAAAGTTTTTTTGCAGACTTCTCAAGCATAATCTGAGCACAGATTTTTCAGTTTACTTCGATCT
>CAITNM010000028.1 GCA_903893805.1 uncultured Alphaproteobacteria bacterium | reverse complement strand
GTTCAAAGGTGATGCAAATCATTATTGATCAGCGGCGCCACAGTCGTAATGTGGTTCACCGGTGGGTGGTATACATAATAATACTACACCACCCATATGGTAGCGATCGGTGTCACTCTAAAATGCGAAGCAAACAAACGAAACGAAAGAGAGAGAGGAAAGGGTCGGCGTCATCCAGAGCCTGCAAAGCAGGCGTAGGGATCCAGTGAATATTATCATCTTGCTTAGTTTCCCGCGACTTGGGCCTTGGGTCCAGTTCTATAGAATCCGGATACTACTTACTGGATCCCCACGCTCTTTTTAAGGGCTCTGGATGACGAGTGAATAAAATCTCTCTTCCGGATGGTACTCACTGATTATATATATAGTGTATGAAAGAGGCTCTTATAATTCGGGTATCATAGTACCATATTGCTCAAACACCTTATTTTCAGCCACTCTTACCTTTTTTCTTGCAACTAATTTAAAGATTGGCTATAAAGAGTCAAGGTTAATTAACGGAAAAAAGTCATGAAAACGACTCGATCGATTCGTCCTGAGGACTTAAAGAAGCAATGGCTTCTGGTTGACGCTACTGATTTAGTAGTGGGCCGCTTGGCATGCATACTTGCAAATCATTTGCGAGGCAAGCACAAGCCATCATTTACACCTCATGTAGACTGTGGAGATAACATTGTTGTTATCAACGCTGAAAAAGTACATTTCACAGGTAATAAATTAGAAGACAAAATATTTTACTGGCACACAGGTTATGCTGGCGGTATTAAAGAACGCACAATGGGACAAATTTTAGCTAGCAAGCACCCAGAACGCGTACTTATTAAAGCAGTTGAACGTATGGTTCCACGTGGTCCTTTGGGTCGCCAAATCATGCGCAACCTAAAAGTATTTGCAGGGCCTGCACATCCTCATGAAGCACAACAGCCTACTGTTTTAGATGTTGGTGCAATGAATTCCAAGAATAAAAGGAGTTAACGATGACTACAAATAAAGTTGGTCTCGAAGACCTAAAGTCAGCAGTCTCCGGTACTGTTGCACCGGGCGTTGCCGCTACTGCTTCAGATGCTCCTGATGTTATTAAATACGAAAAAAAGGTAGATGCCCAAGGGCGTGCTTATGCAACTGGCAAACGTAAAAATGCAGTTGCTCGTGTTTGGATTAAGCCAGGTCATGGTAAGTTATTGGTAAACGGTCGTGAAGGCGAAAAATACTTCGCGCGTCCGGTTTTACAAATGCTTATTGGACAACCTTTCCACAGCGTAAACCGTAATGCTCAGTACGATGTATGGTGCACGGTTGTTGGTGGTGGTTTGTCTGGTCAAGCTGGTGCTGTTCGTCATGGTATTAGCAAAGCATTGGTGAATTTTGAACCTGAATTACGTAGCTTGTTAAAGCAAGGCGGGTTTTTGACTCGTGACAGTCGTGTAGTTGAACGTAAGAAATACGGTCAAGCGAAAGCTCGTCGTAGATTCCAATTCAGTAAGCGTTAAAAAGGGTACACTCCTTAATAAAGAAAGCTCGGGGTTCCGGGCTTTCTTTATATGGTAAATTTACTTATTGGAATTCATTAAGGTCATTACCATCCTATTACTTTTAATAATCACCGTTGTCTATAAGTTTATACTTTAATTTAATAAAATCTTAACTAATACTTGCTATCGTAAAACCATGATTATACATTTCGGTATGTTTATGAGAAATATTTTACAATATGCAATTTTAATTTTATTTGGATTGAATAGCGCGCATGCACTTGGTAATCCATTCTCAAGCTGTAAGCCCTCTCTTATTCGTGATGTAGCGAAATTATTGCCAAAATCCAAAGATGGCGATGTTAATTTTCATAAAAAAGTGAAGACTATGAACCAATGTATTGGTAATAACGCTGATACACTAAGGAAAAAACATGCGGATGTTGCGAAGACTACGGCTTCTATCTGTAGTAGTGATGAAAAATTTGCTGCTAAATTTCCTTCTCAATGTAAATTGGCTGCGCTTGCAAATAAACCGGCTGCTAAAAAGGCGAAAAAACCATCGATGTTTAGTCGGATGACGGGCAAAAAACCAACTAAGAAAAAATCTACCAAGAAAAAAACTACTAAGAAAAAATCAGCGCGTGTTGATGATGGCATGGAAGATTTTGACGAGAGCGACCTTCTTGGGGATGATGCAGCAGAAGACGTGTGCTCTCCGCAGATGCAAAACCCTTATGGCATGCCGCCTGCATATGGACCACAAGCACCTTATGGTGTTGATCCTTCTGCTCCTCCTTCATATGCTCAATCAATGTATGGTCAACCGCCGTACGCTCAATACCCTGCCGGGTATCCACAGCCACAACAAGGCGTATACCCAGACCCTTCAATGGATGGCCAGATGGCTTCTCCACAAAGTATCTATCCTCAGGCTCCTGGCGTAGCACCAGTTTATGCAGGTCAAATTGTGAACACTCCTCAAGGGCCTGTTTGTTCTTGCCCACGCTAATAATTTAACAAACCTTGAACGACGACAGTAGTATTCGTCTTCAAGGTTTTCTATATTGTTAATAAGTTTTGTAATAGCAGAAGTCCCCTATGAGTCGCGGAGCAATAGCCGTTTTATCATCTGAAAATTTGTTGCATAACTTGGCGCAAATAAAAGCTGCAGCACCTTCTAAACCTTTAATAGCTATGGTGAAAGCCAATGCCTTTGGGCACGGAATTCGTTCTACTGCGGCTAGACTTGAACGTCATGTTGATAACCTAGGAGTGGCTTCTATTGGAGAAGCGCTTGCTCTTCGAAAAATTGGAATCAAAAAACCAATTACTCTTATGGAAGGGGTTTTTGAGCCAGACGAGCTTTTGATTGCGGCTTGTCAGCAGCTTCACGTGGTTTTTCACGACATGACCCAGCTAGAATGGCTGAAAGGGCTGCGTTTGCCTTTGCCGCTTGTTGCTTGGCTTAAGGTTGATAGCGGCATGGGACGATTGGGGTTTTCAATTGATGATATTCCTCATGCTCTGGAAGTTCTAAAGAGCTCTAAGTTTATTCAACAACCAGTTGGATTAATGTCGCACATGGGCTGTGCAGATGAGCCTGGGCATCCCCTAAATGCTGCTCAGCTTCAGGCATTTGCTGAACTGGCACAGAGCTGGGAGGGTCCAAAGAGCCTTGCAAATTCAGCGGCGATATTTGCTTATCCAGAGAGCCACTATGATGTTATTCGCCCAGGGATTTGTTTGTACGGTGTTTCCCCTATCAAAAACAAAAAGGCTAGTGACTTTAATTTAAAGCCAGTCATGACGCTGCAAACGCGTTTAATTTCGGTTAGAAAACGCCTTAGCAATTCATTTGTAGGGTATGGCGGCACATATCAGTGTGATGAGCCCATGGATGTGGGTGTAATTGCCATTGGCTATGGAGACGGGTATTTACGGTCATTGCCACCCCACACACCTGTTTTAGTTAATGGAAAAAGGTGTCATTTGGTTGGTCGCATTTCTATGGATATGGCAGCGATTGATTTACGTTCATGTCCTGATGCTAAAGTTGGTGACCCGGTTATTCTTTGGGGAGAAGGACTGCCCATTGAGGACATTATTGAAGGTTCACCTATAATTTCTAACGAACTTCTGACTAGTGTTCAGTCACGGGTGACGTTTCATTGGACGCTATCGTAGTTATATGAATAAATTTCTAATAACCTTTCTTCGTTTGCTAGTGCTGTTTTGGGTTGCATCGTCTTTTGCAGCAACTGATTCATCTCAACAGATTTTGTTAAAACTTAAAGGTTTTATAAGTAATATTGAATCTCAAAAGGTTGACCTCCAAGGAGGTGCTGTTGCGATTTTATATAAAGGGCAGGTTATTTACAAAACAACGTTTGGTCATCAAAAAGGAAATACCGGGCCTATTACCGAACATACTTTATTTCCGTTGGCTTCATCATCGAAACCAGTTTCAGCAATAGCAATTGCTCTAATGGTTGATCAGGGGCTTTTAAGTTTTGATGAGAAATTCACGTTACCTTACATAAAAGCGCCTATAAATTTGGTTCATATTATGAGCCACACAACAGGTTATCAACTGCGTGGTGATACTGAAATTGAACGAGGATTCTCCCGCCAAAAACTTTTTAATGTGTTGAAGAAAATGCAACCCAAAAGCAAACCCGGGAATAGTTATTTTTACAGCAATGCAATTTTTAGCATGGTTGAAGAGGCGTTGAACAAAAAAAAATTAAGTTTAGAAAAATCCATAGATAATTTGTGCACTGCCCTTGGCACAAGTGAGATAAAACTATCAGTAGATGCAGACCAAGAACTGGCCTATCCCCATTCTAAAAAAACGGTTGATGGAGTGGATAAGATAGCGGCACTGTCATTGCCTCCTTATTATCCAAAAATTGTTCCTGCAGCAGCTGGGATTTTTGCATCAATTAATGGAATGATCGAAATCTATAAACTTTGCTTTGGTTATAGGCCTGACCTAATTTCTGAAGCAACGTTAAAGCGTACGTTCACAAAGGTTAGATCAAATCATGAAATTTTTAAATGGCGGCTGAAGTTGCCGGTTGATGAGAAAAATATAGAGTCAACTTATGCCCTTGGATGGCGGGTTCTTAAGGTTAAAGATAGGCCTGGCAAAGATCTGATTTTTCATTCTGGTGCGATTAATGGGATTCGGTCATTTATTGGATACATGCCATCTGCTGAAATTGGTATTATTATTTTGACAAATCAAGACACTAAATTTCCCATAGATACCGGAATGGCTTTATGGGGAGAGTTTTTCGATTGAATCAAAAAAACCTCTTGAGCCTATAGTTGCTATATACCTTATCTTAAAAATTAAGGAGGCAGATCGATGACCCATTGGTACGTAAAAGACTTAAGCAAACTTACAAAAGTGTCGGTGCAAACGTTGCATTACTACGACAAACTTAATCTTTTGAAGCCAAGCTTACGTTTGGATAATGGCTATCGTCTGTATTCTGAAGCGGATTTATTAAAACTCCAGCAGATTTTGGCGTTGAAATTCTTTGGTTTTGAGTTATCTCAAATCAAGGCTTTGCTTGCCAGTAGTGTTGACGTGATTGAGCATTTTATAGTGCAGTCACAATTTTTGCAAAAAAAAGCAACAGCACTAATTGAGGCGAGCAATACGTTACAAAGCATAATATCTGATTGTGGTGGTGATAAATCTATTCCTTGGAAAACCGTAATTAGATTGATAGAGGTATATCAAATGACACAACAACTTGAACATTCTTGGGTTAAAGACATATTCACGCCTGAAGAATTAAAACAATATGCAGCGTTTGAATCAGAGTGGAAGAATAATTCTACTGTGGAACTCAAAGCTGAATTCGAAAAAAAATGGGCTAATTTGGTCACGGAGATTAGCAACAATATTGGTAATAATCCAGCATCTGCAATGGGCATTGCCACTGGTGAGCGGTGCATGCAAATAATCAATGGGGTATATGGAAGAAAATATGCTCATTTGCGTACCAAGAAATTTGAACAAGGTTTCGCTGAAGGCAAAGGCCTTGAAGAAGTAGGGTTAACGCCTGCATCTGTAGCGTGGTTAGACAAAGCAACAGATGCTTACTGGCATGATCGCATTTATGGAATTTTGAATAAAGTAGGATCAGAACCTTCTGATGCAATCTTAAAGCTTTGGAATGAAGTGCTTGATGATATGTACGGGGAAGATAGTGCTCGTAAAACAGAAATTTACGGTATTGCTTTAGCTGATCAAAAAGTTAGTCAGGCTGCCAAATATTGGCTGCAAACACTTTAAAAAACGGGCGGGCTAGAAAATAGCTCGCCTACTTATATTCTTTCCACACAGCCCGTACAACGGTACTAATAATCGCTGCTGCGGGTAGTGCTAACACAATGCCAAAGAATCCAAACCAGGTGGCGCCGGCAAGCAAACTAAACAAAATCCAAACTGGGTGCACACCAATGCGACCGCCGACAAAGCGTGGCGTTAGGAAATTACCTTCAACTGCTTGTACAATTAAAAAGACTAGCCCAATGGAAATTAAGGGATTCCAAGTATCGTTACTGCTTAAGTGAATAAGTGTACTTAGTAAAAAGCCAATCAACGCGCCTATGTAGGGAATAAATGAAATACACCCGGTAAATATGCCAACGAACACGGCATTTTTAAGGCCAACAATCAGCAGTCCAACTGAATATAAAACAGCTAAAATAAGACAAACAAGCAATTGTCCTTTGGCATAGCTTGAAAGATTTTGATCAATAACTTGGCTGTAATGCATAATTTTAGTAGCACCTTTTTTAGGTAAAAGGGACTTCGTTACTTCAATAAAGCGTGGCCAATCTTTTAAAATGTAGAACATAACAACAGGAGTTAACACAACCAGAGATACAACGTTCGCCAGCGCCAGACCGTTGCTTAAAACGTTGATAATAAATTGTACCATCCAAGTCATTACGTTTCCGAATTGTCCGCTGATCTGGGTTTTGATTTGGGCGATATCTTCTGGGGGTAGGCGTTCTGCGGCAAAATCAAGCACGGGGTTTATAAGACTGTAGAAATGCTGAACTAGGGCCGGCATATTTTTTGACAAAAGAATAAATTCTTTTTGTAAAAAAGGAACGGCTACCATCATCAGTGTGCCCAATAGGAATAGCACACCAAGAATCATGAGTAGGGCGCCGAACCCACGGGGGACTTTTATTTTTGAAAGGGCGGTGACTGGGTGGTTCAGGATGTATGCACCAATGATGCCGGTGATAAATGGCACTAAAATAGTTCCTAAACTATGCAGGGCAAAGCCTAATAGAACAGCGCTTACAATACCTAAAAGTGCCAAGTAGTTTTTCATGAATTAGTCCTTTTTATAGTGAGATGATAAGCATGGATCCTATGGTCAGGTCACAGGAAAACTGGAGGAGTGCATATCACTCTCTACTAGTTGATCGTAGGATCCATTGTGTAATACCATCAAGCAGCCTGTTGTGCTGAGCTTTGTTTTATCTCGAGTGCATCATTCTTTTGGGTTAAAATCAACTGCTCACCGCTTCTCAAGGTGCTCTCTAGAATTTTTAATGCCAATGGGTCTTGTACCGATTTTTGAATAACACGTTTTAAAGGGCGCGCACCATAAACGGGGTCATAACCCTGATTAGCCAACCACGCAGTGGCTGATGGTTCCCAAGTCAAAATCAATTGTCTATCTTCAAGGCGTTTCGCTAGTTGTTTTAATTGAATTTCAACGATCTTTTCCATGTCAGCTTTTTGCAGACGGTTGAAAATGAGGATTTCATCTAAACGGTTTAAAAACTCAGGACGGAACGCTTCACGTACTGACAG
Source organism: uncultured Alphaproteobacteria bacterium (assembly GCA_903893805.1). Taxonomy (GTDB): domain Bacteria; phylum Pseudomonadota; class Alphaproteobacteria; order Paracaedibacterales; family CAITNM01; genus CAITNM01. The sequence goes on along the minus strand of CAITNM010000028.1, from coordinate 20,920 downwards.
CATTACCTGGTCACGTACTTTAGGAACAATAACGCCTTCGTTTTCTGGTTGATGAATAAATGCATCTGACCCAAGGTTAGAAGTCAGAATGATAATTGAATTTTTAAAATCAACTTTTCTTCCTTGGGAATCAGTCAAATGACCATCGTCTAAAACTTGAAGAAGAATATTAAAAACATCACGGTGGGCTTTTTCAACTTCGTCAAACAAAATCACAGCATAAGGACGACGGCGTATGGCTTCGGTAAGCTCTCCACCTTGTTCATAGCCTATATATCCAGGAGGGGCGCCGATAAGCCGGGCAACGCTATGCTTTTCCATGTATTCCGACATATCAATGCGTACTAAGTTGGATTCGTCATCAAACAAAAACTCAGCCAAGGCTTTGCACACTTCAGTTTTGCCTACGCCGGTTGGCCCCAAGAAAAGGAATGATCCCATAGGCCGATTGGGATCTTGCAATCCCGCCCTGGAACGACGCACTGCATTGCCAATGGCTGTAATTGCATCTTCTTGACCTATCACGCGCTTGTGAAGGTGTTCTTCAAGTTTTAAAAGTTTTGACTTTTCGCTTTCCAACATTTTCTCAACGGGAATGCCTGTCCAGCGTGCTACCACTAAAGCAATGTCTTCAGCCGTAATTTGTTCTTGCATTCCAACCTTATTGTCAGTTGTTTGCAAAGCATCAAGATTGGCTTGCAGAGTTGGTAAACGGCCATACATAATTTCGCTGGCTTTCCCTAAGTCACCCCGTCGCTGAGCAATTTCAGCGTCGGACTTTAGTTTATCAATTTCTGCTTTTAATCGCCGATTTTCAGCAATGGATTTTTTATCATGTTGCCAAATTGCAGAAAGGGTACGTGACTTTTCTTCCAATTCAGAAAGCTCTTTTTCTAATTTTTCAAGACGATCTTTTGAAGCTGCGTCTGTTTCTTTTTTTAAGGCTTCACGTTCAATTTTCAGCTGAATGATGCGTCTGTCTAATTCGTCAATGTCTTCAGGTTTTGAATCTACAATCATGCGCAAGCGACTGGCTGCTTCGTCCATTAGATCAATGGCTTTATCGGGCAGAAAGCGGTCGCTAATGTAGCGGTTTGAATATGTGCAAGACGCCACAATTGCACTATCGCTGATGCGAATGCCATGGTGCAGTTCGTACTTTTCCTTCAGACCGCGCAAAATTGAAATGCTGTCTTCAACGCTAGGCTCTTCAACCATAACTGGCTGAAATCTACGGGCCAGGGCAGGGTCTTTTTCAATATGCAGACGGTATTCATCTAATGTGGTGGCGCCAATGCAATGTAAATCACCACGCGCCAAGGCTGGTTTTAGCATGTTGGATGCATCCATTGCGCCATCGGTTTTGCCGGCACCAACTAGAGTGTGTAGCTCATCAATAAACAAAATGACATCGCCTTCGGCTTTGGTAATTTCATTCAAAACTGCTTTGAGTCTTTCTTCAAAATCACCGCGGAATTTAGCACCAGCAAGTAAAGCGCCAAGGTCTAAAGCCATTAACCGAGTGTTTTTCATAGATTCTGGCACATCACCATTGACTATACGCAACGCAAGCCCTTCTACGATGGCGGTCTTGCCTACACCTGGCTCACCAATGAGAACAGGGTTGTTTTTGGTGCGGCGTGTGAGTACTTGAATAGTACGGCGTATTTCTTCGTCACGACCTATAACAGGGTCTAGCTTTCCTTTACGAGCGACTTCAGTTAAGTCTTTTGCGTAGCGATCAAGTGATTCTAAATTTTCATCGGCTGTTTGGGTATCCATACTTTGGCCCTTTCGCATGTCGTTAACTATAGTGTTAAGTTTTGATGGTGAAATGTTTTGTTTTTCAAAAAATTCTTTAGCAGGTGAGGTAACGCTTAACGCAAGCATGACCATGTCTATGCTGGTATATTTATCTTTAATTTTTTTAGAGTTTTCTTGTGCTAGTTCAAGAGCTTGAGCTAGCTCAGAAGACAAGTACATTTGGTCAGCTGCACCTGAAACCTTAGGGTGACGTTGAATTTCTAAGGTGCAAGCTTCTTGAAAGCTTTTTAAATTTGCTCCGGCCTTTTCTAAAAGCCTAGAGCCTAGGCTATTCGACGATTCTAGCAGTGCGTGCAGGACGTGCCACACGCTTAACTGTTGGTGCTGGTTCTTCTGTGCTTGCAACTGCGCTGTCTGTAACGCTTGTTGCATCGATTGGGTAAACATTTCGGGGTTCATCTTGGCCCTCCACGATTTCACGTTGTGATTTTTCAGCAGCTAATCGGTCTTGCTGACGCTCATTCAAAATGCGTTGATAATGATCTGCGTGCTGGTAAAAACCTTCCGCCGTCACTCTATCACCAGAAGTGATAGATTCGCGAGCGAAATTATTAAATTTATCGACAAATTGTCGAAGAAATTGCACGTTATGGCGACACCTTGAGTCGATGCGGCCAATTTCGTTAGTGCCTGTATAGGGCTTCTCTTGTTGACCTGAAGGCCTGGTGGGACGCCCTTTAACTCGGGGCTTACGCATATGATGCATTTTCATTGTTTATTGAGCTACCATTGATAACGTTTGGAAAAATTTGTAATCGCTCTTATACTTTTAGATATGCGATTAACACTTACGCCTTTGCGTAATTTACACAGTAATGGTTCATTTCTTGGTTGCCAAGCTTTTTTTTATAATTTTTAGCATTTGCTGCATAAATAGTCATGCTGAAGTTCCGTCTGCAAGTATTGTTTGTGCAGAGATGGGGAACTCAAGATATTTGAAATTAAATTATTCTAGCGATAGTGGGTTAGCAATTTTCTCTCTACACGGAAAATGGTATATGGTCTGGGATTTAGGCGGTCCTGTTTCAGATTTTTCTTTGCCTAAACAAGAAGAATGGCCTGCAGGTTTTATTTCTATTGAAAAAGCTCAAAACATAAAATCTTCGAAGTCTTGCGTTATTCTTTCCCTTAATCTTTCTGTAGAAATGATACCTGTGGTCATAAAAACAGAGAAGGGATGGGCGATTAATGCTGTTTCAGAACATTTGATAAAAAATGATCCTAATCCTAATCAAGTGTTTTTTGATAATCAGGGCCATGGATACTTCCGTATTTTTCACGCTGGAAGGGCATCTTCTGTAAAACTGAGTATGCCAACTGGTGAAGAATTAAATGTTACCCCAACAGATCATCCTGATGCAGGACTTGATGCCTTAGAGTCTGGCTATGTTGATGTGTACGAATCTGCGCAAGGTGTTTGTTTGTACTTAAAAACGGATCAAATTTGTGTGGAAAGACAAGGAAAAGACGCAGTATATTACCCAGCAAGTGAGCCTATGTTGGGGGCTAAGGAATATTTGGATCGACGTGACATATCTCCTGACTTAACTTTTATTCGTCTCGGTGATTTTACGTCGGAGCTTCGTTTCTCACTGGCTACAAAAGCAATAGATGATAAGAAGAACAGGTCATTATATTTACTGAAACAGGCTTGGGTGGAACTTGCACTTTGTGAAGGCGAAGAGGCAAAGCAAACGGCGTTGTTGCTGGAAAAAGAAGTGCCAGAATTTACCCACTCACTATTTTACCAATTAATTTTGGGGTTTTCGCAGTTTCTTTCGCAAGATTACCCAGAAAGCTTAAAAATATTAGAATTACTGCCTAATACATTGGAAGTTAATTTATGGCGTGGCCTGTCTAAAATTCGGCTTGGTGAAAGAGTTTTGTTTGGTGAAGATGTGGTCTCTATTCTTCAAAATTACCCTCCGGATTTAAGAGATTATATTTTAGTGAAGCTTGTTCCTTATTTATTTGAGTCTCGGCAAGTTAAACTTTTAAATGTTATTTTACAGACTATTGTACCGCAGGCAGAAGTGGCAAAAGCTACGATGGCTTTTTATCACGCAATGTATGTATTTGCCTGTAAAGATAAAGACGAAGGGTACAAGCTATTGGAGCCAATCGCAAAAAATGAAACCCGCTACATAGTTCCGAATGAATTTCAAACAGAAGCACGTTTAGAAACTTATCTTTATAATTATAGTGATGCGTCAGTTGATGATGTCATTAAGGAACTTGATGTGTTGCGTACTCAGTCTCGTGGAGATGACACAGAGATAAAAATATGTCTAAAGCTAATTGAACAACTCGAAAAGAAAAAAGATTATGAAAAAATTGTCGAAGTTGTGCAAGATTTGGTTCAGCGTTTTAAAAAATTTGATGTGTCACTAGGGTTAACCCTGCTTTTAAAAAGTTATGTTGAGAAATTTTTTACTCACGAAAACGCAAACATATCGCCGGTCAAAATTATTGGCCTGTTTCGCAAATATAAAACAATTATTGAGCATCATCTTAATTATGAAAAAATTGCTGAGCGTGTTGTTCATCAGTATGAACGCCTTGATTTACTAGACCAAGCTGCTGACTTGCTCACTGAAATTTCAAAAAAAACCTTGGATCATGAGAAAAAAATTGAATGGCGCTTAAAAATTGGTAGCATTCATGTGAAAAATTACAAACCAGAACAAGCTATTGAGCTTCTATCGGAGGCATATTCTGCAATAGCTGAGAAACATCAAAAGCAAGCGGCAGAAATTTTAGCACGCGCTCATTATATGAAAAAAGATCACTTAGGTACTATAAAATGGTTAAAACATCATCCAACCAAGGAAAATAAAAGAATCATCGCCGATGTCTACATCTCTATGGAAGACTACCTAGGTGCTATTGAGAGTTTGAAAGACTACTTATCTTCTTTAAAAGAGAAGGAAGATAATGACCAGAAAGATTTAGGATTAGTGCAGTTGGCAGCTGCATACTATGTGCAAAAAGAATTTTTGAGTTTGAAAGCATTGTATGATGCACACAAAGACTTCATGAAGGGGCGTAAAAGCGATAAGACATTTTCAATGTTATGTCGACCCAGAGCTGAAGATTTAAAAACGTCTAATGATGTGCGTGCTTATATTAATGACGCTAACGTTATAAGAGAAATTTTTGAAAAAGCAAAGGTTTCGATTGGATGACCTTAACGCTTTTTCCAAATAAGAATTTGAATACAGACAGCGTCATCTTACCCATTTTATGAGTAAAAAAACGGCAGGAGTTCACGTATTTTCACTATGTTCAATAAGGACAGAATGTGATGCAAGGCAAGCTATGCTTCAATATGGAGCTGTAGTCTCTCAGTTGAGTTCTAATTTAGAGCAGATGCTTATACCTCTCAAAAAGTGATTGCGGCTATCCTAGGAAGATTTTAATGTGTTAAGGTCGGTTCAATGAATTCGTGCGCTTTTTGAAGACGTCGGTTCAAACCTTGAGAAAACATAGGGGGTGAATTTATGGATGCAGTATTCTCTTTTTGCATGAATATGGCTGCTTGGCAGTGGATGAGTTTGGGGGTAGCATTCTTCGCGTTTGAGCTGATGTTCCCTGGTATATTTATGGTGTGGTTCGGCATAAGCGGACTACTCACTTCGGCGCTTGTTTATTTAGTAGGTTTTTCAGGCGCTTCTACAGTTGTCATTTTCTTAATACTTAGTGTGGCTGTTAGTGTTTTTGGTCACAAATACCAAAATAAAAAGGCTAAGTTTTATGTGGAAAATGTTGGAAATATGGTGATGGGGAAAACTATTACTCTTCACGATCCAATAACAAATGGCCACGTGCGAGCAAAAATCGGTGATGGTTACTGGACGCTAAATGGGCCTGATCTACCGACAGGATCAAAAGTTAAAGTTGTGGAAGTTTCTGGACATAGCTTAGTGGTTGAATCGGTTAAGTAGTGTTATTTTAAGCTGCACCAGATCGCAGTATAGGATACTAACTGATGCAGTTTTATTTATAGAGCGCTTATTAGATCAAATAATTTTTGGTTTGTATCTTTATAATGTGTAATGGAGTTTTCAGCTTTTTGTCGTGTCGAAACACTGTGAAAACTAACTAACTTGTGAGATCCCAATGTGCATTTCATTTCATCAAATGTATTTTTCAATTCACCATTCGTAATGGCTCTTTGATTATCATTATTCGCGTTAAAAGCATTTTCTGCTATTCGTATAAAATACGTGAACATACACGACTCTTTGCATCACCCTAAAATTAAAATCTGCATCATCACTATCTGTTACGGGCGTTGCATTTGGCGCAAGATCAACAGCGTACATGCTGCTTAGTAATATAGCACTGATTATAGTTAGTTTTTTTAACATAAATTACCTTTTATATTCAATAAATATTTACACATATTGTAATTTTGTAATGAATATTAATATTTCAAGAGTATAAAATTATTAATTTGTAAAATCTTGAATAAATCCAGCATTTGCGCCAATATGGCTCAAAATAAAAAGGTATTTTAAAAATGTCGTATCAATATATTTATGTAATGAAATCTTTGTCCAAAAGCTATCCGGGCGGTAAGCAGATACTAAAGGATGTATGGCTTTCATTTTTCCCTGGTGCAAAGATTGGTATCATTGGATCCAATGGTTCTGGTAAAACAACTCTCCTGAAAATTATGGCGCAGCTAGATAAAGACTATCAAGGTGAAGCCTGGGCAGCAGATGGCGTAAAAATTGGCTATTTACCGCAGGAACCCCAGCTTGATAATAATTTGGATGTTCTAGCTAACATAAAAGATGGTCTTGGTGAAGTAACAGAGTTGATGAAGGAATACGAAGAAATCAACATGAAGTTTGCTGAATCAATGGATGACGATGCAATGAATACATTGCTTGCGCGCCAAGGTGAATTGCAAGATCGAATAGATACGTTAGATGCCTGGGACTTAGATCGTCAAATTGAAATTGCGATGGATGCTTTACGTTGCCCACCAAGCGACGCACGTGTTGATATGCTTTCCGGTGGAGAAAAGCGTCGCATTGCATTGTGCAGATTGCTGCTTCAAAAGCCAGATTTACTGCTTCTAGACGAGCCTACAAACCATTTAGATGCCGAAAGCGTCGCTTGGCTTGATCGTCACTTGCAAGAATACAAAGGTACTGTGGTGCTTATTACCCATGATCGCTATTTCCTTGATAATGTGGTGGGTTGGATTCTTGAACTTGACCGTGGACAGGGCATTCCTTATGAAGGTAACTATTCAAATTGGCTTGAACAAAAGCAAAAGCGATTGCTAGTTGAACAAAAACAAGAAACATCACGCCAAAAAGAACTTGAGCGAGAATTAGAATGGATTCGCCAATCACCTAAGGCGCGTCAGGCCAAAAGCAAAGCACGTATTAGTTCTTATGAAGAATTATTGGCACAGGATTTTGACCGTGGCACAGGCGATGGGGCAATTAGCATTCCACCAGGACCACGATTGGGTGATTTGGTTATTGAAGCAAATGCCCTTAGCAAAGGTTTTGGTGACAGATTATTAATTGAAAATTTGAATTTCAACTTACCAAAAGGGGGCATTGTTGGGGTTATTGGACCAAACGGCGCTGGTAAGACAACACTGTTTCGTATGTTAACCGGGCAAGAAAAACCTGACCAAGGCGAAATGAGAATTGGTGATACAGTCGTTATGGGTTACGTGGATCAATCTCGTGATACGCTTGATGCAAACAAAACCGTTTGGGAAGAAATTTCTAATGGTCATGATGAAGTTGAGCTGGGTAAGCGTAAAATGCCGAGTCGTGCATACTGTGGTCTTTTCAATTTCAAAGGAGCTGATCAACAGAAAAAAGTCGGGCAGCTTTCCGGTGGTGAACGCAACCGTGTGCATTTGGCAAAAATGCTGAAAAGTGGCGCGAACGTATTGCTATTAGACGAGCCGACTAACGATTTAGACGTTGAAACCCTACGTTCCCTAGAAGAAGGCCTGCTTAACTTCGCAGGTTGCGCGATTGTTATTACCCATGATCGTTTCTTCCTTGACCGTATTGCTACGCACATTTTGGCTTTCGAAGGGGACAGCCAAGTGGTTTGGTTTGAAGGAAACTATCAAGCGTATGAAGAAGATCGTCATCGCCGTTTAGGTACTGATGCTGATCAACCAACACGCATAAAGTATAAGCCTTTGGCTCGATGATTAAAATAAGAACCTACAGTTAAACTGTAGGTTCTTATGCATTAAGTTAGGCTTTTAAGTTCAATTCTTCGATTAAGAAAGATAAATCTTCTGAGTTTTCAGTAGCTGCGGCAGGCACAACTTTCCCCATGAAGTAATTAAGGAAGCAATTAATAGCTACTGGACCATCACCAAAATATTCTGGTTGACGATGACCCGCTTTAGGAAAAATAGTAGATACTTGCTGGTATGGCGCGACGACAGACTTGAAAAGCTCTTCGTCAACATGGACGCCGGAAAACTTGATTTCATAAGCTTTTACAAAATTAGAATAGTCCGATTCAGCTGTTGCTCCTCCATAAATGCCAAAATAAACCCACCATGCATATAAAGGTTGAGATAAAGTACCATCTAGGTTCCAAGCATCAATAATGCTACCTCTTTCCGTCACGATCCACGCATTATATCCTCTCTTATCAGAATAAATAGCTTCAACAGGTACATTTTCTGGTTTCTCAGGTTGAATAGCTGCTGCTAAATGAGGTGTGCCATCTAAGTTCCAAGCATCGATGATTTTAGCTTCATTAAAGAGCACCCAGCGACTATCCTTTGTATAGATAGCCTCAGTAGGTACATTTTCTGGCCTTTCACCAGGTTGAATTTCTGCAGCGAGGGAACGTCGGTAAGATGCTAAATCTTCTTCAGTATGTTTTTTATATGAGTTTGTCATGACATAGTATGTATTGAAAATATCTATTGTTTCTTGATTTTTTTTTGTTTTTGCAGCTTCTTCATTGGTATGAAGTGTTTCAGGTGCAACAGCAGAAGTTATGCTTAAAGCAGCTAAATCTTGTGAAAGAGTTTCTGCGTCTCCCTCATTAAATTCAGAAGCAAACATGCTGGTGCCAAGCAATAATGCAATTGTTCCAGCTAAATATTTTGTGTGTTGAAACATAAAAATCCTTTCGGGAAATATTATAGAGTTGATTGTATTCATGCCTGATTGAGCAGACAGTATGTCATACAAGAATTTTGTAGCAGATTAGTAGCCTTGTAACAATCTTATAAATTTTACGAAAAATTTTAAATAAAAGTCTGTGATTTGCCTGAAGCTTTAATACAGTCTGTGTTTTAGTCCAATTGGAGCTGATAGTAAATTAAACTGCCTTCGCCAGGACCTTAATCTTCGATAACTTCGTCGTCAGCAAATTTGGAAGACTCGTAACGGTCTTCTGTTCCAAGAGACTTAGCAATGCCTCTATTAACGTCAAACATACATGGCTGAAATTATATTGCGAGAAAAAGCTTCTAAAGCTTCTTCTGCTGTTACAACACGATTGTTTGCAAATCCAAATCCAAATGCTGCTGCAAGAATGTGAGATTTTCTTATGCTATATTTTTTTGCTAAAGCTTCATCAGCTTTATCTATAGATTCTAATTTTTCAAAAAGTACCAAGAAGTTATAAAATTCGCTAGGGTGAATTTTAGCGCACTGAGTAAAATCTGTTGCCAAGCAAATTAATCTAGCCTCCTCTCTTGGGGTTTTTTCTGAAAAGTATTTTATGTAGGTGTTTTTCCAACGACGCATTTGTTCTTCTGGAAAGCTAGAAATTAATAATATACTTAAGCCAACTGGTTGAAAATTAGAGTTGATTTCTCTGCTAAGCAGCTGATTTATTATGGACTGATGCTGGGGGGTATTAATTATTGCGCGATTACTTCCGGTTTCTGTTCTTTCGTTTCCGTCAGTGAATGCGGCAGCTTGCACAGCAGTTACACTTATTAATATGCATAAACATAAAATAGAATTTTTCATAAAATACACCGCCATATAAGAATGTGTAATTCTATTTGTATGAGTGTTAGGTCAGATAGATTAAGTTATGCCTAAAAAAGTAAGCTATCTTCTTACTGGACCTTCATCTTCAATAACGCCATCGTCAGCAAATTGTTTTGGAACTGAAGCCTCGTAACGACCTTCTGTTTCAAGGGACTTAGCGATGCGTTCTTCCTCTTCATCAAGCACCTTACCGTACTTCACATTGAAGTAAAGCAATAAAGGTGATGCAACGAAAATGGATGATAATGTTCCGATGACCATGCTAATGAGGATAGGTAACACGAATACCGCAATGACTGGTCCGCCGAACATGAACAAGGCCAGCACTGCAAGGAATGTTGTAACAACAGTTAAAATTGTCCGAGATAATGTTTCGTTAATGCTTTTGTTTAAAATTTCCACAAGAGTAATTTTGCGACAGCGTTTAATATTCTCACGGATTCTATCTAGCACAACGATGGTGTCGTTAATTGAATAACCAGCAGTAATTAGAATCGCTGTAATTGCCGTTTCATTAAATTCTAATGGAAACAAAGAATACATTCCTAAAATTAAAAAGCAATCATGACCAAGTGCAATAACAGCGCACAAGGCAAAGCGCCATTCAAATCTAAAGGCTACATAAATGAGGATGCCAAGTAAGGCATACAAAACAGCCATTAAGCCACTGTGCACCATTTCATCCCCAACTTTTGGACCGACAGTTTCTATTCTTCTGTATTCAACTCCGTCACCTAATATGGTTTTAATGTTGCTGACAGCAGTTTCTGGGATGGTGCTTTGTCCTGTAACATTTTCAAATTTAATCATTAGGTCTTGAGCTGAGCCGAATTCCTGAATGGCAACTTCCCCAAGTTTCAAAGGTTCAAGTTGTTCGCGCAAATGAGAAATATTTGGGATGGTTGGCATGCGAACTTCCATGACCACGCCACCTTTAAAGTCGATGCCGTAGTTTAGTCCTTTAAACAAAAGACTACCCATAAAAATGAGTGTTGAAAGGATCACAATAGAAAATGTGATTTTACGCTTACCAATAAAGTCAAAATTGGTGTTATGGGGGATTAGATTTAGAACAGCCATATTTTTCCTTAAATGGGCAAGGTTTCAACTTGTTTATTTTTAAACCACCAGGCCGTTACTAATTTTGTAACAGATAAGGCAGTGAACATTGATACGGAAATACCAATTGCTGTGGTAACCGCAAATCCGCGAATAGGTCCTGAACCAAACTCATATAGCACACCTGCTGCAATAAGAGTGGTGAGGTTTGAATCTATAATTGTAGTCATTGCTCGTTCATAACCTGCTTCAATGGCAGCTAAAGCTGCGGTGCCTGACCTAAGTTCTTCTTTTATTCGTTCATAGATTAAGACGTTGGCATCAACAGCCATACCAATGGTCATGGCAATGCCTGCAATACCAGGAAGCGTAAGAGTTGCTTGTAGCAATGAAAGACCTGCAAAAAGTAGGACCATGTTGAAAACTAATGCTAGGTTTGCAAAAATACCAAACATAGAATAGCCAAGGAACATAAAGACAGAAACCATTAAGAAGGCGATCACGGTGGCGTTGCGTCCATCGTGAATGGAATCTGCGCCAAGGCTTGGACCAACGGTTCTTTCTTCAACAACTTTCAGCGGAGCAGGTAGAGAGCCAGCCCGTAGTAATAGAGCTAATTCATTTGCTTCTCTGATGGTGCGAAACCCACCTGAAATTTCCGCATTACCATTTGGAATTGCTGATCTAAAGACTGGCGCGGTTAGGACTTTTCCATCTAACACAATGGCAAATTGCTTGCCAATACTGTTGGCAGAAATTTCAGCAAATTTGCGTGCTCCAATATTATTAAAACGTAGGGAAACGCCAATTTCTCCAGTTTGTGGATCTGTAGTCGCTTGAGCATCAACTAAATTGTCACCGCTCACTGAAACCTGATTGCGTACAGCAATCTTCTGGCCACCTTCTTCTTCGCCACCTCGGATATAATCCATCATGGTCGAGTCTGGCCCTGCAAGCCCTGTGTTTTGAGCGCCATTATCTACCATGTTGAAAGTCATTTTGGCAGTTTTACCTAGGCGTTTTTTAACTTCTTGAGGATCATCAACGCCAGGAAGCTGAATAATAATGCGATCAGTTCCTTGACGAAGAATAGTTGGTTCTTTAGTGCCTGTTTCATCGATACGACGACGAATGACTTCAATTGATTGTTCAATAATTTGCTTTGAGCGATTTTGTGAAGCAATTGGGTCAACAGTAATAGAGACTTGTCCTTGTTCAGAAACTTCTGTTAATAGGGACGCGTCAATTTTTTTGATGATGCTAGCAACTTTGTCTTTATGGGTAAGGTCCTTTAAATCAAAAAAAAGCTTAGGGTTGCTTTCTCTTCCTTCAACGCGAAGGTTCAAGTACATTTTGTGTTCCTTACGAAGAGCACCACGCACGTCAGTAAGAAGGTTGCTTAAAAATTCTGCGTTCACAGCTTTTAAATCAACTTCCAACTGAAGATGTGATCCTCCCCTAAGGTCAAGCCCAAGACTAACTGTGTTTTGTAGCCATGAAGGGAATTTTTCGACAGTCTCTTTACTTACCATATTTGGTAGGCAAAATAACATGCCGGCTACGCAAGCTACAATAATTGTAGCTTTGCGCGTTTGAGAGAAGCCAAATAACATCATCGGGTTGGGTTCGCTTACTTAGATTTTTTTGTTGGTTTTTTAGCGTTAGGTTTCGCAACGGGTTTTGTGACCGGCTTAGTTTTCAAAGGATTTACCTTCTTAACAGGCGCAGAAACAGAGCGAGAAATTTTTGGGTCTACATCTTTATTCACTGATGCGTGTTTTGTATTTTCAGCAATCGGATGGGTTTTAGAAACAACTTCAGTTACAGTTGATTTCACAACGCGAACTTTTACATTGTCAGCAATTTCAAGGCTAATTTCCCCCTCATTAACAACTTTATCCACGGTCCCTAAAAGTCCGCCAGCTGTTACAACGCGATCTCCACGACGTAGTTCTTTTAACATTTCTTGATGAACACGTGCCTTTTTTTGTTGTGGTCGCATAATAAGAAAGTAGAATATAACAAATATTAGAACTAGTGGAACGAACTGCATCATATCAAACCCGCCCATGCCACCATCGGCAGATAGCGTTGATATGCTAAGAATCGATGCTATTAAAAAACCTTTCACAAATCTCTCCTTTGTAAACTTAATTTCAGTACATATTCACCCTAACAAAAATTATGGTACATTCCCAGTAGGTATTTAGAATTTTAGAAAATTAGCAGTGGATTTTATTTTTGAGTATTATTCCTGGATTAAGGTTGTGCATATTGTTGCGATAGTTTCGTGGATGGCAGGTTTGTTTTATTTACCTAGACTTTTTGTGTACCACACAGAGTATCCTGAGAATGGGAAAATGCTAGAAATAATGGAAGAAAAGCTTTTTCGAGTGATTATGCAACCGGCTATGCATATGGCAATTTTTACAGGCGTTTTATTGCTTTGCATGCCGGGATACATAGTTGCACCTTGGGTGCACGCAAAACTCACTTGCGTAATTTTGTTAATTGTGGTTCACTTCTGCTTAGGCAGTTGGAGGAAACAACTTAAACAAGGTGTTTGCTCTAAGTCTTCGAAGTTCTTTAGAACCATCAATGAGATTCCCACACTCCTTCTAATTTTAATAGTCATATTTGTTATAGTAAGACCTTTCTGAGAGAATTTATGCATTTACAAGATTTGAAAAAGAAAACCCCTGCAGAGCTTTTAATTATTGCTGAAGAGCATGATATAGAGAATGCAAGCAGCTTGCGTAAGCAAGACTTAATGTTTGCAATTTTAAAGAAGCTAGCAGAAAAAGATATTGCAATTTATGGCGATGGAGTCATTGAAATCTTGCAAGATGGCTTTGGTTTTTTGCGTTCTCCTGAATCAAATTATTTGCCGGGTCCTGATGATATTTATGTTTCACCAAACCAAGTGCGTAGGCTGGGACTTCGTACGGGGGATAGTGTTGAAGGCGAAATTCGCGCTCCTAAAGAAGGAGAACGTTATTTTGCTTTGATTAAAATCAAAAAAATTAATTTTTCTGAGCCAGAAGAGATTCGTCATCGTATAAATTTTGATAACTTGACGCCTTTGTATCCCGATAGACGTTTAAACCTTGAGCTTGGTGATGGTAAGCCATCTAAAGATTTCACATCACGAATTATTGATTTGGTGTCGCCAATGGGTATGGGGCAGCGTGCATTGATTGTAGCTCCTCCTAGGACTGGTAAAACAGTTATGCTTCAAAGTATTGCACACTCTATTACGGCAAATCATCCAGATGTTTATTTAATTGTGTTGCTTATTGATGAGCGACCAGAAGAAGTAACTGATATGGCGCGATCGGTAAAGGGAGAAGTTGTTAGCTCTACTTTTGATGAGCCAGCAGCTCGACATGTTCAGGTTGCAGAAATGGTTATCGAAAAAGCAAAGCGTTTGGTCGAACAAAAGAGAGATGTTGTTATCCTTCTTGACTCTGTTACTCGTTTGGCGCGTGCATATAATACAGTGGTTCCTTCATCAGGTAAGGTTTTAACTGGTGGTGTTGATGCTAATGCGTTGCAACGTCCAAAGCGTTTCTTTGGTGCGGCACGTAATATTGAAGAAGGTGGCTCACTTACAATTATTGCTACAGCTCTTGTTGATACGGGGTCGCGTATGGACGAAGTGATTTTTGAAGAATTCAAAGGTACAGGAAACGCTGAAATTGTGCTTGAGCGCAAGCTTTCAGATAAGCGTGTGTTCCCAACAATAGACATTAATAAGTCAGGAACTCGCAAAGAAGAATTGCTGGTTACTGATAAGGCCGAGCTTGCAAAAATGTGGGTATTGCGCCGTATTCTGAACCCCATGGGTACCGTTGAGGCAATGGAGTTTTTGCTAGATAAGCTTAAATTTAGCAAGAGTAACCATGACTTTTTCCAGACTATGAATACCTAGGGTGGGCGATGTTAACCCTGAATTACTGTATCTATGATTGCTTTGCGGAAGTTCCTTTTCAGGGACATGCAGCTGCTATTGTTGATGTTCCAAAAAAACCTGATCATGAATTAGCAACCAAGATTGCAATTGAACTTTGTCAAACGGTTACGTGTTTTGTTTGGAAAGAAAACGGAAAAACTTGGGTTGAAACCATAACAAAAGATGGAAGTGTTTGGCCAATCAACCATGGTCTTTTGGGTGTGGTTAAGCATTTTTCTGGACAACAAGACGTTCTGCATACAGCTAGTGGTTCTTTTGAAGTTGAAATAAAAAAAGATACTGTCATGGTCGTTGTTCCAAAATTATGTTTGGAAATTACTGAGATGCCAGAACGGTTGAATCAGGCGTTTGATATTATGCCTATTTCTGTTCGTGAAATGGGAAAGACATGCGTGGTTGAGCTGCGCACTGTTGAAGAATTGATAAGGCTAGAGACTGATTTCAATCGAATTGCTAAGCTTGATTATGATCGGATTGTGTTAACAGCAGAAGATGCTACTGTTCCGTTTGATTACGTGTACCGCTATTTTTCTCCCAAGCACAACATTAACGAAAATAATGGCAGTTTATATATTCAAACATTTTTGCCTTTATTTTGGGCCGAGCGTTTAAAAAAAGAACAGTTTTCTTTTTTGCAATTGAGCGAACGCAGAGCGGTAGGAAAAGCAATAATTTGTGAAAATTTTGTTCGAGTTGAAGCTCCTGTCAGAAAAATATTTGAAGGCGCTCTTAAAGTTTTATGAAGCTTTTATATGTTGTGGCAAAAGCAGAATATTTTTTAAGTCATCGCTTAGCTTTATGTCGTCAAACTCAAGCATCAGGATTTAATGTTGCTGTAGCAACGACTGAATTTCCTAAAAAAGATATTCATAAAATAGCTGGCATAGATACTTTTCCTGTTGAGTTTAAGCGAGGAAGTTTAAATCCTTTTGTTGAGATTAAAACGATTATTCATTTGCTTGCAGCATTTAAAAAATTTAGGCCTTCTATTATGCATAATGTTGCTTTAAAGCCAGCATTGTATGGGGCTGCAATTGCTAGGTTTTATAACATACCTAGTGTAAGTGCTATCAATGGCTTCGGGTATATTTTTACCTCGCGTCAACTTAAGGCTCGGTTACTTAGGCCGTTTGTTAAGCTTGCGCTTAAATTCATTCTCAATCATTCAAGTGTTAGTGTGCTTGTTCAAAATCAACAGGACTTTCGCGACTGTAAGGCATTGCTGCCAAAAAGTGATTTACATTTTGTCCCAGGATCAGGGGTGAACACAAAAACTTTTCATCGGGTAACGAAGCAGGGGGCTTTTACCTTTACGCTTGTAGCGCGTATGTTATGGAGTAAGGGAGTGGGGGAATTTGTAGGGGCAGCCAAAAATTTTGTAGCGAATAACCCATCTAAAAAAGTACATTTTCTTTTAGTGGGGAATCCTGATCCTGAAAATCCAGAATCAATTCCTTTAACTGTTTTGGAAAAATGGCACAAAGAGGGTGCTGTTGAATGGTTAGGCCATGTTGATGATATTCAAAATATTTATGCGCAAACTCATGTTGCTGTTTTGCCAAGTTACAGGGAAGGTCTGCCCAAATCATTGCTTGAGGCGATGGCCTGCGGACTACCAGTTATTACAACTGATGCTGTAGGGTGTGGTGATATTGTGCACAAAGGCAATGGTATAAAAGTGCCAATCAAGAATCTGAATGAATTAGAAAAAGCATTTGAAAGGTGTTTTTCCGACCAAAAAGCGTGTGAGAAAATGGGCCAGCAGGGACGAAAAGAAGTTGAGAAAATGTATTGTATCGACATTATAAATCGAAAAATTATAAATATTTATAATAAAATTTTACATAAAAAATAAGAGCTCATATCTTGTTTGTCTTGGGTAGATATGCTACTTGTAGCGATAGTGTGAAATATCCCTATTTTTTTTGTGACTTACGTTGTTACTGAAGCCTGTATTAAGTGTAAGTATACTGACTGCGTCGAGGTGTGTCCGGTAGACTGCTTTTTTGAGGGGGAGAACATGCTAGTGATTGATCCTGATATTTGTATTGACTGCGGTGTTTGCGAATTGGAATGTCCTATTGAGGCAATACTTCCTGACACTAGAGATGAAGCTGGAGCTTGGTTGGAGCTTAATAATGAGTACTCTAAAAAGTGGCCAAACATTACTCGTAAAAAAGAACCTCCTCTTGATGCAGATGATTGGGCTAAGGTGCAACGTAAGTACCTTGAGCATTTTAGTAAGGAGCCACGGGCTTAATTTAGCTCTTGAATTTTTGAAAATCGTTCCCATACCAAGGGAAATACAAAAGTTTTTTTTTGAAGGAATAAATAATGGTGGCAAAGAATTTTAAGGTTGGCGAATATGTTGTTTATCCTGCGCATGGCGTCGGAAAACTTATTGGAAGCGAATCTCATAACATTGCGGGTAATGAGCTAGTATTGCTTGTTATTAATTTTGAGAAAGATAAAATGGTACTGCGTTTGCCAAAAGAAAAGGCAAAAAACGCAGGACTTCGTTCTTTGAGCACAAAAAAAGAAATGGATGATGCGCTGAAAATGCTTTCTATCCGCACAAAACCTCGCCGCGTAATGTGGAGTCGTCGTGCTCAGGAATACGAAACAAAAATCAACTCTGGATTACCTTCGTCAATAGCAGAGGTTATACGCGATTTGTACAGGCGTGGAAATGATACAGAGCAGTCTTACAGCGAGCGTCAGATTTATCAGGCGGCAGTCGAACGTTTTGTTCGTGAGCTCTCTGCTGTAGAGCAATTAGATGAGAAGTCTGCCATTGAAAAAATGGAATGCTCTTTGCGCGTTGCTTGAAGGAAAAGAAATGCTTGACTTTGGCTGTATCCATTATTAGGATACACTGAGTTTAAAGGGAATTTTACAAAATAACACCTAGAGATGTAGTTTATGCCAACAATTAATCAGTTATTACGAAAATCAAGAGAGCCTAAAGTTAACCGTAACAAGGTTCCAGCTTTGGAAGCCTGTCCACAACGTCGTGGTGTTTGCACTCGCGTGTTTACAACGGCTCCAAAAAAGCCAAACTCTGCGTTGCGTAAGGTAGCGCGTATTCGCTTAACAAATGGTTATGAAGTGACTGGGTATATTCCTGGTGAAGGGCATAACCTTCAAGAGCACTCTGTTGTTCTTATTCGTGGTGGTCGCGTAAAGGACTTGCCAGGTGTGCGTTATCATATTGTACGTGGTACATTGGATACGCAAGGAGTTAAGGATCGTAAGCAAAGTCGTTCTAAATACGGTGCGAAGCGTCCTAAGTAATTTAATTTTTATTGAAGTTCTTTGAAATAGTGAAGAGGTTTAAACATGTCACGACGTCGTGCGGCGGTAAAACGCGATATCAATCCTGATGCTAAGTTTGGCGATGTAGTTGTTGCTAAATTTATGAATTGTATTATGATGCAAGGGAAAAAATCTGTTTCTGAAAAGATTTTTTATGCTGCGCTTGATAAAATTCAGGAAAAAAGTGGAAAAAATTCTATAGAGCTCTTTCATGAGGCTTTGACTAATGTAAAGCCAGCCTTGGAAGTTCGTTCGCGCCGTGTAGGTGGTGCCACTTATCAGGTTCCAACAGAAGTTCGTTCTGAGCGCTCTCAGGCTTTAGCATTCCGATGGCTGATTAATGCAGCCCGTTCCCGTTCAGAAAAAACGATGATTGATCGTTTGAGTGGTGAGCTGATGGATGCTGCTAATAGCCGCGGCGCATCAGTTAAGAAGCGTGAAGATACGCATAAAATGGCAGAAGCAAACCGTGCGTTTGCCCATTATCGTTGGTAGTAGGGTTTTAAATTATGGCACGTACAACACCGTTAGATCATTATCGTAATATTGGTATTATGGCGCATATAGACGCCGGAAAAACCACGACAACAGAACGCATTCTTTACTATACAGGAAAATCTTACAAAATTGGTGAAGTTCACGAAGGCACTGCCGTCATGGACTGGATGGAGCAAGAGCAAGAACGTGGTATCACTATCACTTCTGCTGCGACAACCTGTTTTTGGAATGATCACCGCATTAATATCATTGATACTCCAGGACACGTCGACTTTACTATTGAAGTTGAGCGTTCTTTGCGAGTTTTAGACGGTGCTGTTGCTGTATTTGATGGTGTTGCGGGTGTGGAGCCGCAGTCTGAAACTGTTTGGCGTCAGGCTGACAAATACAAAGTGCCTAGAATTTGCTTCATTAACAAGTTAGATCGTATGGGCGCTGATTTCTATCGCTGCGTTGACATGATTGTTGACCGTCTTGGTGCTCGTCCTCTTGTTACAATGTTGCCAGTTGGTGCTGAAGCAGATTTTGCTGGAATCGTTGACCTTGTCAATAATAACGCAATTATCTGGCGTGATGAAAGTCTTGGTGCTCAATTTGATATCGTTGAAATTCCAGCAGATTTAAAAGAGAAAGCGGCTGAATATAGGCATCGCTTGATTGAAACTGCTGTTGAAGCCGATGACGCATTGATGGAATCGTATCTGGAAGGCAAAGAGCCTACAGTTGCTCAACTAAAAGCAGCGATTCGTCTTGGGACAGTAAAAAGCATGTTTGTTCCTGTTCTTTGTGGTAGTGCATTCAAAAACAAGGGTGTTCAACCTTTGCTTGATGGAGTTGTGGATTATCTTCCTTCTCCAGCGGATATTGGTTTTGTTAATGGTATTGACGATCGCGGCAACGAAGTCGTTCGTAAATCAGAAGACTCAGAGCCTTTTTCGGGTCTCGCTTTCAAAATTATGACGGATCCGTTTGTTGGTTCTATTACATTTATGCGAGTTTATTCTGGTAAGCTTGAATCAGGCTCTGGGGTTGATAACTCAACAAAAGATAGAAAAGAACGTGTTGGCCGTATGCTTTTGATGCATGCAAACTCACGTGAAGATATTAAAGAAGCTTATGCTGGTGACATCGTTGCATTGTGTGGCTTGAAGTGCACAACAACAGGTGACACTTTGTGTGATAGCAATAAGCCTGTGATTTTAGAAAAAATGGAATTTCCAGACCCGGTTATTGAAATTGCGATCGAGCCCAAAACAAAGGCTGACCAAGAAAAAATGGGAATTGCTCTAGCGCGTTTGGTTTCTGAAGATCCATCATTCCGTGTTCATACAGATCAAGAAACTGGTCAAACAGTTATGAAGGGAATGGGAGAATTACACCTTGAGATTAAGGTTGATATTCTAAAACGTGAATATAAAGTAGAAGCAAATATTGGTGCTCCACAGGTTGCATACCGTGAAACCATCACAAAAGCGGCTGATTATGATTACACTCATAAAAAACAGAGTGGTGGTGCAGGTCAGTTTGCTCGCGTTAAATTTACATTTGAGCCTTTAGAGCCAGGTTCTGGATTCGTGTTTGAAAATAAAGTTGTGGGTGGTTCTGTTCCAAGAGAGTATATTCCAGGTGTTACAAAAGGTTTGGAATCAGCACTTGGCACTGGTGTTGTAGCTGGATTTCCAACAATTGATTTTAAAGCGACTCTTACAGATGGTGCATACCATGATGTTGACTCAAGCGCATTGGCTTTCGAAATTGCTTCACGTGCAGCATTCAGAGAAGGTATTTTAAAGTGTGCTCCAAAGTTGTTAGAGCCAGTAATGAAAGTAGAAGTCGTTACACCAGAAGATTATTTGGGTGATGTTATCGGTGACTTAAATAGTCGCCGTGGGCAGGTTACTGGCATGGATCAGCGCGGAAATGCGCGCGTGATCAATGCTTTGGTGCCGCTAGCGAATATGTTTGGATATGTGAACACTTTACGTTCCATGTCACAAGGTCGTGCACAATTTTCTATGGTGTTTGATCACTATGAACAAGTTCCGCAAAATGTAGCGGATGAAATTAAAGCGAAGATGGCGTAAGGAGCTTAATCATGTCAAAAGAGAAATTTTCGAGGAACAAGCCACACTGTAACATAGGAACGATTGGTCACGTTGACCATGGAAAGACATCGTTAACAGCGGCAATTACGAAGGTACTAGCGGAGACTGGTGGCGCTCAATTCATGGCG
>CAITNM010000027.1 GCA_903893805.1 uncultured Alphaproteobacteria bacterium | reverse complement strand
CAAAATTAAATTCCCTTCCAAAACTTACATGTCTGCATTGTTTATATGATGCACTTGTGACATATTACCTACTCAAGCTTGTTTTATTGTTAGTTGTATAGGGATAATAATGTTCAAAAAATTAGTTTTATTAGGGGCCATATTCTCTTTCACTGTGGTAATAGGTAGTGGAGATGATGAAGGATTTTCCTTTTTTAAAAATTCTGGACTAGCTAGCATAGGTCCTTGCCGCACCATGGAGGCCGTGGAAAATCAAATACGTCGTAAGGTTGCCAACACGATTTTTGAAATTTATGATGTCTTGAATAGAAAGGGTAGATTTCCTGAAATTAAGCAACCTGAACTTATGCAAAGTGCTGGAAACATTATTCAGGAAGAATTTATTGTTCCTTTCTCTTGGGAAGTAATACAGGCTCTATCAAGCACTGAAGGTATGGAAATTAGGCATGTGTTACCCAAAAAGGGAATCCCACTTTCACAGTGTGTTACCCATGTTCGCGAATATCCGAACGAATTAGTTATAGAATGTACAAGTGCCGCTACGATGGTTAAATTTTCTGTGCTTAGTGCTTTTTATTCAGATATTCGCGTTAATTCAATAAAATCTTTTCTAGAGCGTCAGAGTCTAGATTTTGTCAGTGCTCCTTATTTCAAAAAATTAGAGACAATCTGTTCCTTATATTTATTCGATGAGTTAGTACAAATCGATGATATTTCAGATGTCCAATTAGGAGACTTTCTTTATATTAAAGGACATCCAAAGTGTTTAGGTGCAGTTTCTTTAGATTATTCTCGCGGTGAAAATCTGTACTGTGTTGGTTTTAGAGGGGCTAATGCTATGTTTATGGGGTTTGGTTCTCTCTTTGCTGAAGGTCCTAAAACAGCTGAACAAATTCAACAGTCTCTCGCTGAAGCTTACGTGCAGCGAAGCACTGATCAAGAGAGCGCAGCAGATGCTTTTAGAGAAGTTAAAAATCAATCCTTTTATTTACGTAAGTTTGGAATTGAAAAAATTAAAAAGGCTTTGACTCCGCCCAAAAGGACGTAATGTCAAGGGAATTAATCCTTTGCAGATCTTGCTAAATATGGCATAATCCCCCTAGTTATAACATCTAACCGGCTCTTTTTTTCATATCCCGAGCCACACTTCAGGAAACATCTTAACATGCAAGCCAACAAAGAGAATTTTTCAGATCTATTAAATGAATTCATGCAAGACAGCCGTACATTCGAAGGTAAGGTTGTTAAAGGCACAATTATTACTATCTATAATGACATGGCAACAATCGACATTGGAATGAAGTCCGAAGGTCGCGTTCCATTGAAAGAAATTACTGGCCGTGCAGGAATGCATGAAGCAAAAGTTGGTGATCGTATTGATGTGTATGTTGAGCGTTTAGAAGATCGTCATGGTGAAGCTATGCTTAGCGTTGAAAAAGCGCGTCGCGAAGCTTCATGGAATATTTTGGAAGAAGCGTTGGTTTCTGGTGGACATATAAATGGTGTTATTTTTGGACGCGTAAAAGGTGGTTTTGCTGTTGATCTTGATGGCGTAATTGCCTTCTTGCCAGGTAGCCAAGTTGATATTCGCCCAATTCGTGATTTGATGCCGCTAATGAATATCGCCCAACCATTCAAGATTTTGAAAATGGACAAGAGCCGTAGCAACATCGTTGTTTCGCGACGCTCAGTTCTAGAAGAATCACGCGCAGAAGCACGCACAGAACTAGTTGCTAACCTTTCAGAAGGTCAGGTTGTTGCTGGTGTTGTTAAAAACATTACCGATTACGGTGCGTTTATTGACCTTGGTGGCGTAGATGGATTGCTGCATGTGACTGATATCTCATGGCGTCGTATTAACCATCCAAATGAAGTATTGAAAATTGGTGAAACAATTGACGTTCAAGTTATTCGTTATAACAAAGAGACTCAACGTATTTCATTAGGCATGAAGCAGCTTGAAACAGACCCATGGAAGAATATTGATTTACAATACAAGCCAGGTCAAAAAGTTACAGGTAAGGTTACAAACATTACTGACTACGGTGCGTTTGTTGAATTGCAACCAGCGATTGAAGGCTTGATTTATGTAACAGAAATGAGCTGGACGAAGAAGAATCTTCACCCAGGGAAAATTCTAGTCGTTGGACAAGAAGTTGAAGTTGTTGTGTTGGTAGTTGATCTATCAAAGCGTCGGATCAGTCTTGGTCTAAAGCAATGTATGGATAATCCATGGCAAAAACTAGTTGAAGATCACCCACTTGGAAGCATCTTTGAAGGCGTTATTAAGAACGTTACAGAATTTGGTTTGTTCGTTGGAATTAATGACCAGCTAGATGGTATGGTTCACATTAACGACATCGCTTGGGAAGAAACTACTGAGGAAACTCTAAAGCAATTCACAAAAGGCCAAATGCTAAAAGTGAAAGTTCTTGATATTGATCCAGAAAAAGAACGTGTAAGCCTTGGTGTGAAGCAAGTTACTGGTGATCCTTTGGCTGATGCATTTTCATCAATCAAAAAGGGCGATGTTGTAACATGTTCAATTACTGCCATTGATGACCGCGGCATGGAAGTTGCGCTTGCTAATGGTTTAAGCGGATACATCAAAAAAGGTGATATTGCAAAAGACCGTGCGGAACAACGTACTGACCGTTTTGCTGTAGGTGAAAAAATTGATGCAAAAGTTGCAGCTGTTGAAAAATCATCTCGTAAAGTGAGCCTGTCAATTAAGTCTCGTGAAATGGATGAAGAAAAAGAAGCTTTATCAACTTATGGTTCATCAGATAGTGGGGCAACTCTTGGCGATATTTTGGGAACAGCTTTAAGCAAAGCAAAATCTAAAAAAGCTGCTGCAGAATCAGCGGAAGACGCACCTGCAAAACCAAAAAAAGAGACGAAGAAGAAAGTTGATGCAGAAGCTGCAGAATAAAGCTTCAGCATAAAACTATGGTTTAAAAAGAGTGGGGAAAAGAAAGTCTTTTCCCCACTTTCATTAGGAAAATTTTATGAACTGGTTAACAAACTTCGTAAAGCCTAAAATTCAGGCATTGATTAACAAAAAGGTAGATGTCGCAGAAAATCTATGGACTAAGTGTCCTGGTTGTGAGCACATGCTATTTCACCGAGATTTAAAGGCAAATCTTGGTGTATGTCACCATTGTGATAATCATATGCGTATTACTGCTAAGGAGCGTTTACATAATCTATTTGATAATGGGTTATATACTTTGCAAGATGTTCCTAAAGCAATTCATGATCCCCTAAAGTTTAAAGACTCAAAACGTTATGCCGATAGGCTAAAAGAATATCGTCATAAAACTGGCAATGAGGATTCTGTCCTTGTGGCTTTTGGTCAGGTTAAAGGACATAATGTCGTTGTATGTATTTTTGATTTTGATTTTATGGGAGGATCAATGGGGCTTTATGCTGGGCAAGCAATGGTATCAGCTGCTGAACTTGCTGTTAAAAGTCACAGTCCTATGCTTGCGATCACTGCGTCAGGTGGAGCGCGTATGCAAGAAGGAATTCTGTCTTTAATGCAAATGCCAAGAACCACAATTGCTGTGCAAATGGTAAAAGAGGCTAGGCTACCTTACATTACATTACTAACCGACCCTACAACCGGAGGTGTTAGCGCATCTTTTGCAATGCTTGGCGATATTAGCCTTGCTGAACCTGGCGCGATTATCGGCTTTACAGGCGCACGCGTTATTGAAGAAACCATTCGTCAGAAATTGCCAGAAGGCTTTCAACGCTCTGAATACCTGCGTGATCATGGCATGCTTGATATAGTGGTTAAGCGAAAAGACATTGCTGATACACTGGGCACGATTCTTCAACACTTATGTGGAAAACTTAGGATTATGCGTTAGCTGAGCTTATTTAAATAAGCATTTAAAATTGAAACTTACATTTTAAACTTATAATTTATTCTAATGCTATATATTTACATAATACAATTATATTTAATTGGAAACTTTATGCATAAACTAAAAATATTTCTATTAATGGTATGTCTAAATGCTTTTTGTGCAGCTGTCTTTGCTGCAGAAGTATTTAAGGGGAAGGAAGTTACACTTTTGCTTCCCATTAATCATCTTCACGTAGGTAGTGAAACAGGAGGGCTTACCCTTCAGGTTTCTATTCCTTCTGCCACAAAATGCATTGCTAATACTGAAAATTTTTATGAGTTTATTCCTGCCAAGGAAGACCCTTCAAGCTGGTCAAAAATCTATACGGTGAAAACTTATGTTGGCAGGAGATATTTTGCCAAACCTTGTAGTGAGGGCGTTCTTAACGGGATGCGCCCATCTTGCGATGATTTTCAAAAAATACATGAAGAAGATAAAATTGAAAAAGACTATGAAGTATCTAGATATACAGTTGCATATAGCTATAATGGAAATACGGAAGTAATGTGCATGGAAACCTATGCTGGCCCCATGGATTCAGTTCAAGTTCAGCTTACACAACGACTTAAGAATGATGAAAAAGTTGAAGTGGTGGCAGCGACTCTCCGAGCTGAGCTTTCAAGCATGATTAGGGTTGTGAAGTTTGGAACTGCTAAAGTTAAATAGTGCTATTTGCACGTTAAAATGAGTAAAGGTGTACTAATTCCAACCGCAGTGTAACAGCTGCGGTTTTTAATGACTACAAATCAGAAAAAACTTGCTGTAATTTCTCTATGACCTCCGTTGGCAGAGGTGCGCTTGTGCTTATGGTCACGGTTGAACCTGTAGGTATTTTTAGCAAAAGCAATTCAAGCATTGAAAGGGCTTTTAAAGTAGTCTGACCAAAGGTGATGTGCACCGGTTCAAAAGCCTTTAGAATTTCAATAATTTTTGCACACGGTCTAGCGTGCAACCCTTCTGGAATAAGCACTTCAAAAGAATAATTCGTCATCCGTTAATAGCTTGTGCAGGGGATAAAAGTGTAGATGCAATTTGAATATATTTGCGCCCTGCATCAAATGCTTTTTGCGCTGCTTCTGGAAGTACTGTGTTTTTTCTATTTTCAACAAACTTAATAAACATGGGCAAATTCACGCCGGCAATTACTTCAATGGGTTTCACGCCTAATGCAGACATTGCTAAGTTAGATGGGGTTCCTCCGAACATATCGGTTAAAATTACCACGCCTCTGCCTGTGTTCAGCTCATCTATCGCCTTGTATAATTCTTTGCGCTTTATTTCAGCGTCATCATTTGGGTGAAAAGCAATGCACAGAATATGTTCTTGTGGGCCCATTATGCCTTCAAGAGTTTCAACAAGCGCATGCCCCAAGGGGCCATGGGTGAGAAGTAATATACCAATCATAATTTATCTGTCCTTAAGTCCCGGTGTTCAACGATACAATCATAGTGCAATTTCTTAAGAATGTTATGAAAAAATTCAGTTATAAACACGCTGCGGTGTTGTCCGCCTGTGCACCCAAATGCAATTGTTAGGTAGAAACGTCCCTGTTCCTTGTATCCGTTGATAGCACCCATTAAAAATTCTTTGAAGTGGTGTTCAACTATCATCCAGCGCGAGTCTTGTTTTATGTAGTCTTGTACTTTTTTATGCTTGCCTGATAAAGGGCGCAACTCCATGTCATAGAAAGGATTACTCAAAAAACGCATATCAAGTACGAGGTCGGCAAATTTTGGAAGATCTTGTTTATAAGAAA
Source organism: uncultured Alphaproteobacteria bacterium (assembly GCA_903893805.1). Taxonomy (GTDB): domain Bacteria; phylum Pseudomonadota; class Alphaproteobacteria; order Paracaedibacterales; family CAITNM01; genus CAITNM01. The sequence continues at coordinate 22,803 of CAITNM010000027.1, read as the reverse complement.
ATGAGAGCAGCTGAATTTTAAGGTCCTGTACCTCACTTTCAAAAAAGTAGTGTTGTAAGATTTTTCTAAGATGACGAACAGTAAGGTCAGTGGTATCAAGCTGCATTTCGGCAATTTTTTTCAAGGGAGCAAGTTGCGATTTTTCCAGCGCAATAGCTGCTTGCAAATGCTGCGCTTCAATAGGGTGTGGACGACGTGTTTCATTATAACGATGTAGAATTTTTTCTTCGCTGCATTCTAAATAGATGATGCGCAGATCAATTTTAGGGTTCGCTCGAAGATTTTTTAAAAGAGCTTCAACTTGAGGAGCTGTAAAATCAATGGATCTTAAGCCTACAACAACTGGTGCACTTGATGCTGGATTTTTTAAGAGATGATCCACAAGGGCTGGCATCATTAGTAAGGGTAGGTTATCAATTGCTTGATATCCTTGGTCTTCGAGAGCCTTTAAAGCTGTTGTCCTGCCAGCCCCTGAAAGGCCTGTAATCACTACCAGTGGTAATGCCATTGCTTACCGTAACTAAAGGTCATATGTTCAGTATAGTGAATTTAATTTACTTATGGCTATGCGTTGGGTGTTTTTTTTATTAATGGTTCCAGTGCTTTTGGCAAGCGACAAAGTTAAGGTCAAAAACTTAGAATTAAAAATTTTAAATGGTCCTAAAAATGGCGCTGGTTATGTAAGCATTTATAATGGCAACACTTATGCTATTACCTTATATAAAGTTGAGGTTACCCCCGATGTTTTTGACCGCGTTGAGCTGCATGATCATGTACCTAGAAAAGATGAGAATGGTAAAGAATACATGGAAATGATAGAAATTCCTGAAATGGAGATTGCGCCGGGTAGTACGCTTTTTTTACAACGTGGCGGAAAACACCTGATGTTGATGGGCATTAAACCAACCTTGTGTGGCTTTAAGAAATTGAGGTTTGAGTTCCTTTTTAGAGCTGGAAAAGACAGCTTTCAGCAAAAGGTTGTGATTGATGTTCCGAAAAATAAAAGGTGTGAATAACTGCCCAGGATCCTTTTACCATTTGTAAATCTTATTTCTTCAAACTTTCTTTAGGCAGGTGTTTTTCTGAGTGATTTTTAAAGGAGTTTGAAATATGAAGTTGCTAAAAAGCTTAGCATTACTAGTGTGCATGCAAATAACCACGGTTTTTGGAATGGAAGGCACTGCGATTCAAGAAATTGAGGAAGATCAAGAAGCAAGAAGTGCTGCAGAGTTAAATACGGGTGCTTTCCTTCTGTGGGATCACTTGAAAGGGAAGCTGAACAAGCAGAAGAGCGAAGAGCGGCCGTTGTTTTGCGGTATGATAGACAGTCAGATGGTCGGTCTGTAGGCATAGTTAAGCTATATGCAAAATGCGACATCCTAGAAGGAATAAAAAATATACACAAAAGCACTGGTGAGTTGGTTGAATTACTAAAATCAGAAGAGCCTTCTACTGAAAAAATAATGAGCGCATTTGCGGCTATTACTGGCCCTGACATCCTTTCATTTCAACCTCTTCTGTTGCAGGTTGTGTGGGATCTATATAAAACTGATCCTGTTCTGGATATTGGTAATGCGATTCAAACATCGGATCCACGTATTGAAGAGCTTGGTGAAGAAGACCTTTAAAATAGGGCTAATAGTAATTACGTTGCCGGCTACGCCTGTAAAATTTTACAGGTATGCATGTTGAACATTTAAGGCATGTAAATAAAACATGTTTTCTTATGAGATTTCTTGTACCAGACTTTTATTGGCAGCTATTCTGCCATGTTAAATATTATTAATGTTCAATATTACCAATTTAGGAGTTTAGAATATGAAGGTATTAAAAGGTTTAGTGTTAACAATGTTGGTTTCTACGGCGACGGTTTTTGCGGCATTTGAAGATGAAGTCATGCCAATTGATGAAAAAGCAACGGTCTTTACTGGAGTACCAGCACTGGGCCACGGGATTACAGATATTGCCAACACTAATGCTTTTGGTAGCGCTGTAACAAAACTAAATACTTATACTCGTGATGGTGAAGATGATGCGTTTGTAGCTGATTTATCTAAGTCCGTTGCTGGTCTGAAATTCGGTACATTGCACGATGATTTTAGTAATGAAGATGATACGGCAGTAGCAGCATATAGTACCTTAGCTCGGGCCGAAGTCTCTTATAGTGTTTCTACTGCTGCAAATGAGATAGCACGTGTGCAAGATGCGTTTGGTGGTGTTATTGATTCTTTGAATTCTTCAACTTCTTCAGCTTCTTCAGCTTCAAATGTTTTGGATGCTATAAGAACAATAGAAGCACTTCAAGAAAATCTTGATAGAATCGTAGATGGATTGAGAGCCCTGCACACTAATGCTGATATGCCAGTACTGGAAGAAGTAGAAGATGAGGAAGATACATTTGGTAGCCATTCTTTAATGACTAGTGGTCTTTCAAGACAGATACCAACTACTACTGGTGAAATTACGACTGAAGGATCTGATGAAGGTGCAGACGTTCAATTAGAAGAAGATGAAGGATAATCTTTCATAATTGAAAAATATTAAAAATTCTAAAAAACCGGTGCATTATTTTGTGCCGGTTTTTAGATATTAGCTATGAAAATAATACATGTTTATTTATGAAAGTTCCTCTTCCAGAATTTTACAAGCCGTTATGGTCGTTATGCGAAATATTATTTTTTAGGACTTTAAAATATGAAGTTACTAAAAGGTCTGGTTTTAACAATGGCCACAACAGCTATAATTTTTTCGATGGATGATCCTATAGTAGGCATAACAAGTAGCGATTATAGCCCAAATACCCTGCATAGCCTTTTTAAGAAAACAGTACGCACTGATGTACTTGTACCTCACACTTCTTTTGCAGCGGTAGAAGATGTCGGTGAGTTAAAAAGCGTACTTCCAAATTTAGAAAGAAGCTCACAAGCAATTGTTGAAAAAGTTGATCCTGCGATGAACTTTCTTGTTCCTAAAACACTGAATGTTTTAGAAGCGATAGAATCACTAGAAAATATTTTATTGGCGATTCAGTCACAACATTCCACCGTTTTAAGTGTTTTAGCTGACTTAAAAGCAGTGCCCAGCAAATGATTCACCAGCTTTGGAAGAAGTAGTTGTTGATCGTAGCTATGGATTAAAGCAGTCAGATGCAGCTCTTGTTGTGCAGTATGCAGGGCACGATGGCGCGTTGTTTGTGTCAGCTGATGAAAATATCAAACATTTTAAAATTCTAAAAAAGTCGGTGCATTATTTGTGCCGATTTTTTTACTATTTCTAAACCTTATTCATTCAGACTCTTATAAGAAGTTAACCGCTCAAGAGAAATGTTTTTAGGAGTTTATAATATGAAGGTATTTAAAAGTTTGGCATGTGCAATGTTACTGACGACGCCGGTGGTTTTTTCAGCAACAAGAAATGAATATGCTATTCAAATACCTGAATATCATTTTGTTGAGGTATCAGCCAGACGGGCAGCGGAAAATTCACCTGTGTCAGATAGCACATTATCGTACCCTACAGGTTTAGTGATTAGCACTACAACTACATTAGCAAGCATGCTTCCTCATTTAGCAGAAGCATCCAAAAATAAAATTGAAGACATTATTGGGGTATTGCAAGGTGACGGAAATCAAAAATTTAAAGAAGCAGAAACATTATTAAGAGCCTGCGAAATTGCCTCTGATGAGAGGGACACGGTTAGCGAAGATTCACCTGCTTGCGCGGAAACGGCAAACGAACAAAGAAGCCTGCGTGTGTTAAATCAGGATATTTTAGGTGTTATAAGAGCTCTTGAAGTGTATATAAGGGATTTGCCAACGGAGGATGATTACGATGCCGATGTTGAAAGTGGTAGCACTGATTCTGGTTCTTCCAAGGATTTAGGGTAGCTTAACTAGGGTTATTCTTCTATTTCAGTTTCTACTGCGGCTTCAGCCGCAGCTGTTGGATTACTTGCAATAGATTCAGCTTGTTCAACTTTTTGCATGATTGAATCGTATTTTCCTTCGTACTTTGATGCTATGCCGCATCCGTGAGAAAGCTGAGGGCCAACTTCCGGGGCGGCTGTTAAGGCTAGTGTTGCTGGACTATCGCATGTTTTGGAAAGGTCTTTTACGCTTTTCATGCATTTGTTTATCTTTTTAAGAGCCTCTTTGCCTTTTTTGGGATTTTTGGCAGCAATTGCAAAGGCCTTGCCGATAGGAACCACACATTTAAACATTTTTTTTACATCACCTAGCATTTTTTTTGCTTTTTTCAATGAGCCGCCAACAGCTTTTCCTACTTTTTTCATAGCTTTGCCTGCTGGGTTTCCTTTTGCGGAACATTCAGGTGTTTGAAGGCATACAGCAAAAAGCATAATTGCTAAACTTTTTAAAATAAGTAATTTCTTGCCTGGCATGTTTAATATAATTCATAACGTATTACTTACGTTTATTAGAGCTAAAAAATATTAATATTTTGATAATATCCTGCCGTTTCATGAGCGATGACTCAGAAAAATGTGGATTTTAACTAACAAGAATGCGAAGACTTCTAAAGAAACCGGTACATTGTGCCGGTTTTTTTATGTTTTTTCTGATGTCAAAAAAAGCTAAAGGTGTATTTCTTTTTGAATTTTATTCATCCATACTTTTACTGGAGGTTACTCGCTAAGTGAAATATTGTCTTTATTCAGGAGTATAAAATATGAAGAGCATAAGAAATTTAGTATGTACAGTTTTAATGACTATGGCGATGGCTGTCGCAATGGACGATGAGGCATCTGAGCTGGATAGGGACGGAGATAGATTTGTTGGTGGTGTGACTAACACAAGTACTGTGGACCCCATAGAGAGAGTAGCGACAGATGGTGAAGAGGGCACAAGACATGGCTGCGGAAGACTGGGATGTCCAGGCTATCCTGATTGCGGTGTTGGGCCTATAGCGGATTTTTTGGCGAACGCAACTTCTTTGACGATGATAACATTGAGCGCTGAAGAGACGCGTGCGTTTTTGAATGCCTTGCTACTACGAGGAGCTACATCAACGACTAGTGGTGGTGTCGTGGGCGAAGATGCAGCAGAAGGCAATTTCGAAGAAGGAGATGCTGATGGGGGAATTCTTACTCCTCAAACGACTGCTCCTGTAACACCTGCAGATACTACTGATTCTCAACAAGCTCCTGCTGATGATATTGGGGAATAAACTACTCACTCAACGAGCTTAACGATACCACAATATATCAGGTAAACATGGGACCCTCTGGCTATGCCAAAGGGTCTAATGAAGAATTTTTTTAGGAGTTTATCATATGAAGTACTTAAAAATTTAGTCTTAATGGCTGTGTTGCTGATGATTTTTTCAGCCAGTACGTATGCGACAGACTGGGGTACATCTGACGTTGCATTGGGCTGATTTTGTTGTATTATCTTTTTTAATATTTACTAATATATCTTCTTGGAATGGTAGCCCCATTTGTGAAGGATGGGGTTTAGAATATGCAGTGCCTAAAAGGGTTAATACTTTTGCTATTGATACAGGTGATTGTTGCTGACTACGAAGAAGTAGATAAAAAAAGATCGGCAATGTCTATTGTAAGAACAACTATTCCAATGTTGGTGAAATTTGATAAAGTTGAGATAGCTAAAGTTCGATTATTACGCATACTGCCAGAACTGGATAGTTTTTCTCAAACAAGAATTATGCGAGTGCTTTCACATTTAAGTATTTTTGATCGTGTAGAAGCAGTCAAGGAACTCAAAAATCCTGTTACTCTTCAAAATAAAAATCTCAAGAGAGAAGCGAGCATTAAATATTTTCTTTCAGAGATTTCGCGGTCATTAAAGTCAAATAAAAGCGAACCAAGAGATCAGTTTAGAGTTAACCGAAATTTATTTGCCGAAGCACATACTGCAAAATGTAGCAAAAATACCATATATACTCATTAAATGAGATTACATACTGTAAATGTTAATTATGATTTATTTATAAATTAAATCTAATAAATCATTGTATTACGGGACCCTGAGATCAATCTATGATGTATTAAGATGTCTGTTCTGCAAAAAAAACATGTTTTTTCCTGAAATTTTTTAATACAAACTTTTATATGCAATTGTTCCGCACATAGATGATCTCATTTTTTTAAAGGGTTAGAACATGAAGTTACTTAAAAGTTTAGTACTAGCGATTTTTATGTCGAAGGCTATAATTTTTGCAAGTTTATTTTCCTTAGAGACGCCCGAACCAGAAATTACAGCAGTAAAAAATCCACCGAAAACTGCTTTATTCTTTATTCTTGATAATACCTGTGAATCTTTTGGCCATATCAAGCAAGACAAATTGTTCATGATATGCGGGGTGTATCAAGAAGCAAATCGGTTGTTTTTCTTTTCATGGGCAAAAGATGACTCTAAATATTCTTGTTGGGATGTTACTCACTTAAGCACTGAAGTTGAAAAATTTGCATTTTCGCATTCATTGGCTGGCATGGGTCCTACTATGATCGAAGAAAGTAAATGTACAGGTCTAATAATCGACGAGGGTATGAATGATAGCCATCGTAATTTAGGCAGTGGAAATTTAGTTAAGTTAGAGACAGAGATTTCTGCCGTTAGTGCTAGCACAAGCACCAACCAGATAGAGGTTCCAGTTCCGAAACCCTCTATTTTGCTTCCTACAGATTATCCTGAAAGTAGAAGTCGCGGCAGTTCTTGGGATGCTTGCGGTTGGGATTTCAAATCGCTTCCCGCTTCTCCAATAGAAGCTTGCTGATTATTTAAAGAGGTTAGAAGATGAAGTACTTTAAAAAATTGATGCTAGTGATACTACTATCAAACATGATGATTTTTGCTGAAGGTGATTTACATTTTCAAGATGAGCTTATGACAAAACATCCTGCTTCATCGGCTTTTTCATCACAACAGCCTCCTGTATTTTATGGACAGCCAATCATCGGAATGTTTTATTTTATGTACGTGGTTGTAGCTGAAAGTTTTTACGCAAGGGTGATGAGTTTTAGTTTTAGTGTAAAGCTTGCGGACATAAAAAGGAGTGATGGAGTTTTGAACCTATCGGGTTTGGATGACAATGTTCTTGCTATTAGTCTTCCAGTAGATTGTATCCGCCAGTCTACATTGTCTCCTTGTTTTTTTATAGGGTCGCCTCTTTCATCTCCTCTTTCATCTCCTCAACGTCCAGGTGCTCGCAAACGTGCTACCAGTAATTCTTACATGACAACTGCTGAGATGTTTTAATAATTGCAATCAACAAAAGAACTTTTATTTGAAATTAAATTATGATATATATCTTGACTTTGTGAACCCAAAACAATGGGAATTTTTTATAGGAGTTGAGAATATGAGTTATCTAAAAACTTTAATGCTAATAGTGTTGGTAGCGATATCAAATGTGTCGGCATCGACTGGACTTGAAGAGCAAATGAATGGCATGACAATTACTCCTGATTGGGTAAGTCGCGCTAAAGCTATATTGCCGCAGATTACTTGTTCCGACGAATTGCGTGTGGAAATTCAATCAATGATTGCGACACTAGATTCTAATCCCTCTAATGTGATCTCAACAATGGTAATTTGGTTTAGTGGGTTTGACGATGCTGAGCTAGATACTGAAGGTGATCATTTTAAAGCTGCGATTAGAAAAATCTTTAACCCAGCTGTTTCATAATTAGTTTATTAAATCTCTATGGTTAAAAGCTATGGGGATTTATTTTGAGACTATTTTTTTTCACATTGGAGACCCAGACAGAAAAAAATCACCGGCATTAAGTGCATTGGCCCTTCATTACCTTTATAAAATTAGGTAAGATTTTCATTGAATTTTTAAAAACCAGAAAATGAAAAATTGAAATATTTCGTGTTAGCTATGTTACTGCAAGTATCAGCTTTTGCAGGAGAGAATCCAGAGGCTTCTACTGTACACAAAAAAAGAAGGGCGAATTCCGATCTGGGATCACTTGAGGAAATGCCCTCATTAACGACTGAGAGACGCATCTTTAAAGTTCGTCGAGTAGATCGTCCTAATTTTATGGCTCCACTTTTAATGCCATATTCTTCAGAAGAGCACATTGATGTTCCTTTAAACCAACTTTCTATTAGAGGAGATGTTCTAGTAAGCGGTGAAGAAAAAGATGATACATAAAATTCCACATGGTTATTGTTATCTGTTTTAACGATTGAGCTTTAAGCACATTTTATATAGACTAAATCAGTTTTTAAAAGGTTTTATAGCTAGGTTATGTCTAACAATTCAGCGGTTTCTAATACAACATTTGATGCTAAATCATGGCCGTTTGAAGAGGCAAAACGGATACTAGCGCGACTACAAGGCAAGGCTCCTGAAAAAGGCTATGTACTTTTTGAAACTGGCTACGGACCATCTGGACTGCCGCATATTGGAACATTTGCAGAGGTTTTACGTACTTCTATGGTGCGTAAGGCATTTGAAACTCTCAGCGATATTCCAACCCGTTTATTTTGTTTTTCTGATGATATGGATGGCTTTCGTAAGGTCCCCGATAACGTTCCTAAAAAAGACATGTTGGCTAAATACTTGAATATGCCGCTAACCAAAGTGCCTGATCCTTATGAAAAATTTGCGAGTTTTGGACAGCACAATAATGCTATGCTTCAGCGCTTTTTAGATAGCTATGGTTTTGAGTATGAATTTCAAAGTTCAACTGATTGGTACACATCAGGGCGATTTGATCCAACCCTAAAGTTGGTGTTACAGCAGTATGATGAAATTATGGCAATTATGTTGCCAACTTTGCGCGAAGAACGTCGTGCTACTTACAGCCCATTTTTGCCACTGTGTCCGAAAACAGGGCACGTTTTACAAGTGCCAATGGTCGAAGTGCATCCGGAAAATGATTCCGTTGTTTATAATGACCCCGAAACGAACAAGCTGACCGAAGTAAAAATCACAGGCGGAAGTTGCAAATTGCAGTGGAAGGTTGACTGGGGTATGCGTTGGAAGGCGCTTGGTGTGGATTATGAAATGTCTGGTAAAGACCTTATTGATTCAGTGAAGTTGTCATCACAGATTTGCAGGGTAATTGGTGGGCGTGCGCCTGAAAATCTAACCTATGAATTGTTCCTAGATGACGTTGGTCAAAAGATCAGCAAGTCTAAGGGTAATGGCTTAAGCATGGATGAGTGGCTTACTTACGCACCGCAAGAAAGCTTGGCTTATTTTATGTATCAGGCTCCTAAAAAAGCTAAGCGTTTGTACTTTGATGTTATTCCTAAAGCAGTAGATGAATACCTGCAGCACGTAAGCAAATTTACGCCAGAGCAATACGATAATCCGGTTTGGCATATTCATGGTGGTAAGGCCCCAGCTGCTGAAAGCGGTTTAAGCTTTAATATATTGTTGAACTTAGCATCTGTTGTGAATGCCGACGAAGGTAGTATTTTGTGGGGCTTTGTGAAGCGTTATGTGCCTGGAGCAGATGAAGCGTCTATGCCCTTTTTAGCAAAGATGATTACTTATGCAGTGAAATACTATCAAGATTTTGTAAAACCTAAAAAACAATACCGAGCACCAAATCAAATGGAGCGTGAGGCTTTACAGCGTTTGCATGATGAACTGGAAGATATCTCATTTGAAAGCACTGCGGAAGACTTGCAGGGCATTGTGTTTGAAATTGGTAAGCAATTTGCTTTTTCTGACTTGCGTCAGTGGTTTGGAACGTTGTACGAAGTGTTATTAGGTCAAGCAGAGGGGCCGCGTATGGGGTCTTTCATTGCACTATTTGGTATTGCTGAAACAAGAGCACTAATACAGGAGAAGTTAGCATGAAAAAGTTTTTTATGACTTTGGTATTTGTAAGCAAAATATTTGGATGCGAAGCGATTTGGAATAATGGTCCGACGCAATTGCTAAAGGATATTTTTGAAATTACTGAAACAAGTGGCGTTGAAAATCTTGAATCGGCTGTAAAACAAAGTAATTTTAGGTGGATTCGCCCAAAAGGATTTGAGCTATGGGACGTGTATAGTCTGTTTGATGATGTGCAGCGTGCTAATTTAGCAAAAAAAATAAAAAATTCTAGTCTTGCAAAAGCAAAAATGCCAACCAAAAAGCACTATGATGCGGTTGTTATTTTTGGAGCAACGACATCAAGAGTGCAAGATCGCATTCAATTCTTAATGAAGCTTCATCTACAAGGTATTACTTGGAATAAAGTGTATTTATTAGGGTCAACCCGTGATTTGAAATTTGGTAATGAAGCTGACAAAGCAATGGCTAAAGTATTAGAAACCAAAGGGGCTGCCGCTACTGAAATGGCAATGGTTAATGAGGTATGGCAGCAAACACCTAAACCAGATTGCTTCAAAGACATTCCAACCATTTCAATACAGTCAGGTCAGCGCCCAGACGGTGTAAGAGCAAGTGCTGAAGATACATTGCGAGAAATGACAAAAAACTTTGGTGATGTTAATGGCAAGGAATTTTTGTTTGTTTCAAATAATCCCTACATTCCTTATCAAGATGCTGTAACAAAAAAAGTATTAGGGTCATATGGAATGAGCATTGATACGGTTGGTGAAGCGATGACAGCTACTACAACCATGGAAAATGTGCTTGATACAGTGGCTAGGTGCTTGACGAATATACAGCGTCCATAGTGGGATGCTAAAGCAAATCAATGATCATTTGGTGCAATGGAAAGATAAAATTTTTCCTTGCAGGGTAGGGCGTAATGGTTTTTCTACCGACAAAAAAGAAGGTGATGGTTGCACCCCAACGGGTACTTGGAAGCTTTTAAATGTTTATTATCGAAAAGACAAAATGCCAAAGCCTAATACTTCTTTGCCAGTTATAGAAATTACTCCTGATATGGGTTGGTCAGATGACCCAAAAGACCCTGCTTACAATTCTTGTGTAAAGCTACCTTACGCTTTCTCTCATGAAAAATTATGGAGAGAAGATGATTTGTACGATTTGTTTATCACGATAGATCACAATACAAATCCTGTGGTTGCTGATAAAGGTAGTGCAATTTTTATCCATCAATTGCGTAAAGAAGCAACTCCAACTGACGGGTGTCTTGCTTTGTCTTTAGAGGACCTTAAGTGTTTGGTCGAATCAGCGACTCGTGACGCAAGCTGGATTATAGGGGAAAGTCTTGCCTGAGTTACCCGAAGTTGAAACCGTATGCCGAGGGCTTCGTCCCTATATGGAAGGCAAGATTTTACAAAATGTGGTTTTGCACCGCGCAAATTTAAGGAACCCTTTCCCGCCGATGTTTGCTGAGCGCCTGCAAGGGCAGGTGATTAGCAAAATTAATCGTCGTGGGAAATATATTCTTGTTGAATTGCCTGATTACACTTGGATGATGCATTTGGGCATGAGTGGGCGCATTCAGCGAAGTTCTGTTACCGATTATATCCATCAAAAACATGACCACGTGGTGTGGCAAGTTGGCGATATGACGTTCGCTTTTAATGATGCTCGCCGTTTTGGTGACATGGATCTGCTGCCAAAAGGGCAAATGTGTACGCCGGTAAAGACGATGGCGCCAGAGCCTTTTGAAATAGAGACGGGTGATTTTTACAAACGATTACAGCGTACTACGCGTCCGTTAAAAACGTCATTGCTTGATCAGGCAATTATCGCTGGGCTTGGCAACATTTATGTTTGTGAAGCTCTTTGGCAAAGTGGGTTGTCGCCCTTTAAAGCATCAGATTCCATTACTCTTAAACAGACACACTTTTTATTGAAGAATATCTGCGAAGTGCTTGAGCGAGCGATTGAATCGGGTGGGGCATCTCTGCGTGATCATCGCACTGTTGATGGAACTCTTGGGTATTTTCAGCATCAGTTTAGAGTGTATGACCAAAAAGGTAATCCTTGCTTAACTGATTCGTGTTCCGGCACAATTAAGCGTGAAGCTCAAGCAGGTCGTTCAACGTATTATTGCTCAACGTGTCAGAAAAACTAATGTTTAAAAAGGTTGTTTTATAAAATGTCTTTAACGGTAGCAGCGTACCCAAATTTGCGCCTTCGACGTTTGCGTCGGTCTGCTTCTGTGCGTGAATTATTTCAAGAGACTCATTTGTTGCCAAGCGATCTGATTTGGCCGATTTTTGTTTGTGAACCTGGGGATGATACGGAAATTGCAACAATGCCAGGTGTGCGTCGGTATTTGGTTGATGAGTTGCCGGAGCAAGTGGAAGAGGCGTATCAACTGGGTATTCGGGCAATACTGTTATTCCCCAAAACACCAAGTGCGTTAAAAACAGAAAATGCGATTGAAGCGCTAAACCCGAAAAATCTAATATGCCAAGCTATTTGCAAAATTAAAGAATGCGTTCCCAAAATGGTGGTGCTGACCGATGTGGCGTTGGACCCATACACAACACACGGACACGATGGAATTTTAAAAAATGGCGATGTTGAAAACGACGCAACCGTTGATGTTTTAATTAAGCAGACATTGAACCAAGTTGAAGCAGGGTCTGATGGAATTTGCCCGTCAGATATGATGGATGGCAGAATTCAAGCTATTCGTTGTGCATTAGAAGCAAAAGGGCACACTAATGTGTTGCTGGTAAGCTATGGTGTGAAGTATTCCTCAACTTTTTATTGGCCATTTCGTAGTGCAGTTGGGGCGAATCTGCAGGGAGATAAAAAAACTTATCAGCTTAACCCTGCTAACGCTGTTGAAGCTTTGCGCGACATTAAACAAGATATTGACGAAGGTGCGGATGCCATAATTGTTAAGCCAGGATTACCTTACTTAGATATTGTTTCACAAGCTAAAAGCTTTGGCGCACCCCTTTGGGTTTATCAAGTTAGCGGTGAATATGCCATGATAAAGTACGCCGCGAAATATGGCGCCATTGTAGAAGAAGATGCGCTTTATGAAACCTGCCTTAGCTTTAAACGGGCAGGGGCTTCAAAAATTATTACCTATGCAGCAAAAGAGATTAGTAGATGTCTAAAGAAAATTTCGGCCTAACAAAGTTCCAGTACACGACGCTGTATCCTGCACTTCTAATGCTTACCGGCGTCCTGATGGTGGCTAGTATTGATATTTATTCACCAGCTGCACCTTTTTTGAAGCGTTATTTTGAAACATCAGAGTGGATGATTCAATTTAGTATGATGCAAACACCAATTGTGGCGGCTGTTGTTGGCATGCTGTATGGCCATTGGAGTGATACTAAAGGGCGCAGGCCTGCAATGTTGTCATCTCTTGGGATATTTTCCGTATGTTCCTTCCTATGCTGCTTTTCGTGGAATATTGAATCATTTATTGTGCTGCGATTTCTGCAAGCAATTGGTGCTGGTGGAATATCAGTAATTAGTATTTCCATTTTGTCGGATATGTTTAGTGGACCAATATACGCGCGCTATATGGCAACCTATAGCATGAGTTTTCCTATTATGTTTGCAGTTGCCCCTGTGTTGGGTGCTCATTTGCTAAAATGGTTTGGCTGGCAGGCGAATTTTTGGGCGTTGGGTGTAATAGCTACTTGCCTATGGCTAATTTTTGTTAAAAAAATGCCAGAAACTCATAAAACCCATGTTGATACAATGGGATGGGGGCATATTTTAAAAAATCTAAAGGTATTAACCAACAACCGCCATTTTATAGTTCTTTCTATTTGTCATGGATTACCGGTTGCTATTGCAGCTGTTTACGGAATAAATAGTTCTTTTATTTTTATTGATCATTTTAAATTTTTGCCAACTACATATGCTTATATACAGCTTGTTCCTGTGGTAATGAATTTAATTGGGTCATTAGCATATCGTCAGCATGTTGTGAAATGGGGCATCGCCAAGTCTATTCGCTATGGATTGTACCTAAATCTTGCTTTCTTATGCTTAATCACTCTAGGGACAACACTTGATATTCTTCAATTGCCATTTTCTATAGTTGCAATTATGTGTATTTTAAACTTAAGCCTTTCAGCCACCCTTTCAAGCTGTGGGACAAAAGCAATTGAATGCGCGCCGGATCAGCGAGGATTAGCAATTGCTTTCCTTGGATTAATGCGAAACGGCGTGGTTGCAGGGTTGGTTTTAGTGGTTGGACTATTTTTTGATGGCACTATAATTCCTGTTTATATTGGTATGGCAATACTAACAGCCATACTTGTTTTTTTAACCTGGCCCCTTTCAAAGGAAACGTCTTAATACTTTTTTAATCAAAATTTCCTAGTCTTAATAAAAAGGGATATGGAGGTAATGATGGTCATGAGAATGTTAGGTTTAGCGTTAGCGTTTTTTGCATGTCTATGTGCCAACCCTGAAGAGAAAGCCTCAACCACATTATTTGATTCAGTAGCGTTAGCGAAATCGACGAAAGCGGCTGTTGTTGATGTCTATGCTTACAGAGCGAATGATAAGAAAGTTTTTTTACCTTTTGAATTAAGCGCTCTTGAATCTGTATTATTCGGATCTGATCACCATGGAAATTCAAGTGGAACGGGTTGCATTATCAATTCCGATGGCATTATCGTTACCTGTAATCATGTAGTGGAACAAGCAACTCGCATTTTTGTAGGCTTTAATGGCCAAAAAATTAAGGCTACTAAGATTTTTTCAAACCCTATGACAGATGTTGCATTTTTAAAAATTGATGCAAAAAATTTACCATCTCTTAAGCTTGCAAACTCAAAAACCCAAATAGATTTAGGAGAATCAGTGCTGGTTGCTGGTAATGCATCGGGCAAGACACGTATTTCTCATGGACTCATTTCATGCCTTAATAAGGTTGTGGATGGTAAGGTTTTATTGCAAAGCGATGCGAATATTAGAATTGGAAATTCAGGTGGCCCAATGGTGAATGCTATGGGAGAAATGATCGGTATGGCTTTTGCGATTCCTCGCTCAGGAGGGCTTTCTTTCTTTATTCCAGCAAGCATGATTGGAAGCCAATACAGTAAAGAAATTTTAAAAAGGCCCTCTCCTTGGTGGGGAGTGCGTGCTCAAATAATGGATCTGGAACTGCTTGATGCATGTGGGTTAAAAGATCAGAATGTTTCCGGAGTTATTATAACTTCTATCGATGAGGGCTCTCCTGCAAGTGGTATTTTGCAAAAGGGCGATGTTATTATAGAAGTAAACAATCAAAAGCTTAGTACGCCTGTAGAGTTGGATTTTTTTGAAAAAACTTCAATTGTAAATGAGCCTGTCACCGTAAAAATATGGAGAGACAATTCTTTTCAAAATGTGAATTTAATACCAGCTCAAGAACCTCAATCAACTATTCAAAATATTGATAACAAGCTTTTGGGGAATATGCTGTTTGAGCAAACGCAAAACGGTGTTGTTGTTAAGCAAGCTGATAATAACGGCTTGTTTCAAGAAGGTGATAGGGTTCTCTCAATCAACAAGAAAAAAATCAAAAACATTAAAGATATTGAAAAAGCGTTGAAGTCAACTGATGAAACACTAAGTGTGGCCATTGATAGAAAAGGGATGAAAGTCTCCCAGTCATTTTCCGAAAGAGATGGAGGTAGTTTTTTTAGTCAAACTATTATTAGTGGTGGTTAATTAAGTACGTGTTCCTAATTATCGTTTTTAAAAAGCAACTTACAAACCTCTATCATTAGAGCAGCGACTGGCTGAATATCACCGAGTGATTCAAATTTCTGCTCTTAGATAATTCCCCATCGATCCATTGCGCTACAGCCTCGTATTGTCTATGCTACAAGGCAATGAATTAAAAGAGAAAATCAATGTTAATGAAGGGCAAAAAAGGCTTGATTATGGGCCTTGCGAATAGTAGTTCTTTGGCTTGGGGCATTTCTAAAATGCTACATGAACAAGGAGCTGAACTTGCATTTAGCTACCAAGGTGAGGCTTTAGAAAAACGTGTGCGTCCGTTAGCTGAAAGTTTAGGCTCGACTTTCTTAGTAGAATGCGATGTTGGCAAAGACGATAGCATTGAAAACACCTTCAAAAAAATTGAACAACAATGGGGTGTTTTAGACTTCGTTGTGCATGCAATCGGATTTTCTGACAAAAATGAATTGCAAGGCCGTTATTGCGATACGTCGCTTGCTAACTTCTTAAACACTATGCATATTTCCTGTTTTTCTTTCACAAAAATTTGCCGTGAAGCAGAACGCTTAATGCCAAATGGTGGATCCTTGATTACTCTAACCTATTATGGTGCTGAAAAAGTCATGCCAAACTACAACATTATGGGCGTGGCAAAAGCTGCCTTAGAATCAAGCGTTCAGTACTTGGCAATGGATTTAGGACCTAAAAATATTCGTGTTAATGGTTTGTCTGCTGGCCCTGTGAAAACATTGGCAGCTAGTGGTATTGGTGATTTTCGTTATATTTTGAAATGGAATCAATATAATTCACCATTGCGTCGTAACACGACGTTAGATGATGTTGGTGGCACTGGCTTATATTTGCTAAGCGATTTAAGTTCAGGTGTGACTGGTGAGGTGATTCACGTGGATTCCGGCTATCATGTAGTTGGCATGAAAGCAGTAGATGCGCCTGATATTAGCGTTGTTAAAGATTTAGACTAGGAGCTGCAATGATACTTTCCGATAAATGGATTCGCGAGCAAGCAAAAAAAGGAATGATTGATCCTTTTGTTGAAAGCCAAAAGCGTGATGGAATAATTTCTTATGGGTTATCATCATACGGATATGACGCAAGGTGCTCTACAGAGTTTAAGATTTTCACTAACGTGAACAATGCGATTGTTGACCCTAAAAATTTCTCTCCTTCAAGCTTTGTGGATAGGGAAACAGATGTGTGTATTATTCCACCAAACAGTTTTGTGCTTGCAAGAACAGTTGAATATTTTCGTATTCCGCGTGATGTGCTTATGATTTGCCTTGGAAAATCAACCTACGCACGTTGTGGTATTATTGTGAACGTGACGCCGATTGAGCCTGAGTGGGAAGGTCATGTAACCTTAGAATTTTCAAATACTACGCCACTTCCTGCTAAGATTTATGCAAACGAAGGGGTTTGTCAGTTTTTGTTCTTTAAGGGCGACCAACCTTGCGAGGTTTCTTACCGAGACCGCGCAGGTAAGTACATGAACCAAACTGGCGTAACGTTACCAAAGATATAAATCATGCCAACAATTCTAAAAATTCAGGGGGGTGCGCCCTTAAAAGGCACTATTGAAATTAGTGGAGCAAAAAACTCAGCTCTGCCTTTAATGGTGGCATGCCTACTAACCGATAAACCTTTGACCTTAACTAATGTGCCAAACTTGGCTGATATTCGAACTATCACCCAAGTTTTAGAGGTTCTTGGTGTTACGAGCCAAGAAAATGGCAGCACTAGAACGCTTAACGCAGCCAATATCACATCAACCACAGCACCTTACGATTTGGTTAAAACCATGCGTGCTTCTGTGCTGGTGTTGGGGCCTTTGGTGGCGCGTTATGGTATGGCAAAGGTGTCATTGCCTGGCGGATGTGCTTTAGGTGCTCGCGCTGTTGATGTGCACTTAGAAGGTCTACGTGCCATGGGTGCAATTTGCGAATTAGAAGAAGGCTACATTGTAGCGAAAGCTCCGAATGGTTTGCATGGGGCCAGCTTCACCATGCGGGTTGTATCAGTTGGTGCAACTGAAAATCTTATGCTGGCTGCATCCATTGCAAAAGGTCAAACTATTTTTCGAAATGTTGCGCGTGAACCTGAAATTATAGACCTGGCAAACTGTTTAAATGCTATGGGCGCCAATGTACAAGGGGCAGGGACCGACACCATTACTATTGAAGGTGTTCCAGCGCTTCACGGTGCTACCCATAAAGTTATGCCTGACCGTCTTGAGACGGGGTCTTATGCTATTGCATCCTTAATTACCGGTGGTGATGTGACATTAACGAATACGTCATTAGAGTATTTGCCAATGGTTCGTGAGACTCTTGAAAAAGCTGGCGCCGTTTTTGAAGAACAAGCTGATGGTTTTCGTGTTTATCAAAATGGTCCAATTCATGGTGTTGACGTGATGACAGAACCCTATCCTGGTTTTGCTACTGATCTGCAAGCACCATTCATGGCTCTAATGGGCATTTGCGAAGGTGCTAGCATGATCACTGAGACAATTTTTGAAAACCGCTTCATGCACGTTCCAGAACTTGCTCGAATGGGAGCAAGTATTCAAGTTCATGGAGCCTCTGCAATGGTTCGAGGCGTGAAGCATTTAAGCGGAGCTCCTGTAATGGCAACAGATATTCGCGGAGGCGTTGGGTTAGTGGTGGCGGCCCTTGCGGCTAAAGGCGAAACAACCATTAGCAGGCTGTATCACCTTGACCGGGGTTATGAAAACCTAGAAGCGAAACTGCAAGCTTGTGGTGCAACAGTTGAGCGCCATAAGCTTGATGCGTAAAAACTTGATTCAGCAAATTGATGATTTTGCCTCTAAGGCTTTCATTGATTGGCAAGTTCCGGGCGCTGCTATTTGTATTATGCACAGTCAGCGCTGACTACCAATATGCCATTCTGTTGTTAATCAAACACTCAAGAAACTTAGCTTTGTCGCGTGCTGGAATGAGTTGGTTATCATTGATGATGTTCCATAATAAAAGTTTTTTCTCTTCAGATCCTAAAAATATTACAGATCTGCACATTATTCTAGCGGCAGATAGTAATGTGGGAATGAGAAAAAGATCACTTCTATCTAAATATGCATTCTTTATATCGTTTTTAAGTAATGACAGAAATTCATAAGCACTTATTGCGTAATTAAGTTGCATCTTGTTATCACACATTGCACCGTATACATTAGCGATTCCCAAACACAGACTCATGCGGTAGCATCGCAACTGCATGATCTGATGTGGACTCCACAGTTGCATGTCAGTTGTTTTAGTTAGACCAATGGAATGAGCATATTCAGCAATAAGTTCTGCTTTTTGATGTGAATTCATATCACGAAATACACGTTGTTTAAGCTGATTATGTTTGTTATGAATGCTTTGTAAAATTTCAAATGGTGTTGTTGCAACTCTAGTTGCTATTGAATAAAACTGATGTGGTGGTGCTTGTTCGATTGCATACATATAAGCAACTATTCTACGTGATTCAGTAGCTGAAGAATAGGAATTCCTGGTATCTTGCCCTGAGTATTGAGAAACACCATGCAGAGAATTCTGATATTGCTGAGGCAACCTACTAGGATCCAATGCATGTGGATGTGTAAATTCTGTAACAACTCTAGTTGCTGTCGAATGAAGCTGAGGTGGTAATGTTTGTTCGATAAGAGAATACACTGAGCGATTCTGATACTGCTGAGGCAACCCACTAGCATCCAATGCATGAAGATGTGTAAATTCTGTCGCTGAACGAGATGTATTTCTGACTTCTTGTGATGTATAAAATTGAGACGCGTTACAATGCTCGTTCATAATTAGTAGACAGGAAATCATTAAAAATTTTAATGGAAAAAAGGAAAATGGTTTTTTCACTGTAGTGAATTTAAAAGATAAGTACATATTTTAACGGCTATATGAAGTTTGTGATTTGTCATGTTATAGAAAACTATAAAAAAAAGAAACGTTTTTTCCTTGATTCGATGTTTGGTACCTATAAATGCTTTGAGCGTGAAGATTTTTTCTTTATTTGTTCTAATTGATGAGTTATTAGCTAATCTAACAACTCATCGTAAATAAATTACTTCTTACTTAAGTACAACCTGACGACTTTTCTTAAGACCTTTAGCTTTATATTGTTTTTCTTTTCCAGCTAAGAACATGATGAGATAAGATTTATGCAATAATTCTATGTAAATTAAAGATTTTCCACATTACACAAATATTCAAAGCAATGAAATATTTTATTTTTAGGTTTTTAAAATACTTTCTACTGAATCTTATCAGGGTCAGCACCAAAGTAATGCATTGTAGCTACCATGTGTTCCGATAAGGGAGCTGTAATTACCATTTTTCCACCGTCGGGCAGTACAAACGCAAGTTGATACGCATGCAAATGTAAGGTTTCACCTTTGATTGTAGCGCCGTACTTATAGTCGCCCACAATTGGCCAGCCTGATTCACTAAGGTGAACACGTATTTGGTGGGTGCGTCCGCTTTTGGGCCAGCAATCAACCAATGAAAAATCCCCAAGTTTCTTTTTTAACAGATATTGAGTTTCAGCAGGTCTAGCATGAGGGCCATCAACTACCATTTTTTCTTTGTTCCCAACCATTTCTTTGCCGATTGGGAAATCAATCATGCCTTGAGCTGGCCGTACATTACCCTCAACGATAGCGCGATAGGTTTTTTGTACGCCTTGGTGTTCAAACAAATGGGTCAAATACTGAGCCATAGGGATAGTTTTTGCCATGATTAATACACCGCTAGTATCTTTATCAATGCGATGAACAAGTCGGGCTTCTGGGTTATAAACTTTCATAATGGCATCGATATGACGTTTGGTGTTAGTACCACCTTGTACTGCCAACCCTTGCGGTTTGTTCAGGGCGATAAGGTTTTCGTCTTCCCAAATAATAATGGTTTCAATCCATTTCACGTCTTCATCGCTAACGTGCACCTCTTTTTTTATGTGCTCAGTCGAATGAGTTGCGTAAAGTGCCAAATCAACCAGAAGGCGTATTTGTTCTTCAGTCTCAACGCGCGTACTGCTTTTTGCTGGTTTTCCATCTACCAGAATTTTTTTACTGCGCAGTAATTTTTCCAATGCACCTTGAGTAAGGCCTGGGTATAGACGACGTAAAAACCGATCAAGGCGCGTAAGATTAGAAAGATGAGGGAGAACGAAATCAGAATCAGACATTTACTTTGCTTTCACCTGTACAAGGGTTTTCCAGTTAGTTGTGTATGCGGGGGTTTTGTGGTCACGTTTGTTCATCCATTCAATGCTTTCTCCGCATGATAAGGGGCGAACAGTGCCGAGACCAAAACGTTTATTTAAGGTATCCATTACCTTATCAATATCAGGCTTTTTTGCTGCTTTTGGTGTTTCAAATAACGCGTGAGCACCAGGTTGAGTAGCGTCTCGCAGGTTAACTGCCATAATACCAATTTTATGATAGGCAACAGTTGGGTCGAAAAAACTTTCAATTGCTTGTTGGGCATGTTGGATAATAATTGCTGTATCATTTGTTGGTTCAGGCAGCACAATTGTGCGTTGGTGAAAAATGGGTGTTTCGTCTCGGAATGGTGAATTGCGCCCATATACAAAAAGAGTCGTGGTTTTTTGTGATGACTCACGTAACTTAGCGCTTAAGCGAAATCCATAACGGGCCGCTGCTTGTTTTAGAACATCTTTATCTTTTACATGTTCAAAAAAACTGCGGGTAATTTGAATAGATTTTTTAACTTCTTGAACCAAGGTTAAGGGCATGCATGAGTGGCCATTAAGTTCGCGTACAATGCGTTCTACAATGACATTGTAATTTCTTCTGGCCCAGCTGGGGTCAGCTATCATCAGGTCATAGGCGCTATAAACGCCTTGCTGTTTAAGGCTTTTGCTTAAATTGGCGCCAATACCCCATATTTTAGAAATTGGTGTTGCTTTTAAATTATCGTGATGAGCAGACGTATTATCAATGTAACACGCAACGCCAAGGGCTTTTGATTGCAAGTTAGCAAGCTTTGCTAGGGTTTTGGTTGGGGCAAATCCAATTGAAGTGGGAATGCCCGTGCATTGTAAAACATGTTTGCGCAATCGTTCGCCTTCTTGAACCCAGTCTATGGATTTGTCAAAATGCAAAAATGCTTCATCAATTGAATACACCTCAACATTTTCACACTGTTGCTGCAGGACATTCATTACCCTAAGACTCATATCGCCATACAGTTCAAAATTGCATGATAGTACTTCTACATTATAGGTTTTTACTAAATGGCGGATTTCGAATAATGGAGCACCCATAGGGATGCCTAGGAGCTTTGCTTCATTTGAACGAGCAATAGCGCATCCATCATTACTGGACAACACAATAACAGGTTTATGCTCTAGGTCGGGTCTAAAAACCCGCTCGCATGAGACAAAAAAATTATTACAATCAATTAAAGCAAACATGAGCTGCACCTGGTGATCTTAACAAGAATATAAAACCATCCGAGCGTAGCGTCTATGGAAAAGGTTGCTAATCTTATTTTCTGATTTTTTCTCTTCTTTCAACATAAATCACATTGCCAGATGATATGTATGATTCTCTTAATTCTTCATCGCAAAATTCTAGTATTTTTTTTTGGTTTTCATACAGACCATGCGGTATAATCAGGCCGCTAATGTTTACATCACCACCTTTAGTTTCACACACGCCTGAAATTTGGCAGTAGGGTATATTGTGTTCATTATTGAAGGGAGAAGAGATAATTACACTGCAGCTCCATTGAGAGGTATTGTCGATACTTCTTTGGATTTTTTCTTTGCTACATAAAAGTCCATGAATCTCAGAATTTAGTTTTCCATGATCAAGAGACCAATGAATTTGGAATCGATTTTGAGGTGTGGCTTCTGTGCTTGTGAATAGTATGGAAAAGCAAGAAATCGTATAGAATACACGTGAAAAAGAACTTCTGTTACTTGAACGAAGATAATTACCTTCAGTTGCGTTGCTTATGGCTGCCATTAAACTGACACTCATCATAAAAAGGATTGCGATTTTTTTTAACATATAATGTTTAATTTTTCTTTTTTAAGCATGATACATAATGCATGATCCTGCATTTTAGTAACTATATTCAAAAATGTATATACGATCAGATTTTGCAAAGCAAAATATTTATAACAATCTGTCGTGTTGTTTTTTAGTTTTTCTCGTTAAAAACCTGGTTTATTTTTGAGATAATTAACCGAATAGTAAATAAAAGTTAACCACATTTTCAT
>CAITNM010000026.1 GCA_903893805.1 uncultured Alphaproteobacteria bacterium | reverse complement strand
TGCTGATTCAGCTGATAAATCTGCTCTTATTGCAGGATTACAAGCTGAAGCTGCTAGAATCGACACAGCTGCTGGAAATAATGATGGTACTGATGCTCTAGAGGCTTTGGTAACTAATCTTCAAATCAGAGCTTTCTTAAAACGTGTTGGTTAAGTATTTTTGCCAGAACAGAACAAATAAAGGAGAAATAATTAACCCTCCTCTTACGTTCTTATAACGATACATAAAATATACCCCCCGCAGTCTTTTGCCGTCATAGCAATCTTAAAGCCGTGGGGGGAGTATCTCATCACTGGTGGAATAAACCCTCAATGAATCATTATCTGAACCCCTAGTTCCATCACTCGTTGATGTGGTATTTCAAAGAAATGCGCTGCTCTTGTGGTATTACGTAACAGATAACGAAACAGCCTGGCACTTAATCCCCGCCAGCCCTTTAAACGCCTTCCTAACACGGGCACAGCATGCAGTAAAAAGAAAGTGCTATGGTTCATATCAAAATCTAGCCCTTTCGCTTGAGCATACCTTAATAGGGTTGAAATTTTCGGACTTTGCATAAATCCATAATGGGCAACAACTTGAACAAATCCATTTGAAAAGTCTTGGAAGAAAATGCGTTCATTATTTGGAACCCTGGGAACAGTATGGTTCAAGATGCTTAAAATAATTACCCGCTGCGATAAACAATTGGTATGTTCTAGGTGCTTAATTAAGGACAACGGAACGTGGTCAATATCCTTTGATAAAAACACCGCTGTACCTGGAACCCTAGTTATAGTTTGTGGATTATACCGCCCAAAGAACTGGCTAAAGCTTAATGATAGCTTTCTTGTTTTATCAGCCATATGTTTGCGCTGCCTATGCCACACATGCATAACACTCCACACTAGCCCCCCAAAAGCAATAGGCACCCAAGCTCCGTGAGTAAATTTCAAGGAATTAGCTACTAAAAAAGTACTATCAATCAACAGCAGTGGGCCAAATGTTAATAGTACAGCCCACAACTTCCAACGAAAAATTCGAAGCATTGCCACCATGGCCAGCAAGCTGGTCATAACCATTACGCCGCTGACTGAGAATCCATAAGCCGCGGCCAAATGATTAGAATCCTTAAATACTAACACCACTGCAAGTACACCTATCATCAGCAGCCAATTAATGGCGGGTATATAAATGCGTCCAATTTGTTGAGCTGAAGTGTGAATAATGCGCATTCTAGGCAAGTAATCAAGCTGAATGGCCTGACCACACAGAGAAAACAATCCAGATATCACCGATTGTGACGCAATAATGGTAGCAACAGTTGCAAGCCCCACCATGTGCAACATATATGGTTCTGGCACCCAGGTAGAAAAATGGATTACTTATTGCTCCGGGGTGATGCAGTAAGGCAGCCCCTTGGCCAAAATAATTAAGTACTAAACAAGGCCCTACAAGGGCAAGCCACGAAAAACGAATAGCTTTAGCGCCGAAATGCCCCATGTCAGCATACAATGCCTCAGCCCCAGTTACGCACAAAACCACAAATCCTAGCAAAGGCAGTATCTTGTAGGGATGACTACAAACAAGGTGAAATCCATACCACGGATTAACAGCCTTTAAAATACTGGGGGTTTGCCAAACTTGGACACCCCCCAATATGCCAATCACAACAAACCACACCAACATAATTGGGCCAAAAAGGCTGCCGATGCGGTCAGTGCCCTTGGCTTGAAGCATAAATAAAGCAATAATCACCGCAACTGCTGCAGGCAAAATATATATACTGAATTTAGGCGTCACTATGGTTAGCCCTTCTAATGCACTTAGTACAGAAATAGCTGGCGTAATTAATGTGTCCCCCCAAAACAAAGCAGCTCCTATTAGTCCTAGGGCAATCAGAGTTTGAGTTGAAACGAACTTCAGCCGCCGGTGACTAATTAATGCCAGCAACGCCAGAATGCCCCCTTCCCCATGGTTATGAGCACGCAAAATAAGCGTTACATACTTAATGGTTACCACCAGCATTAAGACCCAAAAAATAAGCGAAAGCACGCCTAGAACGTTTGCTTCATTTAAAGCAATGCTTGTACCAGTGAAACATTCTTTAATGGCGTATAATGGGCTTGTACCAATATCTCCATAGACCACACCTAAGGTGGCAACAATAGGAAGAGTACCGATGTGTGACCGCTGCATAAGCTAAGCATATGACAGCAGATTTAATAACAGGTTAATAATGCCTAACGTTGTATTTTAATTTTTTGTTAAGAAAACGACTTTATAATGAGGCTATACCTTTCGTTTTGCGCTATTGGAGATTTTGAATGAATTCTTCTCAGAAACTTTTAATACTTATTGCTATGTCCTTCATGAAAGTTTGTGCCGGTAGCGGACTCAATCTTGATACACTTGAGCTAGGCGAAATCACTCCTCCTACTACGTATACTGTTCCCACGAACACCCCAATATTACGGGCCAATGGAGAAGATGCTGAAATTGCCTCAATTTTTATCGGAGTAGATGATGCTGAGTCTGCATCTTTCCAAGATTTGATGGCAGAGCTTTCTTCAAGTAGAACAAATAATGAAGATGTTTCAGCTACCCAGTCTAGTGCAGTGAGAATAGCTAATCGGGTACCAACGCCATTTCGTACAACAAATGAAGAGAATGTGGTTTCTTTAGGTGCACAGTTGCCTATGTCTTATGCGGCAATAGTGGAAGAGCGTTCAACTACATTAAATGCAGTTGTTGATCCTCAGATGAATGTAACAAGTGGTTGGTCTTGGTGGTATCAGTTGTGGTCTGGTTTTTCAGCTGGTTCTAATCGATAGGGTTTTGCTAAGAACCTAGCAATTTCTGTTTATTTACCAACGCCCTTCCAAATGCGACGCATTGTTGCATAAAACAACCCAGTCATCACCAGCAAATACAAAATAACCTTTAAGCCCAATCGCTTGCGTTGCTCCATTTCTGGCTCACTTGCCCAAGCCAAAAATGTAGTTACATCATGTGCCATTTGCTCAACGGTCGCTTTAGTGCCGTCATTATAAGTCACCAAACCTTCACTAAGCGGTGGTGCCATTGAAATAGCATGGCCTGGAAAATACTCATTATAATATTGCCCCGGACTTAATTTAAAATCGAAGCTTTCTTTAAACCCTGTTAAAAGAGCATACACATAGTTTGTGCCGTGCTCTCGTGCTTTAATCACCAAAGACAGGTCCGGTGGTGAGGCCCCATTATTCGCAGCTCGTGCTTGCTTATCATTCACGTAAGGGTTGGGGAAATAATCTGATGGTCTACCTGGACGTTCAAACATATCGCCGGCATCATTAGGGCCATCCTTAATTTGATATTGCGATGCCAACACCTTAATTTCAGCTTCGGTTAACCCTAATGCAGCAAGGTGCCGAAATGAAATGTATTTAATGCCATGGCATGCAGAACAAACTTGTTTGTAAACTTGAAGTCCGCGTTGCAGTGCTGCGCGGTCAAAGGTTCCTGTTGGTGACGCAAAGCTCCAGTTTTGTTTAGGTGGAACAGTGGCATGTTCTGCGTTGAGGGTGGTTAGAGTTAGCAGAATTGCAGCAACAGATGCCATATGAAACAAAATCATACAATTTCCTCGGGCACGCCTTTAGCTTTTTCAAAGCGGTCCAGCAGGGGGCAAAACACCCAAAAATGAATAAAGTAATAAGCAGTAGCCGCTCTTCCAATCCATAAATACGCACCTTCTGGTGGCTTGGCGCCAATCCAACCCAAAACAACAATGTTTATTACCATTACCCAAAAAAGCTTTGAAAATATGGGTCGATACCGCGCGCTACGTACCGGATGACGATCAAGCCATGGCAGCACCATTAAGGTAAACACTGCCCCGAACATTTGCCAACACTCCACCAAGCTTGCTGGGAATTGAGCGCAAGATTGCATAAAATGGCAAGAAATACCATTCAGGCACAATATGCGGTGGAGTTACCAATGGATTTGCCTGTATGTAATTATCAGGCTCTCCAAAAAAGTTGGGCATAAAGAAAACAATAAATGCGTATATACATAAATACACACCAAGCCCGAACAGATCTTTTATGGTGTAGAAGGGGTGAAAGGGAATTTTATCTTTTTTCTTAGCATCAAGTCCCGTTGGGTTGTTTGATCCAAACCGATGCAAACTTACCATGTGCAGCATCACCACGCCCACAATCATGAACGGCAGTAAATAATGTAAGGCAAAAAACCTGTTCAATGTTGGGTTGTTCACTGAAAAACCGCCCCATAGCCATTGCACAATGCTTTCCCCACCTGGAAAGGCCGAAAATAAATTGGTAATAACCGTGGCGCCCCAAAAGCTCATTTGCCCCCAAGGTAACACGTACCCCATGAAAGCAGTGGCCATCATCAATAGTAAAATGACAACGCCCAAAATCCACAATAATTCACGAGGATTCTTATAAGATCCGTAGTACAGTCCACGCAACATATGCAAATAGACCACAATGAAAAACATCGATGCGCCGTTCATATGAATATAGCGAATCAACCAGCCCCCGTTTACTTCACGCATAATGCGCTCAACACTGTCGAAAGCCATGTCTACATGGGGAACATAATGCATGGCAAGGAAAACACCGCTTAAAATCATAATCACTAAGGTGATTCCAGACAGTGACCCGAAATTCCACATGTAATTTAAGTTTTTAGGGGTTGGGTAATCTTTTAGTTCTTTACGGAAAAATGTCACAACAGGTAAGCGGTGATCAATCCATTCTAGTATTTTCATGAGCGCTATCCGATTTTTAAAACAGTGTTGTTGTTTAAGAATTCATAATTCGGTACATCAAGGTTTCGTGGGGCTGGCCCTTCGATGATACGACCAGAGGTATCATAGCGCGACCCATGGCAGGCACATAACCAACCACCTTCTGCAGGCGCCATGTTTTTACGTTCCGTCGGAACACAACCCAAATGGGTACATATTCCAATAACTACAAGCCATTCGGGGTTTTTCCCAAAACGGTCTTGGTCCGTTTGTGGATCAGGTAGCGAGTTCAACGGCGTACTTTGCGCGGCCTTAATTTCCTCTAGGGTACGGCGTTTAATAAAAATAGGTTTGCCTCGCCAGATGGTAGTAAGGCTTTGTCCAGGCTCAAGCTTTGAGATATCAACCTCAATACTGGCGACTGCCATCACATCAGCAGCGGGATTCATACTATTAATAAAAGGCCAGGCCGCAGCGCAAACCCCCACCACTCCCACTGAGGTGGCGGTTAATTTTAGGAAATCTCTTCGTTTTGGATCTTCAATTGATACTTGATTTGTTGCATCGTCCATAAAGATATGTGTGTAAGCCTTGGCTTGTAAAGAATAATCTAAAAATTCAAGGAACGCAAAATTTGAAAAATAAACGTGAATCAATAGACTGCGAAATTATCCCAAAAGAAAAACAAAAAATCAATAAGGATGTTATGCCACAGTTTTGATCTATGTATAAAAATCTAATTAAATCTATTTACATTTTTACAATTTATCTCAACAATTATACTAGTTACCAACTGTGGAAATAACATGAATAAATCAATAGCACTATTATTAATGCTGGGTATATCTTCAACATCTCTATGGACTGCAGATGCACCCGCTCCAAAAAATGAAGTAGAAGCCCTTCAAAAACAAATTGAAACTTTACAAAAACAGTTAGAATCCATTGCGCGCCAAGTTAAAGAACAAAGCAACCAAGTTAAAGAAATCAAATCAGAAAATAAGCAGATTAAAGCGAACCACCCAGCTGCTATTGCGGTCCCTGCTGCTACAAACGGGGAACAAAATAAGGAAGCTCCAGTATTTGATAAGGGTTATATTGCAATACCTGGAACTACTGCAGCTGTAAAAATTAGCGGCATGGTTAAATTAGACATGATTCGTGATGCCAAGGCGCATACCGGTGAACAAACGAACGTGAGTCGTATGCCTTATGCCTTGCAAATGCGCAATACATCATTGCA
Organism: uncultured Alphaproteobacteria bacterium; assembly: GCA_903893805.1. Classification (GTDB taxonomy): domain Bacteria; phylum Pseudomonadota; class Alphaproteobacteria; order Paracaedibacterales; family CAITNM01; genus CAITNM01. The sequence goes on along the minus strand of CAITNM010000026.1, from coordinate 205,231 downwards.
AAATGTACCAACAAAATGGAAAGAACATTTTTACTTACATGCAAAACAGAGTAGATTTCGAATTGATTCACTCGTTAAAAATAAATCAGGAAATGACGTTAAAACTTTTGTAGAAGCAGACTTCTTTGGTGCTCCTCAATGGGGAGATGCTTTCCCTAATGGTCCAGGAGGTAGCACGCAAACGTCTAATACTTATACCCTTAGGTTACGTCATGCGGTAATTGCTTATGGCGGATTAGAAGCAGGCCATACGACATCGACATTCCAAACAACTGAATCACAACTACCTTCAGTTGATCTAAATGGTTTAACCGATGGTTACGGTAGACATGCATTAATTCGTTATACTCAAAAGCTTGGTAATTTTGCAGTAACGGCTGCAGCTGAGCATGGTCGTGCAGACTATGCGACTTACACACCAGCGCCTGCTACAACAGCAGCTCAATATATTTACAACAACCAAGATTCTTCGGGGAACCTTTCTAAGCCAGCTCGCCCAGATTTAATCTTGAGAATGAAGTACAATTTTGATAACGGCAGCGTTGTTGGCTTAAGCTTTTTGAATCGTGATTTGCAGCTGAAATATAACACCAAAGTTACTGGAAGTACCACTGAAGCTGATGGTAAAAATTACTCAACAAATGCATGGGGCATGAACTTAGCTGCTAAAATCATGACCTTCGGTAAAAGCTTCCTTACCACTGGCGTGACCACCGGTCAGGGCATTGGTTGGTATATTTTAGAAGGCCAAGGAAGATCATCGTTATTTGATCCATCGGCAGCAGAAGGTCAACGCTACAAGTCAATTGCTATGACCATGTTCTGGGCTGGCTATTCACACGTTTGGAATCAACAATGGCAAACCAATTTTGGTGCTGCCAGACTTGACTTCCGCACACAAAAGCTGTCTAACAGTCGCAAAGTTACTCAATGGTTTGAGCCAGGTTTAGATAAAACCTTTAACAAGTACTTAGTTAATACGATGTACTCACCAGAAGAAAATCTGCAATTTGGCTTGGAATACTATGTATTGCAGCGTAAATCAACGCTTGGTTACAGAGGTCTAGGACAACGTCTACAATTTGGCGCAAGCTACAAGTTCTAAAAAACTGACGTACTACATTAAGGTGCAGCATCAAACGATGCTGCACCTTTTTAAATTATTAATAAAAATTAACTAAATCTATTTACATTTTTATCATTAATTACAACAATTATAGTAGTTATTAACTTAGGAAGCCCAATGACTAAATCAATTTTTCTAATTCTAATGTTTTTGAAAAAGCAGCTGGAAACCATCGCAAAGCACGTTAAAGAACAAAGCAGCCAAGTTAAAGAAATTCAATCAGAAAATAAGCAGATCAAAGAGCAACATCCAGCAACTGTTACAGCTCCTGCGGTTGGGAACCAAGAACAAATTAGGGAAACTCCGGTATTTGATAAAGGTTACATTGCAGTTCCAGGTACTACGGCAGCTGTGAAAATAAGTGGTTTGGTTAAATTAGACATGATTCGTGATGCAAAAGCGCATACTGGTGAACAAACCAACGTGAATCGTATGCCCTATGCTTTGCAAATGCGCAACGCATCCTTGCCAAATGTACCAACCAAATGGAAAGAACATTTCTATATGCATGCAAAACAAAGCAAATTGCGCTTAGACATGCTTGTGAAAAATAAATCGGGAAATGATGTTACTGCCGTTGTAGAAGGAGATTTCTATGGCTCAACTCAATTTGGCGATAACTTTCCTAATGGTCCGAACAATGGAACACAAAACTCAAATACCTACACATTTAGATTGCGTCATGCAATTCTCGGGTATGGCGGATGGGAAGCCGGTCAAACTACAACGACATTCCATACAACCGAGGCATATATACCAGAAATTGACTTAAATGGACTTGTAGGTGGTGATGCTCGCCATGCATTGATTAGATACACCCATAAATTTGGCAATATTGCTATAACAGCAGCTGCTGAACATGGTAGAGTGGATTACGTCACTTATAAAAATAACCCTACTACCTCTCAAGCACATTACACATATAATGCTCAAGATTCGTCAGGAAACCTCTCAAAACCAGCGAGGCCAGATTTAATTTTTAAATTCAGGTACGACTTTGATGATGGCAGTCTTTTAGCTGTTAGTGTCGTGAATCGTGATTTGCAGATCAAAAACAATGCTGTCAGCGGCAATAATGATACTAGCACGGTTGATGGTAGAACATATAAAGGAGCCGGATGGGGTACAAACATTGCGGTGAAGGCAATAACACATGGTAAAAGTCACCTGATTTTTGGGGCAGCAGCAGGACGCGGCATTGGCTGGTACCTTTTAGAAGCAAATGGAAGGTCGTCATTATTTGACCCCACTCTACCTGATGGACAGCGAGCCTATAAGCCCATTAAGATGAGCATGCTTTTGGTAGGGTACGCACATTTTTGGAATACACAATGGAACACAAACATTGGCGTTGCCAGATTTAACTTGGATACTCAAAAACTATCTAATGAACGCAGAGTTACTCAATGGTATGAACCTGGCCTTGATAAAACCTTCAACAAGTTCTTGATTAATACCATATACAACCCCGAAGATAATTTGGCTTTCGGTTTGGAGTACTTTGTATTGGTACGTAGATCCACTCTTAAATATAAGGGCGTAGGTCAACGTTTACAATTCGGCGCAAGCTACAAATTCTAAAATATAAGACTTTATCTCCCCTCTAATGATCTTCGTTAGAGGGGAATTCCATTTCCATTTTTAAAAATTCCTTTTGACAAACAAATCATAAAGACTTAGTATTCTTACCAAGCAGATAGGTGAAAAATTATGAAAATAGCAAACTCTTTGAAAACCCTTAGAAGTCGTGATAAAGACTGCAAACTACTGCGTCGAAAGGGTCGCATGTATGTTATCAATAAGAAAAAACCACGTTACAAAGCACGCCAAGGTTAAGTTCTAAGATCATGACTCAGGAAACAGACGTTGTAATTATAGGCGCCGGTCCTGTTGGCTTGTTCGCTATTTTCGAATGCGGCATGGCCAAATTAAAAACTCATATTATTGATGCTTTTGAAAAAATTGGTGGTCAATGCTCTGCATTGTACCCTGAAAAACCAATTTATGATATTGCTGCACATCCATCAATCGCTGCGTCTGACCTTATTGACCAGCTTGAAAAACAAGCAGCGCCGTTTAATCCCACTTATCATTTAAATCAACAAGTGACGCATATTGCACCGTTAAATGAGTGTGGTACCGATTGGTTAGTTCGCACATCATCTGGAACTGAAATAAAAACCAAAAGCATTATTATAGCGGCAGGCGTTGGCGCTTTTGGTCCGAACCGCCCTCCGCTTGATCATCTTGATATCTACGAAAAAAATAGCGTTCATTACGCCGTGCGCAGTAAAGACACATATAAGGGCAAACACATTGTGATAGCTGGCGGCGGTGATTCCGCTGTTGACTGGGCATTAATTTTAAAAGATATTGCCACTTCTGTTAAAGTTGTGCATCGTCGCGCAAAATTCCGCGCTGCCCCTGATAGCGAAGAAAAACTAAACATTGCAGCACGCAATGGGGAAATTGAACTTGTTACCCCATACCAGCTAAGCGGGCTTCAAGGAGAAAATGGCAAATTAAGCGCCGTAGAAGTTGAAAACCTTGATGGGTCAAAAAAACTATTACAAGCTGACTACCTGCTCCCATTTTTTGGGCTTTCTATGAATTTAGGTCCTATTGCGGAATGGGGACTGAATTTAGAAAAAAATCACATCACGGTTGATCAAGCCACAAGCGCTACAAGCCGAAAAGGCATTTACGCTATTGGGGATATTGCAACATACCCTCATAAACTAAAATTAATTTTAACCGGGTTCGCTGAAGCTGCTCAGGCAGCGCACGCTATACGCCTGCACTTGTTCCCAGATGAAATTATTCATTTTGAGTATTCCACCACAAAAGGCGTTGGTTTTTAAATTTTTGCTGTTTGTTCTTGACTACCCTATGCTAAGGTATGCTATAAATAGGCAAAATTGTTTAAGGAAAAAATAAATGGCGCGTCGTTGTGCATTAACTGGAAAAGGTGTGTTGTTTGGTCATAATGTGAGCCACGCAAACAATAAATCAAATCGTCGTTTTTTGCCTAATTTGCAAAACGTATCTTTTTTAAGTGAAGTTCTTGGCAGAACCATTAGCCTTAGACTTTCAACTCGCGCGATTCGCACTGTTGAATTTCATGGCGGTTTAGATGCTTATCTTTCTTCAACACCAAATCGCAATTTAACAGCTGAAATACTACCTTTGAAAAAAGTTATCGTAAAACAGCTTAATGCTAAAAAATAAAACATTTTAGTTTTTCAAAAATTTTGGGCGTGTTTTACACGCCTTTATTTTTACCTTCGTAATTTCGGCAGCGCTATGGAATGCTCTTCAATAAAGACTTTGCAATCTCGCATAGATCAACTACAGCCAGGTGATTGGTTTGTTGTCGATATAGATGACACCATCATCACTCCTCAGGCGATGATGTTTCGCCCTGATTCTCCTTTTTGTACTTTCATTGATGGTATTAAACAAAAATCTAATATAGCTGATATTGTATCAGCTTGGCGCCTGAACCGAAAAGTAATGCTTGTGGAGCAAGAATGGCCAGAAATTCTTGATGCTCTTCAAGCAAAAGGTGTGATTGTTATCGCACTAACTCAAATGCACACTGGTAAGTTTGGAAAAATTCCTTCCATGGAACATTGGCGAGCAGAAGAGCTAAAAAATCTAGGGATAACTTTCAGTCCGTTTTCAACTGATACTGTTGAGACGTTAATTGACACAGACGAACTGGCAACGCTTTTTCAAGGAATTCTTTTTACCGGCGCCCATCCAAAAGCAATTGTATTGAGCAGTTTTATAAAAAAATATGGCACCCCACCAAAAATACTATTTTTTGATGATCGCTTGTATCAAGTAAACGCCCTAGAAGAGTTGTGCGCTGAGATGCAAATCCCCTATGAAGGTTATCATTACCTGGCAACTCACCAACTACCTTATTCAGCTGAAGAAAACCAGGGCGCATTTCAAACGCAATTAATTTTAGATGGCCAGTGGCTTGAAGACTCCGACATTCAAAAAAAGCAAAAACAGTAATGGACGGATTTTTTGAAAAATTAATTAAGACACTAGAGCTACTCTCGCCTGAAATACTGTTAGTGCTTGGTTTTTTTATATGCATTGCTTTTATTTTGATTGCATTTCGTTACTTCGGCGCTTTCGGTTTAGTGTGCTATAGCGTGTTAGCGGTCACAATTGCTAATATGCAGGTTCTAAAGCTAGGCATATTCTCTTATATTCAAGAACCTATTGCCCTTGGAACAGTTGTGTTTACAACACTTTTTACCACTAGTGACTTAATAACCGAACACTATGGGTCCGATCTTGCAAAGAAGACAATATATCTTACCTTTCTAATGCAGATTTTTGTCATACTCAGCATGCTATTCGTTATAGCACACCCAGAACCAGGCAATTATAAGAGCTCGGTTCAGCTGGCCATAGAAACTCTTTTTACTCCTTCATTAAGATTGTTAATTGCAAGTCTAATAGCCTTTGTAATATCCCAACACATTGATATTAGTATTTTTGCAGCTTTGAAAAAGCGCCATGGCAAGAATTTATTGTGGCTTCGTGGTAACGCATCAACTTTGGTTTCAGGATTGTTCGACACGTTTATTTTTAGTGTTCTTGCATGGATTGTTTTTGCACCAACTGCTTTAGCGCCTACTACCGTATTAATTGGATTTATTGGAGTTTCTCAAGTTTTACGAGTCTTTATTTCCATTTTATCAACCCCTCTTTTATATATAAGCTATCGGCTAAAACCTTATGACCTTTAATTTTGATATTACGAAATCTACACCTCAAGGACGTCTAGGCACGCTCACAACACCTCATGGAGAAGTCAAAACTCCGGCTTTTATTTTTTGCGCAACTAAAGCAGCCATGAAAGCCGTAACTCCTGTGCAAATGAAAAGTGCTGATACACAGATTATTTTATCAAACACTTATCACTTAATGCTGCAACCAGGAGGCGAAACCGTCAAAAAGCTTGGCGGATTACAAAAAATGACCGGGTGGAACGGTCCCATGTTAACTGATTCTGGAGGGTTTCAAATTTTTAGCCTTGGTCATGGATCAGTTGCCTCTGAAATTAAGGGAAATCGCTCAACAAACCGCCCAAAAACCTTGCTATGCATTAACGAACAAGGAGCAAAATTCAAATCTTACATTGATGGGCGCACCTATTTCTTAACACCTGAAGAATCTATTTGTGTCCAGCGTAACCTTGGCGCCGACCTGATAGTGGTTCTTGATGAATGCACTCCGTATCATGTTGATAAAAGCTATACTCAAGAATCAATGCGTATGAGCCATCGTTGGGCATTGCGTTGTTTAAATGAATGGCAGGATCATGACGATGGATCACAAAAACTTTACGGCATCATCCAGGGAGGTGTTTATCCGCAGCTTAGACAAGAAAGTTGCGAATTTATAAATGACCATGATTTTTTTGGCATTGCCGTAGGTGGTTGCCTCGGCGCCAACAAAGATCAAATGCATGATGTTGTCAGTTTCACCATGGAAATGGTCAAAAAAGATCGCCCAGTGCACCTTTTAGGAATCGGTGGAATATCTGACATATTTGCAGGTGTTTCCCAAGGAATTGATACTTTTGATTGCGTGCATCCAACGCGACTTGCTCGTCATGGAGGTGCATTAGTCAAACCCATCAATAACCCAAGTCCTACTCGTGAACACATTAATTTGCGCAACAGCATGTACATTAATGACGATCAACCAATTGAACCAAATTGCGGGTGCGAAACCTGCCAATGGGCGAGCAGAGGCTATATCCATCACCTATTAAAAGCACAGGAAATGGTGGCATGCACAATAGTCTCAATTCACAACATCTACTTCATGAACCATTTAATGCAAGCCATCCGTGATGCTTTGTTGAGTGACACAATAGATAGCTGCAAAAAAGAATGGTGCCATCCGGCACCCAAACAATAACAACTTCTTTATCGCGTTAACCAAAGTTAATACTATTAAAATTTTGTTAATTTCTGTTAACAACAGCCATAAATAAAAAACTCGTTAAAACATAAAATGTTTGATAATATTTAGTTATCGAGCAATACATGTGGGTATCATAATGCGCATTCTACTTATTGAAGATGATTCAGCAACTGCAAAAAGTCTTACGAATACACTAAAGTCAGAAGGCTTTGTGGTTGATTGCACCGACCTTGGCGAAGATGGGCTTGAGATTGGAAAAATCTATGAATACGATTTAATCGTTCTTGACCTTATGCTACCTGATATGGATGGCTTTGAACTGCTACGAAGGCTTCGTGCATCCCAAATAAAAACTCCTGTGTTGGTGTTATCAGGATTAAGCGATACCGAGGACAAGGTAAAAGGATTCGGTTTTGGAGCTGATGACTATTTAACAAAACCTTTCAGCAAAAATGAACTTCTAGCGCGTATTCATGCAATTGTACGCAGATCACGCGGTCATAGCGATTCAGTGATTCGCGCTGGAAAATTAATCGTTAATCTGCAAAATCGTACCGCAAGTGTTGATAAAATGACCATTAATTTAACAGGTAAGGAATATGCCATTTTGGAATTGCTAGCGTTACGCAAGGGCACAACACTTACAAAAGAAATGTTTCTAAATCATCTTTATGGCGGCATGGACGAGCCTGAGCTTAAAATTATTGACGTGTTTATTTGTAAATTACGTCGGAAGCTTGCAGAAGCTCTAGGCCATGATAGTATCATAGAGACAGTATGGGGACGTGGTTATGTGTTGCGCGACCCTGAAATAGACAATATTTTCGCGTCTCCAGAAAAAGTTATACAAGCAAAAACGTTAGGCATTTCTGAACGGCCGCTTTCAAGCATCTAGAATTTGAACTGATGCAATATTGCAACGCAACAAAAAATCAAGCTTGCTATTTGTTGTTATTGGTGGAGAGAAAAAGCTCAACGTTATATATTGACCTCGATAGGTTAACTATTTATTTTTTTTAGGAGATACTAATTATGAAAAAATTCGCAATGGCAGCTGTTGCTGCTTTATCATTAAGCGCTGTTTCAGCTGAATCATGTGCATCATCTTTCAGCGGTTTTTATGCTGGTGTTCAAGCTGGTATAAATAGCACAACTGGTACGTTAAACATCGACAACTATATAGTTACGAATACTGATACAACAAAATCAAGTTACAAAGGTACAGCCGGTAAAAAATCATTCTTGGGTGGTATTTTTGCTGGTTATGGAATGGGCGTTGGGTCATGTGCTTATGTAGGCGCTGAGCTTTACGGCAACTTGGGCAACTCAAGCAATGTTTTGTTTGACACAACCGGTCATGATGCTGACAATAAGACCTTCAAAATCACAGCAACAAAAGGCTACACTATCGGTGGTAAAGTTCGTTTAGGCTACACAGTTTCTCAACAAGCTATGATTTTCATAGGTCTTGGTCTTGAGTATGCAAAGTCAACTCTAAAATCAGAGAACGTTCAATCAGCATTTGCTCAATCAGGAATCACCACAACGGTCACGAAGAAAAAAGGAAATATTAGCTTTGCTCCTTCAGTCGGTATGGATATGTTCTTGAACAAAAATCTTTTTGTTCGTGGTGAATATACATACGTTGTAGGCAAGAAACAAAAATTAAATGCTGATCAGAAAAATACAGCTCCTACTACATCTACTGCTGCAATCAAAGCAAACATGACTCAACAGCGTTTCGCTCTTGGTTTAGGTTACAAGTTCTAGTTTTGACTAAAACAATTAAAACCCGCCTTTTGGCGGGTTTTTTGTGGCTTAAAATTCGGTGCGCATATAGATTTCTACTTTTTGAGAATAATAAATTATACTGTCATCTCCCCTTGACCGAAGATCCAATACGTAGCAGTTTCTCTAAGCTAGCAGCACCTTCAATTTTTCAACTGCCCCCTTCGAAGCATCAACCAACGGCAAACGCACTTCACCAGAACATTTACCAATAATCTCCATAGCTGCTTTTACAGGCATAGGATTCGGCTCAGTAAACATAGCGTAATGTAGGGGCATTAGTTCATTATTCAATGCGTGGAACCGCTCCAAGTTTTTATTTTCCCAGGCCTGCACAAATTCTACCATTTTTTCAGGCCTTAGGTTTGCTGTAATTGAAATTACTCCATCACCACCTTGGCCTAGGTACCCAGCGGCGTAAGGGTCATCACCACTCAATAAGCACACTTTTTTCCTTGCCCCGTGTCGCATAAGCGCAGCTCGGCTAGTATCAGCGGTTGAATCCTTAATACCTACCACCTTTTCTAATTCAAATAACCGTAAAGCTGTTTCTATTGAAATTTCCTGCACTGTTCTTCCCGGATTGTTATAAAGAAGCACAGGTAATTTGGAGGCATCGTGAATGGCTTTAAAATGTTGATAGATGCCTTCCTGGGTAGTTTTGCAATAATAGGGCGCTACCACTAATAAGGCATTAGCTCCCAACCGCTCTGCCTGCTGTGCTTGCTCAATTACGGCCCAAGTGGAAGGCGCACCACACCCAACAATAATTGGTATAGTTGATTCTTTTACAGCTATTTGAATAAGCTCCTCGCGCTCGGCACTAGTAAGCAAAGCCCCCTCACCAGTTGAGCCACACACCACAATTGCAGCAGTGCCAGCTGTACCATGCCAACGAATCAGATTGACAAGGGCGTGGCTATCCAGGCTATTGTTTTTCCATGGAGTCACTAACGCGACGATTGATCCTTTAAACATGATTAAATCCTTTTTTTTAACTGGTTACACCCTAGCCTATAGACTTTTATTAGCCAATATCTTCTGCATCATGCTATTTGCAAAGGACCCAGACTATATGAACATGCAACCGAATGAAGCAGCCAAAGCATGGCACAATTACCAAGATTCAAACGTTACAGAAACATTCCGGCAATACCGTAAATTTATTCATGCGTTTTCCGGGAAATTTCCCTTAGACTTCATTAGAAAACGGGCAGAAGAAGCCGCCTACTATAAAAATGATTCGCAAGAAAAGCTTATAAAATATTTTGCATTCAACCCAGTATTAACCTCTAAAGGGCTTATTGCCTATGTAACTGCATTATTGGAAACAAACCAGCATGATCGCATTGGTGACGTTGTGCGCAAATATTGGCTAGAGATAGACTTTACCAAAGACGAAATGAAAAATTTCATCCAAATGATAAGCTCATATCTTAAAAAATCTGATTACCAGAGCAAGCTTAATGCCCTTCTTTCTGGAGAAAAGCACGAACTTGCTCAGCACTTCCTTCAATATATGGACACGACAGCTAAAAAAATTGCACAGCTTCGCCTGAGTATCCAAAAAAATAATGCAAATGCGGAAAAAGCAATAAAAACAGCACTAGAAAAATATAAAAATCATCCTGATGTTTTACTTGATGTGGTTCGCTGGTATCGCAAGGAGTACAAAACAGAAGAAGCAATTACACTTTTAAAATCTCTTAACCCTAAGGCTGAAAAAGAAGCTCCTGCACCCTGGTGGCATGAACGCAACATTTTGGCACGTCGCATGATGGAAGAAGGAAACTGGAGAGAGGCGTATAGGCTTATACTCGGTCATGCCCTTAAAAAAGGAGAAGCATTCACAAATGCTGAATGGATGTTAGGGTGGATTGAGCTTACAAAAATTAATAAAAAGCAAAAAGCAGCCAATCGCTTTATCGAACTTCATGGATGCGTTGCCATGCCTGTCAGCAAATCTCGCATGGCATTTTGGGCAGCAGAAGCTCTCATGGCAATAAATGAAAAAGACAGAGCAAAGGAATATTACAAAAAAGCAGCAGCTCTACGCGGAACCTTTTATGGTCAAATAGCGATTTCACGACTAAAGGCTACGGGAGAAGATGAGAGTTTCCTTGATTTTGACCTTGAAAAACACCAAACTGTTTCAAAAGAAGCAGAAGAAAATTTCAACAACAACTTCGTTGTACGATGTCTTAAAGCCTATGGAGAAAATCTTCAGGTTGACTTGCAGCTTACCCTCTTAAATTTTGCAAGCACCCAATTAACTATCCCTGGTGAAGAAATATTAATTACAGAATTTGCACATCATTTAGGCGGAACATATTTAGGGGTTTTTGTTGCAAAAAAAGCTCAATATCTGGGGACAGTCATCACTAAGTATGGGTACCCTACGCTTGATGAGCGCTTGAGGGCAGATATTTTTTCAAAACTTCCACCGTTAATTCAATGTTTTGCTCACGGCATTATTCGTCAAGAAAGCAACTTTAGTGAGACAGCGTTAAGCACCGCACAAGCAAAGGGTCTTATGCAACTTATGGACGGAACTGCTAATGCCATGCGCAAGCTATCCCCACATTACGGCTTAAATCGTGTTACAGGCGGCATACACGACAGACGTGTTAACGTCACACTGGGAACCACCCATTTGCTTGAGCATTTAGAAAAATATGATGGATATCTTATACTTGCCCTTGCTGCCTACAATGCAGGAGATTCTAACGCCAATAAGTGGATAAAGCTTTTTGGTGACCCAAGAGAAACAGGTGATTGGATCAACTGGATTGAAAGTATACCATTTGGAGAGACAAGAAATTACGTTAACCGAGTTCTTGAAAATGCCGCTGTATATGCTGCTCTACTTCTTCCTAATCAAGACTTTGAAATGAGCGACTGGGTAACAAAACCAGTACCTTATGTTAAACGTAGAAAGTAAATCAAGAAATGTTGCATTTATGCCATAAAGAGGTATTTGCCCAAAGAAAATAAAATTTATTGCTTAATTTGACAAACGTCCCTCTGCTATAATTCTTACTTATATGAGCAAAAAATAAGGTTGCTATGGAAAAGAAAATACCAATGACACAGCAAGGATATATCACCCTTGAGCAAGAATTGCGTCATTTAAAGAATACTGAACGTCCTGCTGTTATTAAAGCCATCGCTGATGCACGCGAACATGGCGATCTTTCTGAAAATGCAGAATACCATGCTGCCCGTGAACGACAAGGTTTCATAGAGGGTAGAATTTCTGAATTAGAAGACAAAGTAAGCCGCGCTGATGTTATAGAGCCTTCCAAAATTACGGGAGACTACATTAAATTTGGAGCAACAGTAACGTTGCATGATGACGATAGCGATGAGATCGTGACATACCAGATTGTTGGTAGTGATGAATCAGACATTAAAAAGGGATTATTATCCATAACGTCACCTTTAGCGCGTGCGCTTATAGGAAAAACAGCAAATACTTCTGTTGAAGTGGTAACACCAAATGGCGGTAAAGGCTACGATATCAAAAAAATTGAATACATCTAAAAATGAGAGGGTTATTCCTCTCATCTGTTTTTTCATTTTAATTCGTTTTTCGTGAGATACTAACCCTTCAGAAAAAACTTAGCTTCTTTATACTTTCTTGAAATTACCTACTAGTTTCACAAATGGCAGAGTATTGTACACAGATTTGTAATCTTTAAAATACGCTGAATCTAACGCTTCCAAAAAAGTTGCTCTGACTCCTAATGTATCTTCTTCTTTAAAATCTTCAACTGGTTCAAAATAACCACCAAAAACTTTCTCTCGTGCAATGCATATACTCTGTAATTGCAACTTACTATCAACTAGAACTGATAACGCAGCAGAGGAATATGAACTAGGTTCAAATATGTGAGCCTTAATTCGGCTTTCATCTATACCCATTCCTGACAGTAATGAGTTTTTTATAAATATCATTTCTTCATGGTGACTCTTGCCATCATGACGGTCACGAAAGGTTTCTCCATTTATCAGAACGCAGTCATAACAAGCTCTTCCACTCAGCAACATATCCTTATGAAAAGACATGCTATTAGAGAATATATGCGCCTGCAAGCGCTGACCATCAACTTTCTTAATTTGCAATTCCTGCTTCGCAGTTTCTATTAAGGAATCAATGCTATTACAGGCCATTTTATGAAAAACCACACATCGTCCATTTTCTTCATTTCTAATACCTACAAAAAAACATGGATTTAAAACACCAACTATAGCCATATTTTCCTTTATATCAGTCGCATCATCACTCAGCACAGTATAGTATTTTTCGTATACAAACGTTGCCTGGCGCGCGACTTCACTTGACGCATTACCATAAGAAAAAGGAAGAGAGGCGCTAGAGGAAAAGCGCCCATAAAGTGTTCTTGGAACCATCTCGAAACGAACCATAGCTTCTAAAGAACTATTCAATAACACTGCAAAAGAAAATATTAATAGAGAATTATATCTAGTCATTTTGTATGTTTATCAAAAATAATAAAGAGAAACATATAACCAATATTCAAGCTTTTTGCAATGACTCAATTACATTCCAATTTTAAATTCCTTTCCTTGTATGCTAAGCTTTAGCTTAATCAAGAAAGGATTAAAATTTCATGCAGGCGAGTTTAAAAGTGCAACTTTATGTTGATGGAGCAGATTTAAAAGTCATTGAAAAAATGGCACCGTTTGATTGGATCAAAGGATTTACCACAAACCCCAGTCTTATGCGCAAATCTGGCACAACAAATTACAAAGAATTCGCACTTAAAAGCTTGCAGTTAATTGGAAATAAACCAATTTCGTTTGAAATTTTTGCAGACGACCACCAAGGCATGATTGATCAAGGCCTTGAGATAGCTTCTTGGGGCAAAAATGTTTATGTAAAAATTCCTGTTACTAACACCAAGGGCGAATCCACAGCCAAGATTATAAAAGAGCTTTCTCAAAAAGGCGTGAAATTAAATGTCACTGCTATTTTTACGGTTGAGCAAGTTAAAGAAGTTATGGAGAATTTGCAAAATAATGTTCCGTCAATTGTATCAGTGTTTGCTGGTAGAATTGCTGATACAGGTCGTGACCCAATGCCCATTATGAAGAAATCAAAAGAGCTTACAAAAAATTGTGCTGGTTGCGAATTATTGTGGGCAAGCCCACGTGAAGTATTAAATGTATTTCAAGCAGATGAGGTGGGCTGCGAAATCATTACAGCCACCCCAGATATTTTAAATAAGCTTAGCCTTTATGATAAAGACCTAACTGAATTTAGCTTAGAAACAGTGCAACTTTTTTACGATGATGCAAAAACCGCTGGATTTAAGATTACTATTTAGGAAGTAATTTCTCCAGCTGATCTGTCAAATCAGTCTTTTCCCAGGAAAATCCACCATCTTCTTGTGGGGAACGCCCAAAATGTCCATAAGAAGCTGTGCGTAAATAGATAGGACTATTTAAATTTAAGCGTTCACGAATAGCTTGTGGACGCAAATCAACATTTTTCAATGCCCACTCTAAAATAGCCTGATCATCCACTTTCCCAGTGCGGTGCGTCGTAAGGTATAATGACAGTGGCTTTGCAAGACCAATAGAGTAAGCAACTTGACAAGTGCAACGCTCTGCCAAACCAGATGCTACAATATTTTTCGCCAAATAACGCATCATGTACGCACCTGATCTATCAACTTTTGTTGGGTCTTTTCCTGAAAAGGCCCCTCCCCCATGAGGAGCTGCGCCACCGTAAGTATCAACAATAATTTTCCTGCCAGTCAGGCCTGTATCACCATCTGGACCACCAATAACAAATCTTCCAGTGGGGTTTATCAAAATATCTTCTTTCGCCGGCATCCATCCTTTTGGCAAACTATTTTCTAAAATAGGCAATGCAATTTCACGAATTTTTTCCAGTGAAACGTCTGCTGCGTGTTGAGTAGATAGTAACACCTTGTGCGCACGGATGGGTTTGCCATCTTGATACAAAAGCGTTACTTGAGATTTTGCATCGGGGCCCAATATATCTTGGTAGTCTTCAACCCGAGCTTTGTGTAAATTTTGCAAAATTCGGTGAGAATAATACAAAGTGGCAGGCATAAAGGATTCTGTTTCATCACAAGCGTAGCCAAACATAATTCCTTGGTCACCGGCTCCTTCATCTTTATCATGAGAAGCGTCAACTCCTACGGCAATATCAGCCGATTGCTCATGCAAATAATTAGAAATTTGAAGCCGTTCATGGTGGAATCCTTCTTGTTCATAACCAATTTCACAAACAAGTTCACGAATAGCACCTTCTATTTCACTTTCAGAAATAGCTATTTTTGAACGGTATTCACCGGCAATAATAACACGGTTTGTCGTTGCTAGAGTTTCAATCGCAAGACGAGCCTCAGGATCTTTCTCAAGGTACATATCAACGATTAAGTCAGAAATCTGGTCACAGACTTTATCTGGATGCCCAGCAGAAACAGATTCACTCGTAAACAAATATTGTTGTGCCATAGCGCTACTCTTCAAATTTAGTTAGATTAAAGAAAATCTTATTTTTAAACATTAATGCTTGTTGATAGCCATTGTCACTTAAATTATCCGGATTTTAAACAAGATTTAGATCAAGTCATTAAAAATGCCCATGATCAAGGCATTAGTTACATGCTGACCGTCAATACGCGTTTGTCAGAAAGTCTTGATATACAGCGCATTGCAGAAGCCAACGCTAATATTTTTTGCAGTGTTGGGGTTCATCCCCATGACAGCAAGGATTACAACGATCCAAGTCTTATTAAACAACTTAAAACCCATGCAAAGCACCCTAAAGTTGTTGCTTTGGGCGAAACAGGGCTGGACTATTACTATAACAATAGTGACGAAAAAGCTCAAATCGAGTGTTTTAACATGCATTTAAACACAGGCATTGAGCTGGATTTACCCGTAATTATTCACACCCGCGACGCAGATACAGATACACTTTCATGCCTTGATGAAAATCCTAATGCAAAAGGAGTTTTTCATTGCTTTAGCGGCTCAACTGAATTTGCTAAACAAGGCCTTGATCGCGGACTGTACATATCATTCTCGGGAATTATCACTTTCAAAAAAGCAGAAGAGCTACGCGAAGCAGTTAAATTTACTCCACTTGATAGAATACTAGTAGAAACAGATTCACCTTTTTTAGCACCCATTCCCCATCGTGGACGCCGTAATGAACCAGCATTCACACTTTTTGTGGCAAAAATGGTTGCTGAGTTAAAGGAAGTATCACTTGAAGAAGTTGCGGAGGTAACAACGAAGAATTTCTTCACACTTTTCAACAAAGCAATACCGTAGATGTACAATGCATTTGCAAGAATTTTTTTAAAACTGGGAATATGCTTAATTCTAACGGGAGTAATCGTAACAGGAACAATCGGATATATTTACTGGCACTTAAAACCTGGGCTACCTAATTCTGATTTTTTAAATGACTACCAAGCCCCAGAACTTACGAGAGTTTATGATCGACATTTTTGTCTTTTTCATGAGTTTGCGCCTGTTCACCGACTGAATTTGAAAATTGAAAATATTCCGGAAAAAGTAATTGCTGCATTTTTAGTGGCTGAAGATAAGAACTTTTATTACCATCCAGGAATTGATCCTCTGCGCATCTTACGCGCACTTTTTCAAAATCTTATACATAAAAAATCTCAGCAAAATCTGGTAGGTGCCTCCACAATTACGCAACAAGTAACTAAGAACTTTTTAGTAGGTAATGAAAAGAGTTTTTTACGAAAGTTTCGAGAAGCTTTTGCTACCCTTTCAATAGAACGTCAGCTCAGCAAAGATCGAATTTTAGAACTTTATTTAAATCAAATTTATTTAGGAAATGGAGCTTATGGTCTGCAGGCAGCTTCCTTAAACTATTTTAAAAAAAGTGTAGAAGAACTTACAATTAGCGAAGCATCTTTGCTTGCTGCATTACCGAAAGCCCCGGCACAATTATCCAAAAATGCACAAAAACTTAAAACTAGACGCGACGCTATCATTCAAGCACTTTCAGAACAGGGCTATATTTCCACTGAAGAAGCCCTATCAGCAGCTAAGCAACCAGTTGAATTTCACCACGAAGAAAACAGCCCCATAAACTATGGATATTACACAACCTCTTTGCGGGAAGCTCTTGCTAAGGAAATGCCTCAACTTAACATAACCTCAGGGTTAGAAATTTTTAGTTGTATGGATATACGGTTTCAACAAGCTGCTCAAAAAGCACTAAGAGACGGTTTGTTAAAATACGATTTAACGCAAAAAAATTTTTATAAACCTATTGCTAACTTAGGAGATAAATATTCTATTGATGATTTAAATAAAATATTAGTTTCCGACTGCCCTGAAAACTATCAAAAATCTATTGTGGATTTTAAAAATGAAAAACCATTTATACAACTACAAAATAAACAAACATTACCTTTAGATGCTACTGGATGGGCTTTTGAAACACCCTTGATTAAAGGTGATGTGATATTAGTTGAAGTTAAAAATGAGAAAGCGCACATACGGCAGATTCCTGAAGTAAATGGAGCAATTGTTGTAATGGAAGCACGAACTGGACAAGTTCTGGCTCTAGTTGGTGGTTGGAGCCACATCACGAATCCTTTTAACTGTGCAATACAAGCAACACGACAACCAGGCTCTAGCTTTAAACCTTTTGTATATTTAGCAGCATTAGAACACGGCATTAATCCCAATAACATTATCAACGATGAACCTATCACTATGCTGCTTAATAACGGAAGAGAGATTTACAAACCAAAAAATATCGACAAAAAAACACACGGTTTTGTAACTGTAAAAAACAGCTTGGCCTATTCTCATAACTTGTCTTCTATACAGCTTGGATTGGACACAGGACTTGAACACATTCAAGATATAGCTGAATTATTTGAAATTTATAGTAACGTATCAAAACATCCGTCTATAATATTGGGCTCAAAAGAAACAACACTGCTAAAACTTACAAGTGCCTATGCAATGATTTTTAATGGTGGCCACCACTTAAAACCAAAATTTTACAATGCCTTCGCTCAGAGAAAAATTTCACTTATAATAAAAATGTGGCCTCTTGTTGTTTGGAAAAGCAACATGCTCTGATGGTTGTTCCTGTAACTACTATGACCAGCTATCAACGGCTTGCTTCAGCTTCAGCTATCTTTGGACTTCTTGAAATGCTACGAGCTGTCATTACGCATGGAACAGGAAAATCTCTTTTACCGCTTGAACGTGCACATGGTGTTAAAATTCGTGGAAAAACCGGCACAACAAATAGTAACCACGACGCTTGGTTTATAGGTAGCGTTAGTATTCCAGAAACAATTTATCAAGATGACAATCCTCTTGTAATTGGAGTATTTGTTGGATTTTTAAAACCAAAAAATCTTGGAGATGGCAAGGGAGGCGCCACTGTAGCACTTCCAATATTTGGTAACTTTATAAAAAATATTGTTTCTGATACGCTGTGACTGTAGATAAATTTTAGCCCCAAGGAGCTTGAGTAGAGTTTGGTCCAATCTTTCGTTGCGCATACAGAAGAAATTTCAGGCAGTACATTAAATAAAGTTGCTGGTGATGGTCGTACATATTCGTACTGGCGTCGCAGAATTATGTTGTCAATGATGATCGGGTACGCAGCCTTTTACCTGTTACGCACAAACTTCACCATGGCAATTCCTTATTTACAGTCTGAACTTGGATACACAAAAGCTGAAATAGGCATTATCATTTCCGCTGGTGCTATTTTGTATGGGCTAGGAAAAGGCATAACAGGGTTACTAGGTGACCGTAGTAATGCACGTTATTTCATGAGTGCAGGGTTATTAGGCTCAGCAATAGTTAGCTTTTGTTTGGGATTTAGCTCCACTTGGATAATGTTATCAGTCCTATACATATTTAATCAGTGTTTTCAATCAATGGGATGGCCACCATGTGCGCGACTTTTAACCCATTGGTTTAGCCCTAAAGAAATTGGTACAAAGTGGGCACTTTGGAATACATCTCAACAAATTGGTGGTGCAGCAGTTCTTATTGCATCACCTTACATTATGGAAATATTCGGATGGAGATATGTTTTTTATGTTCCTGCTGTTTTATGCGTAGGTGTTGCTTTTTTTCTATTAAATAGACTGCGCGATTCCCCGGAATCACTTGGATTGCCACCAATAGAAAATCATCATGGTCTTGTTGAAGCACATGAAATTGATGATAACAAATTAACTACCAAGGAAATTTTTCTTCAAGTAGCACAAAATAAGCTTGTTTGGTACGTTTGCGGAGCAAACTTTTTTGTCTACATAGTACGCATGTTTGTGCTCTATTGGGCGCCCACATTTCTGCAAGAATTCAAAGGTAGCAGCCTTAAACTAGCCGGATGGCAAGCAGCGATGTTTGATATTGCCGGGATGTTTGGAGGTCTTATCGCCGGATATTTGTCAGACAAAGTATTTGAAGGAAGGCGCGGACGTGTAGGATTTTTATACATGATCGTCTTAGCAATAAGCATTGTATTCTTATGGCAGTCGCCTGTTGACCAAAAATGGCAGCATTTTCTTGGTATGATGCTTATTGGATTTTTAGTCACAGGACCACAGATTTTAGTTGGCGTCGCAGCCGCTGATTTTGCTTCTAAAAAAGCTGCGGGTGCAGCTACTGGCCTGACAGGAACAGTCGGCTATCTTGGCGCTGCTGTAGCAGGATACGGCATTGGAAAGATTGTTGATAACTCAGGTTGGGATACGGCATTTGCCTCTATTGCAGTTTGTGCATTACTTAGTGCTTTTTTCTTTGCACTAACCTGGAATCATCGTGCTAAGGTTCTAGACAAGAGAAATTAATACATGGCTTACTCATGTTTTTTCGTATCCTTGCACTTACTGTATTGTGTTGTTTCCTTCCACTAGCAGCTGAATTTCATTTCCCCGAGCATGCCGTAAAGAATGTCAAAAATTTTATCGATGAAATCTCTGAAGAATTCCCCCCTGCTGATAAAAACGAATACAAAAAAGCAAAAAAAGAATTAGAAGAAATTTTTAAAGAAAAACAATGGGTAAAAGGCTTAGAAAAGTCAAAAGTCATTTTAACCTCTGCACACAAAGACGCAGCAACTTTAATTGATGTAGCACTTTTTGCTTATCATGGCGCAAAAAATATTAAAAAAAGAAATTATGAATACAGTCAGCTCTGCGAATATGCAGCCTATTTAGCATATACGCACAGTATTTCAAATATTCAAAAATTACAGGCTTTGTTGCTGTATTTTACACAAAATTCATGGTGCAGCTTAGAAGAAATAAAAAAACTTTACCCAATTGAAAAATTAAGAACTGAAGACTCAAGATTCAAAGACATTTTATAATTTGAATACATAAATCATGAAGTTGAAGAAACTCCAGAAGGTGCAATTTTACGCCTTAATTTTTCGCAACCCTTGAATTTAGAACAACCAGAAAATTACATAGAAATTTCTCCTAAGGTTGACGGTTTTGTCCATGCTGAGGGTTCCAAAATATCTATTTCAGGGTTTCAAGCTGGCATAGAATATAGCGTTAAAACAAGAGCAGGTATAACCGGTATTTTAGATGAAAAAACTGATACTGCTTCAGAAATAGGATTTTTTGTAAAAGACCTAAAACCAAGAATTAATTTCCCGAACAATACCTATATTTACCCAAAACAAGAAAAAATTTGCCTCCCGGTGAGAACCATTAATATAGATACAGCACAAGCAACCTTATATCGCATACCAGACCGTGGAATTATTGGTCATATGAACAGTTTAATGACTCGTTCCTACGAACTTGGAAGCGCTGAAAAAATAGTTTCAACAACTATTGATTTTGATGGGAAAGCAAAACCGAATCAAACTATTACAAAAAATCTTGAAGCAACAACCCTTGTTCCAGAATTAAAACCAGGTGTTTATGTACTAGAAGTAAGACAAAAAGGCGTTCTTCAATACTATAATGCAGAGGTATCTGATCAATGGTTCATCGTCACTGATATAGGCCTTACAACTTTTCAGAGCGATCAAACACTACTGATTCATGCGCGCGCATTTTCAAATGCAAAATCATTGAAAAATATTCAGCTTGAATTAATTAGCGCAGATAATGACGTGATAGCAACGGCAGTAACTGATGAAAATGGATTTGCTGAGTTTTCAAAAGAACTGCTAAACGGCAAAGCAGGGAAAAAACCCGTAGCTATCTTTGCTAAAAATGAGGAGCTAGGATTCAGTTTTATATCATTAAAAGCAGCAAGTTTTGATTTTAGCGATCGCGGTGTAAAAGGACGCGTAATACAAAATGATTACGATGCAATGGTTTTTTGTGAGCGAGGAATTTATCGTCCTGATGAAAAAGTCAACATCGTCTCTATATTACGTAACGGACATGGAAAGCAAGTCCCAGTTATGCCGCTTACATTTATTATTAAGTCACCTAAAGGAATTGAAATTAAGCGGGAAACCGTGAAAGGGAACTCACTTGGGACCTACAATACAGAGCACATGTTACCGACTGATTGCCCAATTGGTATGTGGTCTGTAGAGGTTTATGTTGATCCAACTCAAAGTTCTGTAGGCACCACTAATTTCAGGGTTGATGATTTTAGCCCTAACAAAATGGAAATGACCTTAGCTACACTTGAAAAAGTTTCAAAACTGGGCTCTGAACAAGTGTGCACCTTAAATGCTCATTACCTTTATGGAGCTGCAGTTAATGACAGGCAGGCTATATTAGAAGCAAAAATTAGCCCTACAGATACACCCTTTGAACAATGGAAAGATTTTCATTTTGGACTTGATGACGAACGATTTGTTAGCCGTGTTATAACTAGTGCAACAGCACCAATTCAAACGGGGAAATCTGAACTAAAAATTGAAATACCAAGTGATCTGAGTTGCTCAAAAGCTTTGAGTGTTGATTTAACCGCAAGGTTAGTTGATACCACATCATCTCAACAAGCAAATACATCGACCACCTTACTAACCCATCCATACATTGTTGGAATACGTGAAAAAGCAGATCATCCTAGTAAAAATATTGAACTAGAAATAATTGCTGTTGATAACAATGGTAGCTTGGTCGCAGTAGAAGACCTTGAATACACACTTTTTAAAAGTGAAGCACACTATCAGTGGTATAAGGATCGTGGAAGTTCTTGGAGTTACCAACGCATCTATCAAGACAAACCTCTTAAAAAAGGTAGCATTACAGCAAAAGCTAATAAACCAACCTCTCTGAATTTCAAAGGTAAACTTGCTACCAATTATGCAATTGAAATAAAACACAAAGATGGGAGAAAACTTGCAAAGTATAGAATCGGTCAGCAATACAGCTGTCAAAAAGATAGACCTGATACATTAAATATCACCCCAGAAACAAAAGTTACCAAGCTTGGGGAGCCTGCAATTTTAAAAGTTTTTGCTCCTTTTGATGGGGAAGCCATTATTATTGCCGGGCTAAATTCAATACAACTAAAAGATACTGCTCATCTAAAAAAAGGCATGAATATTTTGAAAGTGCCAACCCACGAAAGTTGGGGAAGTGGCGCTTATGTGATGGTATCACTTGTGCGAGCGCTAGATAAAAAGACTGCTGGTATTCAAGCAAAACGTGCAGTAGGCATACAATGGATTCAAATTGATTCCGGTGACCATACTCTAAAAATTAAAATTGATTTGCCAGAAAAAATAAAGCCACAAACTCAATTAAAGGTTCCTGTGCATATTGAAAATATAAGCAATCATGATGCACGATTGATGATAGCTATTGTAGACGAAGGAGTAATGGGACTCACTAATTTTAAAACTCCAGACCCAATAGAACATTTCTTCGGCCAGCGTCAACTCGGTCTTGAAATGCACGATGTCTATGGATATATCATTGATCCTGTAGATGCTGATGTCATGGACATGCGCTCTGGTGGAGATGGAATAATGCTTCGTCGCGGGGCATTTGTGCCAAAAGTAAATGACAAAGTTCTAAGCTTTTTTGACGGTGATGTGCATCTTGATGCTAATGGAAAAGCCGAAATTTCTATGGACATCCCAGTATTTTTCGGAAAACTTCGGGTATACGCAGTTGCTATAACAAATGAAAAAATGGGAAGCCAAAGTGGAAAAGTTGTCGTAAAAGATGATTTAATTGTTGATCCAAATCTTCCTTCGTTTCTAACCGTGGATGACGAAAATGATTTAAATATTCGTTTAGAAAATACAACTGACCACTCTATCGAATGCCAAATTAATATCAGCTTGGAAAAAGCATTTGAACCAACTTCAAAAAAACAAACGATTACACTGGCACCCAAAGAACAAAAACGTTTGTCTATTTCAGCTCAAGCAAAACAAATTGGTGAAGGTGTTATTCAAGTCGAAGTAAAGGGTGAAGGCATAAGCTACCAAAATTCAACTTCTATAGAAGTTCGTTCAGCTTACCAGCCTATTTTAGTAAGCCAAAAACAAGAAATAAAATCAAAAGAAATAGCTGAGTGCAAACTTGAATTCAAAGGGTTACACATTCTCCAGACACAAGCTGATTTATTTCTCACAAATCAAGGCCCTTGGAATGTTGGAAAAATCAAAAGATGGCTATTGAATTATCCTTTTGGTTGCACTCAACAAACTATCAGTAAGGGTTTTGCTGCAATATTTGGACTGAAACAAAGTAAAGATGAAACATCAAACCCAGACAACATTGAATACATGCGCATTTGCTATGAGGCTATAGAAACACTAAATGAACGACAAAATTCAACTGGTGGTTGGGGCTTTTGGATACGAGATAATGATGATTTCAACATCACGGCTTACGCACTAGAAATGCTTACGTATGCTCAAAATACTAGTTTAACTGTTCCAAAAGCAATAGTTAAAAACGCACTAGATTTTGCAAAACGACAAATAAATTCTATCGACTGGAAAATCAAACAAGGCAGAGAGAAAGCCGACAATATTGCTTGGCTTGTAAAGCTATGCGCCATATCACAAGAAATAGACACCGCCACAATTAGGTATTGCTTTGACGAATATTTTGATAAGTGCGAAACAGCAATTGCAAAGAGCATGTTTATAGCAACAGTTGCCAGCATTCAAGATTTAACTCGCGTTCAAAAAGGTATTCAGCAGTTACAAACTATAATTGAAAAAGGTATTTCTCTTGATGAAGCGGCCGCAATTGCTTCTCATTTGTCATCATTTAGAACTATTAAAACGATCAATCAACTGGTTGAAACTCTTGAAGAAGTGCTGAACAAAGGAATAGACCAAGATATTACTCGTCTCAACACCCAAACTTTAGCAATGCTTTTAAAAGCAAATGTTGATAGCGCCCTTACTACAACAAAAAATATAAAAGTCAAAATTAATCAAAAATCATACAATGAAAAAAATTTCGTCTCGCACACTCTGAATCCTTTGCAAGATGTTACAATTGAAAACATTGGTGATGATTCAGTTTGGCTATTCGTAAATGCATATGGTATTCCATCAGAGCCCGGTGATAAAAAAGAAAACGGTATAAAGATAATTCGTACTTTTTACAAGCCTGATGGCACAAAAATAAACAACGAAAATATTATCCTTGGTGAACGAGTAATTGTAGTGCTTGAAGGTACAGTTGAGAATGTCGCTGTTGAAGGATACTGGCTAATTTCAGACTGGCTTCCAGCTGGATTTACTCATTCAAATACTATATCAAATTATGAATGGCTGAAAGATGTCAAAGATGGTTCCACAGTGCAAAAACGCCATGATCGATACGTTGCTTCATGGCGTCAGCCTACTAATGCAGGTGCGTTTAAAATGGCTTATGAAGTTATTGCTACTCACACTGGAAAATTCCAGCAGCCTGGTCTTTATGTGGAAAATATGGTAAATCCTGCACAATATGCAATGTATACTCCATTAACCATTACAGTTAAAGAAAAGTCTGACAGCTAAATATAGCTAGCAACGATACGCACTTTTTTCAAATATGTTTCCTGGACCGTTACGCAGGCTTAACAGGAACCATAGGTTATTTTGGTGCCGCCGTAGTTTGCTTGGTAGAGTGCTTTTTATTTAGAATTTCTTTTTCTTTGCCAATTTTTCTCTGACTATTACTTTTAGAATAGTTTTTGCAAAATCATCAAACTTTATACTAGAAAAAGATAAAATAGATAAATTCAATAAAAGAAAATTACTGACCACCGCGATTAGATATATATATTTTTTCAGCATATTGTAACCCTTTTCTGACAATACTTATTTTTCAAAAAGCATTGAGAAGCAGGAGCTTTGTAATAACCTATGATTTCAGTCTCTTTTTCTGAAAAGGTTTCATCAAAATAGTTGAGAGATTTTTTGACGGATTTACCAATTCTTTTTAAATCACAATCAGACACTTCAATCTCAATTGAAGCAGGAAATTTTGAAGCATATATATTTACTTTAAGAAACTCTGAAATTGCATTTCTTTCTAGAGAAATATTTCTTTCTAGATTTTTGACAAGAAATTCTGTTTCTCTCATTGGTCCTCCAATTACTAGCGAACTAAAAAGTCCTTTGATCGCTACTAAAATAGAAGTTATAAGAAAAAATTCTATCCTTCAAAATGCACTAAGGAAAAATCCCTTAGCTAAGCATCAAAAAAGTTAAAGGAAGGGAAAATGGAAGCCCTATTGGTGATGCACTTTACATCAAATAGGTTAAGTATTGTCATCATTCCAGAATCTCTAGGAAAATATTGACGAACCGTCTTTTCAAACATTGATTCATAGCTTTTCAAAATAAAAGAGTTGAAATTCCCTTGATACTTATAGTTGTTTATAAGACTTTTAATAACGATATAATTTCTTGGATGCCGATTCTTATTCAAAATTGCAAAAGCATCTTTTAGGAAATATTCAGCGATTTTGTAATTACCCATTAGTGAGTTGATTCGCCCTATATAGTTTTTGCAAAACCCCACTTGTACAGAATTTTCACCAGCTAATTTTGTGTAAGATTCTAGCATCTTATCTAAAATGCTGAGCGCTTTCGAATATTCGTGCAAATTTATATAAACTCGCACTAATCTTTCTAATGCCCACGATACAGATATATGATCTTTTTCACCATTTTCAATAAAAATATCTGCGTACTCTTTAACGACAGCTTCAGCAGTAAGCCAATCACCTGTGATACTGGCACTTGTTAAAGCTTTGTATATCAACGCCCATCCCATTTCACGATTCTGAGGTGTGTAGTACTTTTTGTAAACTTCGACCCCTTTGTCAATTAACTGTTTTGATTGATTTAAGTCCCATAAGTAATAATACAAAATACCAAGGTTCAAATTAACCCAAGCTACTTCAATTTCATTTTTCCCAGGGTATTTACTATGGATATCCAAACTTTTCTCAAGCAAAATTTTTGCTTTCTTGTAATCACCAATGCGCCGGTAAAAACGTCCCATATTCGCAAAAACCCAAGCAGTTTTGGGATGCTCTGAACCATAGTGTTCTTGATAAATTTCTAAGCTTTTTTGCAAATAATGTTCAGCTTTATGATAATCACCTAATCGTCTATAAAAATTTCCTAAATGCACTAAAATCCAGGCACACTGTATAGGATTTTCTTTGTGGTAGTATTTTTGATACTTATCTAAGCTTTCTTCAAAAAACTTACGTTGCTTTTCAACATCAGACTTACTTAATACACCTAGCTGCCCTAGAACCCAAGCTACTTTTGGGTGAGCCTTGGAATAATACTCTTTGTAAACAACCAAACTATTTTCTAATAAAGTTTTTGATTGGCTCTGATTTACTTGCTTGATGATATCAATATTTGCAATTTTTACATTGAGGTTTGCAAGGGCAATCTTGCTTAAAATATTATCGTGCTTCACTAAAGCCAAAAGATGCGGCAACAACTGTTGCAACGACTGCAAATCTTGTTCGACAAGATGCTTGTCAGCATATTTTTCCAAGACTTCGGTTATGTTTTCTATTTTATTTTGTTGCTTGTTGATTCCTAACATTTGCGACAGATAAGAACGTACAACTGTTTGCGTAGCGCTGTGCAAACTAATAATTTTTCCACAACAGCTGAGCAAAGAATGCTTTTGTAAAGCATGCAAAAATTTATCAACTGTGACAGGATTTTTATAAAAATCTAGAATTTCTCGTGGAATATTTTTTGCATCAACCACACTGAGCAGAAGCAATAAATCAGAAAAATCTTGGTGTTCTGTTAGCAAGTTTTTTATGGACAAACCAATAATATTGAAACGAGTCTTCGTATAATTCCCAACGTCTTTTAAAATATCAGTTTGAGCCTCGCTAAATTGCTGACTATTTTCCTTCATCCTGCTTAAGTATTCTTGGTAAGAAATTGAAACTGTTTTTAAGTAATGCGCAGCTGTGGAAATGTCTAAGGGATATGGCGGCAAACTATCTAGAAAATGCTGCTCTTCTTTTGACACATTTTCTTGAAGAGATAGGATTTTGCTAAACAACTGTATTTTTTCTTTATGATTAAGCTCAGAAACTTCTATCACAGCTCCAGCCATATTAATCGCCGAATCACAAGTTGTTAAAATAATTTCACCTCTTCCCCAAATACCTGAATCATGAGGTAAATAATCTTGAATATTTTTAAAGTCAGTAACGTTATCAAATATTAAAAGCCAATCAGGATTACGTGATAATTTCTCTCTAAGCATCAATAATAAGGTTGATTCATATTGTGGAGTGTTACGAACTTTTTGCAGGATTTAATGACCTGACTCATCCTTTTCTTGGTGAAGTATAGCAATCAGAAGCTTTTCAAAAGAAATAAGAATACTTTCTTTGCTACTTGCGCAAATTTCCCAAATTAATCCTTCGTGATATTGCTTTGCATAACTACGAGCTATAATCGTTTTTCCGGCACCTGCGACACCTTTTAGCGCAACTATTTTAATATCATCATGACTTTTTGAAAACTGATATTTAATTTCTTTCAGCAAATTTTGACGTTCTAAGAAAACCAGTTTATTAGGTAAAAGCAGATCATCTTTAATGGTTGGTTTTTCATGAAAAAAGAAAAATTTTATTGAGAAGACGCAGACTAAAATACTAATAAAAGCAGCAAGCCATAAAAAATTCATAAAAGGTTTTTTTGAAAAATTTTGATGTATTAATTCATTGGGCTGAACGCTCGGGAGAAAATCTTTTCCAAGAATTTTTGAATAATGTTGCTGCACTGATTGCAACATATCAGCTTCAATAATTTTGTCTATTAAATGCTCTCGTGAAGTACAGTTCGTCTTAAGCATAAGATTTCTAATATGCGTTTCCACAGTTTTAGGGGAAATCTTTAATAAAGATGCTGTTTTTTTTACACCACGCCCATTTAAAAGACAGGAAACAACATCTAGTTCTCGTGCAGTTAACAAACTTAAAGACATAACTACCAATTTACTTTTAGGATGTAGATTTCTTACAAAATGCGCCCCACATAGAAGCACAATTAAGCCATTCGTAGCAAGAGAAGATGAACACCCCATAGTCTCAAGGTATTGGTTTTTATTTTAGGTCTGACACCCAACCTTCACAATTAAAGTGTCAGGCCTAAAATAAAAACTAATACCTAACCAAACTGTCCCACACACCTAAAGAAGATAATTAAGCAATCTGATTTTTTTATTAGTTTTTATTTTTGGGATCTATTTATTATTTTGTATTAAAGATTGAAATTTTATTGACTCATAATTTTTTAAATTTTTTAAGATGTCACTATCGATAGTAGCCGAATATATTTCTAGATTTTTCAATTTAACAACCATCTTGAAGATGTTTTCCTCGTTACATTTAATAAGATCAACGCTCAAAATTCCAACAAATCCTTTCTCTGAATCTTCACAATTACTCTTAAGAGGTGTTATGGTAAACCGCTTGGATTGATCACAGTCAAGGATTTCATTTTTGTGATTTTCAATTACCTGATAAGCGCCTCTTTTTAATGCCTGGTATTGATCTTCACTAGATAAACCATACCCTTTAACACATGTGAGTAGCATAGCTATTGTTACTAATTTAGCCTTTTTCATAATATATTTTCCTTTTTAAATTTAATGCTTTTGCACAGTGTTTATTTAAAAGGTTTAAAAAATAAAAAGTAGCGATGAAAATGCCCTAAGGGAAAATCCCTGAATAGTTTTTTCGTTTTTAGCTAATACTAAATGGCGTTATTTCTATAACCTGGTGTTTGTGTAGAAAATATGGTAAATATCAACCTGCGCGCAACTTATGCGCTTTTAACAAATACCGTTAAAGAAAAGTCTGACCCCCAAATGTGGCAAGCAACGATTTACACACTTTTCCCAAATATGTTTCCTGGACCATTAGGGCAGTCTATTGCCGGCAAAGCTATGGAACAAGGAATTTGGAAGTTGAACGCAGTCAATATTCGTGACTTTGCAATGGATAAACATAAGACCGTAGATGATACTAGTTATGGAGGCGGCACAGGCATGGTAATGCGCCCTGATGTAATTCATTCGGCACTTTCTGCGCACGCACAGCCCGGCACAAAGCTTATTTATGCATCCCCTAAGGGTAAGCCACTTACACAGTCCATGATTCGTTCCTGGTTAGCTGATTACCCAAACGGAATTGGTATATTGTGCGGACGTTATGAAGGCGTTGATCAACGCGTGCTTGATCAATGGCATGAAACTCATGGTCTTGAGGATATCAGTATAGGTGACTACGTATTATCTGGCGGAGAACTTGCAGCGCTTGTTATATTAGATGCTTGTGTTCGACTTCTACCCGGCGTTTTAGAAAAACCAGACGCTACAACTATTGAAAGTTTTGAACTGGACTTACTAGAATACCCGCAGTATACTAAACCCCAAATTTGGAATAAAACGGTCGTGCCAGATGTGCTGCTTTCTGGCGACCATAAGTCTATTGCCGCATGGCGCTTAAATGAAGCAGAAACAATAACACAAAACCGTCGACCTGATCTCTGGCAACGATATGAAGCCAATCAAAAGCCGGTTAAAAAATAAAAGGAAGTGTTCATGAATATTATTCAACAAGTTGAAAAAGCTCAGTTAGAAAGACTATCGATTGACAAAGTAATTCCTGACTTTCGTACAGGCGACTCTTTGCGCGTGCTAGTAAAAGTTATTGAAGGTGAGCGTCAGCGTCACCAGCCTTTTGAAGGTGTGGTTATTGGCCGCAAAAACAGCGGTGTGAAATCTACTTTTAGAGTTCGTAAGATTTCTTATGGTGAAGGTGTTGAGCGCGTTTTCTCACTTTATTCACCAAATATTAAAATTGAAGTTACTCGCCGTGGTGATGTTCGTCGCGCTAAGTTGTACTATTTGCGTGATCGTCGCGGCAAAAGCGCGCGTATCGCAGAACGTGCATACCGCGCTGAACCAAAGGTTGCAGCTGCACCTGTTGCGACCGCTGCTCCAGTTGAAGCGAAAGCTCCTGAAGCAGAATAAAATAGTCAAAAATGTTAAAATAGAACCCAGCCTTGTGCTGGGTTTTTTAGTTAATACACAATGGAATAATCAGCGTTCAATATTGTTGAATTCTTATCACACTAAAAAAGAAAGCTGCTTAATATTAGCTTATTACAAACCAATGTGAGCATAGTTATGCTACATGTTGGTCATTATAAACCCTATGAGATATTCATGAAAAAAATAATCTTTACTGCTGTTATCAGCAGCTTACTAGCTTCAGCACAAGCTGCTGCTCCTTCTTCATTTTCTGCTGGACTAGGCGTAAGCACGCTTGGTATTGGAGCAAATGTTGGATACAAAATTAATAACTCTTTCAAAGTTCGTGGCGTTGCAAATTACTTTAAATTTAACAAATCAGTAAAAAACGATAATGTTAATTACAAAGGAAAATTACGTCTTTTCACTGTAGGTCTTCTTGGTGACTGGCACTTTTTACAAAATGGATTTCGCTTAACAGGTGGGTTAGTATACAACGGAAATAAATTAGATATTACCGGTACAGCAAATGGTAGTCATACTTATAACGGAACAACCTATACTGCTCAACAAATTGGTGAAGCTAAAGGAACGATTAAATTTCGTCCAATAGCTCCATACTTAGGGCTTGGTTTTGATAGCGGACATGAGTGCAATTCTGGTCTTAGCTTCAATGCTGACTTAGGCGTTTTATTCCAAGGCAGCGCACGAGGAAAAATCAATAGCATATCTGGTACAGCTGCAAACAAAGCACAAGCTATTGAAGACGTAAAAAACGACGCCGTAAAGAAAATCAATAAAAACAAATTAATAAAGTACTATCCCGTAATTTCTTTGGGCGTGAGCTACAAGTTCTAGTAACACAATAGTCCTCTTGCAATAAGTGTAAGAGGACTATACTACGCGGCCCTGCCAATTCTAATAATTTCCCATTCAAGCTCTTGCTCAGAAATTTCCTTCACTTTTTGGCGCACTAATTCACCCAAACGTTCTAATTCATTAGCAGAGGCACCGCCTGTGTTTAACATGAAATTGCAGTGTTTGTCTGACATTTTTGCAGCACCAATGGTGATGCCACGACACCCTGCCTTATCAATTAATTCCCATGCCTTTGCATGATCAGGATTTTTAAAAGTACTGCCGCCAGTGCGCCCCTTAGTAGGTTGGCTTTCTTCGCGTAATTGTAAATACCGTTGGATATTCTGCTGAATGCCTACAGCATCACCTTGGGTTATTTTAAATGCTGCGCGCACAATCACACAGCCGACTGGTAATACTGATTTTCGATAACTCATATTTATTTCATGAGGAAAAAGCTTATGAATTATCCCTTGACTATCAATTATCTCAACCCAAGAAAGCACGTCTTTGACTTCAAATCCGTAGCACCCTGCATTCATAGCAACCGCACCACCAATAGAGCCTGGAATTGTCACCAAAAACTCAACGCCACTCATACCATGTTGCATTGCAAACATAGAGACAGTTCTATCTAATGCTGCAGCACCTACAACCAATTCATTGTCTTGGATAGTAATTTCTGAAAAACCTCTGCCCAGTTTAATGACCACACCATCATAACCACCATCACGAACCAACACATTTGAGCCAGCCCCAAGTAAAAAATACGGTAAGTCAGATGGCTTGTTTTTTAAAAAATATTGTAGATCCGAAACATCTTCAGGTTTATATAATACCTCAGCAGGCCCACCAACCTGAAACCAAGTTAAGCCAGACAAAAGTGTCCCAAAGCTGTAACGCCCGCGCACAGCAGGCAAAACATCCTTAAAATTTAGATCGAAGTTATTTTTTACAACAGTAACCATTGATTAATATTTCTACGTTATTGTTAAATTAACCCGAAAGGGATGCGGTTCAAATCAGCGTGTTCCCCTCGCGCTTTTTGAGCCGCTCTTTATAAACAATTCTCATTTACAGCTTTTAAAGCTGGATGAAAATTTTTCTCTAAATCCTGCACCAGTTCAAGAGCCCAAGTTGTAATGCTTCCGGCTCCCATGCAAAGAATCATATCTCCTGGTTCTAAAAACGGTATTAGAAAACCTGCTAAAGAAGATGGGTACTCAAAGTAACGAACCAATATGCCCTTTTCAGCTATACTGTTTGCCAAATCTTCACCTGTAACACCATTTGGCACTTCACCGGCTGTATATACAGGAGAAACCAAAACTTGCTCACACCCTTCAAAGCAATTCACAAAATCTTCAAATAAGTTCTTTAATCTCGAATATCGGTGTGGCTGCACCACAGCATATATTTTTCCTTTAGCAGCTTGCTGAGCTGAAGAAATAACTGCACGAATCTCAGCAGGGTGATGTGCATAATCATCAATAATACGCACCCCATGGACACTTCCAACCTGAGTAAAACGTCGTTTTATCCCCTTAAACGTCCTAAATGCATGCCTTAAGACTGCATCAGCTATTCCTAGTTCTTGAGCTATAGCCACGACTGCTAATGCATTTTGCACATTGTGTCGTCCCATCATTGGTAGGTATACATCTTTTAAAACAGCAGGGAGTGCCGTTATATTTTCTCCCACATAATTTGCATGTTCTCGCTGTTTTTCCAAATAATCAGGTTTTATAATAACATCAAAAACAACACCATCTGAATCAAACTTAACATTCTGTGCTGATACATCTGCATTCTCATTAAAACCGTAGGTTACCATACGGCGGTCAGCAATTTCCTCTGCAAGTTTTTGCACAGTAGGATGATCAACGCACAGTACTCCTAACCCATAAAATGGCACGTTCCTCACAAAATGACGGAAAGCAGAATATAAAGACTCAAAATCCCCATAGTGCTCCATGTGTTCCGGGTCAATGTTGGTAACTACAGCAATAGTGGCTGGAAGCCTGATAAAACTACCATCAGATTCATCAGCTTCAACAACAGCCCAATTACTTTTGCCTAGACGGGCATTGGTATTGTATTCATTAATAATCCCACCATTCACAATCGTAGGATCCATACCTGCTGCATCAATCAACCACGCTAACAGCGATGTAGTGGTTGTCTTACCATGAGTCCCCCCAACCGCTAATGACAAACGTCTACGCATGATTTCTGCTAGCATTTCTGAACGATGCATGACAGGAATACGCAAACGACGTGCTTCAAGAAGCTCAATATTATCAGACTGAACAGCTGTTGAAATAACTACAGCCTGTACCTTAGACAGATTTTGAATATCATGGCCAATAAATACAGGTATACCTAAAGACTGGAGTCTTTTTGTGTTATAGGTTTCGGCTATATCAGCGCCTTGAACTTTAAAACCACTTTGGTGAAGCACTTCAGCGATGCCGCTCATGCCAATGCCACCAATTCCGATAAAATGAAGAGCTCGCGTTTGACCAGGTAAAATATTCATTTAAATATTATGCAGAAAAAGATTACTTCTTATAGATAGCTATCCTGTAAGAAACTTTCAACCCAATCCGCTAAATCTTCTGCAGCTTGAGGCTTTGCTAGGTGATGAATAGATTCACTCATTGCTGCTAAGATTTTCCTATTTTTCATTGCATTTTCAATAAGTTGCGCCAAAGCCGGTGGAGTTAGTTCTGATTCATTTATAACCCAAGCACCCCCAGCACTTACTACCTGGCGGGCATTTTCCCCTTGATCATTATCTTTTGAAATAGCTAAGGGAACAAAAATTGCAGGAACTCCAAGACATGTTAATTCGGCAACAGTGGAAGCACCTGCTCGACAAATTGCTAAATCAGCATTGCGTAGTCTACTTGGCATATCGCTAAAAAAACTTTCCAAAAAAGAGCTTATCTTAAGTCTGTCGTAAATATGTTTAACATCGCTTAACTGCTCACGACGACATTGCTGCGTAATGATAAGCTGTTCTTGTAAAGATTCTGGCAACAGCTCAACTGCTTTTGGAATAACGTCTGAAAACAGTCTTGCTCCCTGGCTGCCACCAACAATACAAATGTGAAACTTTTCATAATTGTTAGCCCTAGGGGTTATCATTGCCATACGTACAAGTTTACGCACAGGGTTGCCAGTCCAAATCGCTGAATTTGGTGCTCCAAGCGTAGGGGAAAAACTTATAGCCAATCCCTTAGCAAAACGTTGCAAGAATTTGTTTGCTCGACCAAGCACAGCATTTTGTTCATGTAGCAACGTTTTTTTAAATAACAGCTGCGCCGCTATCATACCAGGAAAAGAAGGGTATCCACCAAACCCAACAACAATGCTTGCTTTATTTTTATAGATAAACCAAAGCCCTTTTAAAATGCTTTTTAGCATTGTAAGCAGGTATATAAAAATATTATCACGACGCACATTCAATATTTCTATAGCGTCGAAATATTCGTAATTGACAAAATTCATTGCTCTTGAATCAGTTAGAAGAGCCAGTTTATGACCACGTTTTTTTAAAAATGATGCGAGGCCTTCAGCTGGAAACACATGACCACCCGTTCCACCAGCACATAAAACAATCACGGAATCTCCTTCATTAATTCTATTGCTGCCATACGGGCTGCATTGTTCACATCATTTCCGGAAAGCATGCGCGCTATTTCACTAACACGCTCATTTTCAGATAAAATTTGCACTGTTGTAGCTGTCGATGCTTGTTCTTGCCGTTTTTCTACAACCAGATGGTGTTCCGCTTGTGAAGCCACCTGGGCCGAATGAGTAATCGCCATGACCTGACCACATTTACCTAGACGGCGTAAGCGTCTACCAATTGCAAGTGCTACAGAACCACTAACCCCATGGTCAATTTCATCAAAAATTAATGTTGATAGGTTGCGTTGATTTGCAGTCGCGACCTTTAATGCCAGCATCAACCTTGCCATTTCACCACCGGACGCAGTTTTGTGCAAAGGAGTGAAAAGCTGACCTGGATTCATGCACACTTCAAAAACAACTTGCTCTGTTCCATGCGCACCCCACTGCACTTCTGACAAGGGAACAAAATTAATACGAAAACGTGCATGAGGCAAAAATAAATCAGGCAGTTCCTTATGCACATTAGTTTCTAAAATACTTGCTGCTTGAGTTCGGTGTTTTGATAAAATTTGAGCAGCTTCAATATATTTTTGCTTAGCTTTACTCAATTGTTTTTGTAACTGAGTACGTTCATATTCAGGGTCATCAAGCGCCTGTTGCTGACCCTGCAAATTTTGCAAAACGCCATACAAATCATCGCCAGCAATATTATATTTTTTAGCAACAGAATGTAATTCACTATAACGTTGGTCATAAGCTTGCAGTTCTTTTGCATGAGCTTGATGTTGATCAAGCAAATCACGCAGTGCTTGTTGCGTTTCTTTAACTTCAATGTAAGCCCTGTCTAAACTTTTAGCAGCTTCTTCCAAGGCTTCTAATCCGGGTTGGCTAGACCTTGTGAGCGTTTGCTGGTGCTGTGCAATTTCACTGGCCAAATCTTTAGGAAATGTTAGCCCTGTCAAACAAGAAGCTACCGTATCTGCAATTTTTGCAAACCCAACAATTGCTTCACGTTTTTGCAAAAGCAATGTTTCTTCACCATCAACGGGCGATAGATTTTTTAAATCTTCCAGCTGCATTTTCAAAAATGCTTTTTGACTTTGATTAGTAGAAATGCTTTCTTCAAAGGCTTTTAAATTAAAAATAGCTGTTTGCAAACACTCATGCGCTGTTTCAACGGTATCTCTAATTTGTAAGTCAATTGCTTGATCCAAAAGAACACGTTGACGACTTAATTCAAATAAGTGATCTTGTTGCCCATGAATATTAATGAGTTGATCACCTAAAATTTTTAAAGTTTGCGCAGTAACAGATTCGTCATTAATAAAAGCTTTAGAGCGCCCGTTTGTTTGTAAAACTCTACGCAGAGCAATCACATCACGTTTGGGTAATCCCTGCTCTTCAAAAAAATCATCAAAATAAGAGTCATATTCAAATTCAGCAAAAACAGAAGCTTGCTCAACATTTTTTCGAATAAGAGTCTGCTCACCCCGTTGCCCCAAAACCAGACACAAAGCATCAAGCAGAATAGATTTTCCAGCTCCTGTTTCTCCGGTAAGCACACAAAACCCAGACTCAAAAGACAGGTCTAACGCTTCAATCAGCACAACATTGCGTATACTGAGTGTACGTAGCATGCGCTAGCGTTTAACCCCTTGCATAGCTTCATAAGCCAAGGAATACCAATCAGAGTCACCATAGTTGTGACCTAGAACCGCAGCAGAGGCCTGCGCTTCATCATATAAACCAAGCGCTAAATAAGAAATGACCAGACGATAAAGAGCTTCTGGAACATGAGCTGATTTTTCATATTCCTTAACCACTGCTTTTAAACGATTAATTGCCGGCAGATGCGCTTCTTTTTGTTGGTAATACCTAGCAACTTCAACTTCTTTTGCTGCTAAATGATCACGAATCAAGTCAATTTTTAATCTAGCGTCTTTTGCATACTTAGTATCAGGGAAACGGTTGATTAATTTTTGGAAAGCATCAGCACTCTCTTTTGCGGGAGTTTGATCACGTTCCACAATAGGAATCTGCTCATAAGAAATCAAACCAAGCATGTACATAGCATATGGAACGTACTCATGCCCAGGATGCAGCTGAATAAATGTTTCGAATGATTCTTCCGCATCTTCATATTTTTTAGCTAAATAGTATGCATACCCAGCCATGACTTGCGCATTAAGCGACCAGTCAGAATATGGATGCTGACGCTCAACCTCAGCATACGCTAATCCAGCCTCTTTATGTTTTTTGGCTTCCATACGATCAACAGCCATTAAATACAGCTGTTCAACTGACATTTCATCAAATTTTTCACTATCGTCTGCACAGGATGCAAGCATTAGAACAAGTAGTCCGGAGAGGAGTCGTTTCACAACTTAAATATAGTTACTATTTTCGGCTACGATAGCATAAGGAAAACATGTTTCCTAGTGACGGATAAGACGAATTAATTTAAGAAAAAAAATTGCTTGTTTATATTCAACCACTACTCTGTTAGTATTTTTAATCAATATATACACATACTGTTTATAGCGTGTCGCTTGTCATGAGCAATTGGTCTTGCTACAGTGCGGTGCTAAATAGAATAATTTTATTAAAATTTAAAGACAGAGGTTTCCTTGTCACAAAGTGTCGTTATAGTTGAGTCGCCTTCAAAAGCTAAGACTATCAACAAATACCTAGGTAGCGACTATAAAGTCATTGCTAGCTATGGTCATGTGCGCGATTTGCCATCAAAAAATGGATCAGTGAATCCAAATGATAATTTTTCCATGATTTGGGAACTTGATGAACAAGGAAAAAAACGCATTAAAGACATTGTTGCTTTAGCAAAGGGCGCTAAAAATTTATTTCTAGCAACCGACCCGGATCGTGAAGGAGAAGCCATTTCTTGGCATATTCAACAAGTTCTAGAAGAAATGAAAGCAACCACCGGCATGAATGTGCAACGGATTGTTTTCAACGAAATCACAAAGCGTGCTGTCCAAGAATCGCTGAAATCACCAAGAGCCATTAATAAAGAACTCGTAGACGCGTACTTGGCGCGCCGAGCACTTGATTATCTTGTGGGATTTACTTTATCTCCTATTTTATGGAGAAAACTTCCAGGCGCTCGCTCTGCAGGGCGTGTGCAATCGGTTGCTTTACGCTTGATCGTTGAACGAGAGCAAGAAATAGACGTCTTTAAAACTCAAGAGTATTGGTCTGTTGAAACTCAATGCATGAACAGTTCAAGCGTTAATTTTTTAGCGAGATTGAATTTTTTAAACGGTAAAAAGCTGGATAAGTTTGGCCTACCCAACGAAGAAGCAGCTAAAGCTGCAGCTGATATTATTGAAAAATCAACATTCACAGTTAGTGATATTGAAAAGAAACAGGTGCGTCGCAATCCTGCAGCACCATTTACAACATCAACATTACAGCAAGAAGCTTCAAGAAAACTAGGGTATAGCCCAAAGAAAACGATGCAGCTTGCCCAAAATCTCTATGAAGGCGTTGAAATAGACGGTGAAACTACCGGCTTAGTAACCTACATGCGTACCGATAGCGTTATTCTTTCAAGTGATGCTTTAGCGTCAGCTAGAGAATTTATCGAGAAAGACTTTGGAAAACAATATTTGCCAGATGCACCGCGTCTTTATAAAAGCAAAGCAAAGAATGCACAAGAGGCCCACGAGGCGATTCGCCCGACTGATTTTGTGCGTACTCCAAAAGCAATGGCTGCATACCTTGATGATGCGCAACTAAAACTCTACGAACTTATTTGGAAACGTACTGTTGCCAGCCAAATGGAAAATGCTTTGTTTGACCAAGTGGGTGTGGATATTGTATCCCACGACAAACAAACAAGTTGGCGTGCAACTGGTTCAACCCTTGTTTTTGATGGATTCTTGAAATTGTACCAAGAAGGTAAGGACCAAGAAAACAAAGAAGACAAGACTGACGACAAAACTGCTGAAGATGATGATCGTATCTTGCCTCCTTTAAGTGTTGGTGAAGCTATTGCAATTAACGAGATCTCTCCGGAACAGCATTTTACCCAACCTCCGCCGCGCTATACAGAAGCAAGCCTTGTTAAAAAGCTTACAGAATTAGGAATTGGACGCCCTTCAACATACGTTTCATTAATCCAAACACTACAAGACCGTGATTATGTTCGTATTGAAAAACGTCAATTTCACCCAGACCAGCGCGGGAGATTGGTAACATCGTTCTTAAGCCATTATTTCCCCAAATACGTTCAATATGATTTCACAGCTGATCTTGAAGAGCAGTTAGATGATATTTCAGGTGGACGTCGCGGGTGGATTGACGTAATGAACGCTTTTTGGGTGCCATTTCATGACACAGTAAAATTGGCAGAACCCTTAAAAATAAGTCAAGTTTTAGACGACGTGCAAAAAGACCTTGAGTCTTCGCTGTTTGACATGACAAAGGAAAACCCAAAAGCTTGCCCAACATGTAGCGAAGGTCAGCTTTCTTTAAAGCTTAGTAAATTTGGTCCTTTCCTTGGCTGCAATCGTTACCCTGATTGCAAATATACAAAGTCACTTAACGGAACTGCTAACTCTGAAGAAGGTTTGCAAGAAGCCAATGATGTTATTGTACTTGGTCAAGACCCCAACCTTGGAGTAGATATCACCGTTCGAAAGGGACCTTATGGACCCTATTTGCAATGGGAAGAAAAAGATGTCAAAAAACCCAAACGCGTTAGCATTCCCCCAGGGTTTGATCCTTACACAATCCCTTTGGAACAAGCGCTAAAATTGGCAGCTATGCCTTCACCTATTGGCAAGCACCCTGAAACTCAGGAAGATATTCTTGTGGGCATAGGCCGATTTGGTCCTTATTTAAAATACGATGGTGCGTTTACTTCAATTCCTAAAGCTTATAATTTCATGGAAGTTACATTGGAAGAAGCGTTAGCTATTTTGGAAAAAAAGCGTAATGCCCCACCAAGGGCTGGATTTAAACCAAAAGCTAAACCTGCGCCAAAAGCAAAAGCAGCAGCAAAAAAGAAAAGCTAAGAACATTTAGTTCCTAGCTTTTCTTATAAGTCAAAAAGAAGAAAATTTTTCCATCTCTGCATAATAAGTATTGTATCTATTGAAAATAGAAAAATTATCATTATATAACACATATAGATATTTAAATTTGAAGATATGAAAAAAAACTTTTTATTAATACTAAACATACTTGCCCTGCAAGTATTTGCTAGCATGGATGAAAATCCCAACCAAGATTCAGGATTTTCTCAAGAAGCAAGACTAATCTTTGATACTGAATGGGTGAAGGCTTATGAAAAAGGACTAGCAACATTAAAATCAAGCCAAGATCCTATTGATAGTAATTCGTTTAAAACGCTGCACAACTCATTAGGTAACACGAGAAGAGAGATAGCAAGGCAATGCAATACAGATGGGCATTTTGGTATCTCAAGAGCAGGAGGCTCAGGAACTATCACTCCTTTATCTGAGCGTGATCGAGCTCATGCTGAAGAAATAAGTGCTCTTTGCACAAAAAGATTTTTACCAATACCAGGAAATCATGATCTTTCGAATTCCAATGATACACTCGAGAAAATCCATGTTTGTGATTTTGTGAATGAACGTATACGCTTAAAT
Organism: uncultured Alphaproteobacteria bacterium; assembly: GCA_903893805.1. GTDB lineage: Bacteria > Pseudomonadota > Alphaproteobacteria > Paracaedibacterales > CAITNM01 > CAITNM01. The sequence goes on along the minus strand of CAITNM010000026.1, from coordinate 164,726 downwards.
CATTTTTATGGATATTATTCTCCAGAGCTTCTAGACGAAAAAATGTGGGTATTTCATAAGCATATCCTTGGCGTTAGGCCAAGTTTTGCTGAGAAAGCTCAAGAGCTTGCCAATAATAGAAAGCTAGGTCAAATAAGATTATGCCCAACACATTTCACAGAAGGACAACAAATACCAATTAGTACTATTTGTGGTCTCATTGAAATGGAGAAGGACCATACTATTTCAGCAGCGACAATAGAGGCTTTTTACAACCACTCATCTTTCTTAATACATCATACATCATCAGAAAACATAGACCTTCTTATGAAAGAATGTGAGAAGCACTGGATTAAAGCAATGCATTGGCAGGATGATGAAAAGACCCTTCTTAGTCATATAGCAGCAGTTTATTGGTTTCATTCACACGCCATGCCTTTTGATCGTGGAAGCGAAGCCGTAGCAAAATGGCTTTGTGATCTAACAGCCGGCTATCATGATCGTAAGCTTGTCTACAAGCCAGATCATTTAGATTTGATGCCTTTTGTAAAATCACTTGAGGATTATACTGCTTGGTTTATAGATAATGTTTGTTTTGATTCAATCAACTAAAAACAAGTGGATATTTGTTCATCGAAGATTTTAGTTAAATGAATTAAATCACTTTTTTCCATGGTAGCACCACACCACACCCTAAAGCTCGGCTTTGAGCTAGCATGGTTAACAATATCAAACAGTTTACCGCTATCCGCTAAAGGTTGTGCAAAAACTCGGTATTCATCGAAACTTGTAAATTTATCCGCATAAAAACAAACCGACCCACCTTTAGCCTGCACATCCAGCGCAGCCATAGGAGTTAACCCCGGCGTGTTAACAACCCAATCATAAAGAAATGAAACATTATCAGCTGCTTTTTTGTATAAACCACTAGCGCCACCTAGGCTATCTACCCAATCAAGCGCACACTCAACATCTGCCAGCGCCAACATCGAGGGAGTATTTAAAGTGAGCCCCTCAAAAACACCGTAATTGACCTTGTCACCAAGCCAAAAACTCATGATTCTTGGGATAGGCCAGGTTGGTATATAAGTTTCCAACTGACGTAATGCACGTGGACTAAGAGCCAGCATTCCATGAGCCGCTTCCCCCCCTAAACCTTTTTGCCATGAAAAAGCCACCACATCAAAAGAAGAAAATGGTATTTCAAAACAAAATGCCGCAGCTGTTGCGTCAACAATTACTAACCCATTCCGATCTTGTTTAATCCAATCAGTGTTTGAGTACGCCACTCCTGTAGTTGTAGCACTTACCGTCATGACTAAATCACGTTCTGGGTTATGGTGCATTATGGGAAGCGTTCCATATTCTGCTTCAATTACATTTGTATCAATTTTAAGCTGGTGCTTAATATCGTAAGCCCATATCTTGCTAAACACATCCATTACATGAACATCGACACCACGATTGCCCAGCAAGCACCACATGGCCATTTCAATAGCACCTGTTGCCGAAGCCGGCACAATAGCAAGCTTATAGTCATCAGGAATATTTAAGAGCCTTTTTTGACGCTCAATAATAGATTTTATATGCGTCTTAGCAATGTCACTTCGATGAGATCTATTTAAAAAAGGACGGTTCAATTTTTCTAAAGACCATCCTGCATGTTTAACGCATGGTCCCGAGCTGAAGTATGGCCGCATCATCAATCCTTTTGAAAAAGATACCGCAGTGTTTGTCCCATTCTACTTAAAAAGAAAGATCTTGGAACATCTTTTTTCACAACCAATGGAATAATAACAGGTTCATTCCAATCGGGATGCGTAACTGTAACTTCCCCTACTTGATCACCTGCCTTAAGGGGGGCTTCTAGAGCGCTTTGATATTTTATCGCAGCCTTTGCTTGATCAATGCGATTACGATGGAGGGTTAGAACGTGATATTTAGGCTCCACTTCAACCATTTCTTGAGGAGAATATCGAACTGGTAATTCTATAATTGGTTTATTTTTTGGCACAATTGTGTAATTTCCGAAGGTCCCAAAACCCCATTGCAATAAACGATACGCTTCGTCCGCACGTTGTTTCAACGACCTAAGCCCTGCTACAATCAAAAATAGACGACGACCATTTTGCACAGCAGATACTGATATGCCATAACCAGCGCTGCTTGTATGACCAGTTTTTATGCCGTCACAACCAATATTTTTCGTTAAGAGAAGGTTCCTATTTTGTTGATGAACACCTCGGTATGTAAAATCAATCTCTTTGTACAAACTATACCAATTTGGAAAATCCTCAAAAGTTCGTTTACTCATAATGAATAAATCGTGAGCACTTGATAAATGCCCCTCTTCTGGTAGCCCACTTGCATTTTTAAAGTTAGTTTGAGCGCACCCCATTTCTCTTGCCAAATGAGTCATATCTGCAGAGAAAGCACTTTGAGTACCTCCTAACAGTTCAGCTAAAGCTATAGCTGCATCATTACCAGAAACAATAATTAATCCCTTCAAAAGATCCTCAACTTTGACCTGATCACCTATCTCTAAAAACATATCGCTACTGCCCTTTTCGATTTTTCGAGCGTTGCTTGAAATGGTAACAAGTGATGTTGGCTTTATACGACCTTCATCTAACGCTTTCATAACCATATAGGCAGTCATAATTTTTGTCATCGAAGCTGGCTCTATCTGTTCAGCAGCATTTTTTTCTAGCAAAACCTTGCCAGTTTCGTAATCAACTAAAAGCGCGTGTGTTGAGTCAACCTCAACTCCATAAGGAGCCAAAATATTATCTTTTGGCTCGTCTTTTTTAGGTTTCTCTTGAGGTTTCTTTGATTTCACATTTTTAACAGCAGATGGCTTTTTAGCTTTTCCTTCCGCTTCCTGTACTGCACAACCAAAAAAAAGAATCAATAAAAACTTAAACAAAGACATACTAATCCTTTACCATGATTGCTTGCGCATACCCTTTATCTCGGACCTGCTTTAAAATTTGCTGCGATAGTTGATTGTCAACAGGCCCAACTCTTACGTTATAAAGCATTTGTCCGCTGGGATGAAGTACTGATTGAACCGATGCATTCCATGTTTTCGGCAAACCTGCAGCAACATTTTGAGCATTAGCTTTTTGTATGTATGCTTCACCCAAATTAATGTAGGTATTAAAATTGACAATGCCTTTAGCTGCTTCTGGTTTTTTTACAATTGATTGCTTTGCAGGAATTACAGAATCAAGAATATCATCCAAAGATGTTGATTGATCAGTTGCGAAAGGTTTTTGAGAAGTTTTGCCAGGTACAGATTTAGCTAACGGTGCAGGCCCCTCAGTTACTGAACCGTTATGTCTTCCCGCAACTTCATCTTGGTAAACCTCCTGCCACGTTCTCCCATCTTTCATTTTTCCGCTTTTATTTCCATTCTTAGCCAGGTAATCAGATAGCATCCGACTTTCACCTGGAACACTTTGAACCCTAACGGGAACTAAGCCTTTACTATAAGTTCCCAAAGCCTTTGAAGCACCTACGCTTAGATCAATAATACGCCCTTCATAGACAAACGGCCCCCTATCATCAACAACCAAATTGATAGATTTTCCATTTTGTAAATTGGTTACTTTTACAACTGTTGGAAGTGGTAAGGTGCGATGCGCTGCTGAAATTCCATGCATGTTAAATTTTTCGCCATAAGGCTTTGGCTTTCCATGAAAACCAGGTCCATACCAAGAAGCAAGGCCTGTTTCATCGTATTCATAAAATTTTTGGGGATAGTGCCATTCACCACGGCAGTAATAGCTGTTGGTTGAGCCTTTTCCTATACCACCAAGTGGCGTGCGAGGTCCTGATGGACCACCACCAGCACATCCAACTAATAATAAAAATACAATTATTGCGCAATGCAAAAAAATACAACAAAATTACGATAAGTACTTATTTATAATCTTTTTTATTTGATTATCACAAGCGGCAAATGCGTTTAACCTTTAATTACCCAATCAGCGGCAAAAATGTTTTATGCAATAATTCATTTGCAGACAAAACTGAACTCACATAAATGTCCATCGGCTGACCATCCATATTAGTAATTACGCCGCCTGCTTCACGCACCAAAAGAACGCCAGCTGCCATATCCCATGGCTTTAAACCTTCTAAAAAACAAACATCAAAACGTCCACTTGCTACATAAGCTAAATCAAGAGCACCCGCTCCGGTATAACGAATACCCGAAATTTTACCATCAATTTCTTTAACAACTGGATGATCATAATCACAGCACACCAGCAGTGATTCTAAATCACGGCGACTGGAGACTCTCAACCTTTTTTGATTGCAAAATGCTCCCTTGCCTTTTTCAGCCCAAAATAGTTCATCTAGAATTGGCTGGTAGGTAACACCTGCGATAATTTCCCCATCAAATTCTAGGGCTATAGTTATGGCAAAGTGAGGGTTGCTATGCAAAAAGTTCGTTGTGCCATCAAGTGGATCAATAATCCAACGGTGCCTTGGATCTCTGCCTTTGATTTCGCCCGCTTCTTCACATAAAAAACAAAAATCTGGTCGTGCTTTGCGCAACTCATCAATAAGAATTTGCTCTGAACGTTTATCTGCTGAACTTACAAAATCGCCTATAGATTTTCGTGTGATTTGCAAATGACTTAGCTCACCGAAATCACGAACAAGACCTCGAGCTGCTTTGTAAACAGCCGCAGACATAACATTAATTAAGGCAGATTTTGGTGTTTGAAAGGTTCTGGTCATTGCTAGTCTTTCGCACGCTCTACGTAAGTTCCATCAGCTGTGCGAACAACTACTCTAGTCCCCGATTCAATATGCGGCGGAACCATAATACGAACACCATTTTCAAGAATCGCTGGCTTAAAGGATGAAGTGGCAGTTTGACCCTTAACAACAGGATCAGCTTCTGTAATAGCTAATACAACTGTGTCAGGCAATCTTGCAGAAATAGGTGTTCCTTCGTGCATACACAGCTCTACAATCATGTTGTCTTGTAAGTATGCAGCGGCATCTCCTACGAATTTCTTAGAAACATTTATCTGATCAAAGTTGCTTTGATCCATAAATACTAGGTCATCACCATCAGCATATAAATACTGAAATGGTATTTGATCAAGGTGCACCCGTTCAACGTTTTCTGCTGAACGAAATCGTTCATTAAGCTTCGTACCATCTGTAAGACATTTTAGCTCGACCTGCATATAAGCACCGCCTTTTCCTGGCTGGGTATGCTCGGTCTTTACAGCTGTCCATAACTTGCCTTGATACTCAATAATATTGCCCGGACGAATTTCATTTCCTGATATTTTCATAGTCGCTCTAACTCTTTTCAGATACTGCATTATAGTAGGTATAAAAAAACCCGCAACCAAATTGCTGCGGGTTTTTTAGGAAGGAAGCGATATTAGTTAATAACTGTGATCGCAACGCGGTTTTGAGCGTGTGCTTCCTCAGTATCAGAAACAACTTCCAATTTCTCTTTTCCATAAGAAATTGTCTTTAAGCGGCTCTTATCGATACCAAGTTTAGCAAGTTCTTTCTCAGCTGCATTCGCACGACGTGCACCTAACGCTAAGTTATACTCACGTGTTCCACGTGCGTCGCACTTACCTTCAACAGTTGCTGTTGTTGATGAGTAAACTTTCAACCAACCAGCTTGTGCTTCAATGCTCTTTTTCGCATCAGCCGATAGAGTTGAGCTGTCGAAATTGAAGAATGCACGATCTTTTACAGTTTGCTTGAAGTGACCAGGAGTGCCTGGAGTAGCTGCTGCATTCGCATCAACATTTTGGCATGTGTCTGTACATTCACAACCAATTAGTAATAGCGCAAGCGCTACTGAAGACAATACTTTTTTCATTGGATAATCCTTCCCAAGAAATTTATTTAAATTAAACCAATTCAAACCTATCAAATCTTTAATAAAACACCAAGTGAACTACTACGCTGCAAAACATAATCTGATAGCATGTAGATCTTTTGCAACACTATTGGGATAAACAGAAAGCTTAATTTTAATTAAGCCCCATAATATTTTTTAATTCTTCAAATGATTCTGCCTGATTTGCAAATTCCGTGGGCCTTTGCTGCAAGAAGGGCTCTAATTTTTCATTCAAGTGGATTGCCTTATCAACTGCAGAATCTGTGCCGATACGATAAGCACCTAAACGAATAAGATCAACCATGTCATTATACATGCTTAAATTTTTTCGAGCCTCTATAACGGCCTGTTGTTCAGATTCGCTGTGACACATAGGCACTGTACGTGAAATACTCTTCAAAACGCTGACTGCCGGATAATGACCACGAATTGCTAAATTTCTATCAAGCACAATATGACCATCTAAAATACCTCTTACCGCATCTGATATAGGCTCATTATGGTCATCACCATCGACCAGCACCGTAAAAAATCCTGTGATATATCCTGTTTTTCCTTCGTTATTTTCAATACCTGGGCCTGCTCGTTCAAGCAACTTTGGCAATTCTGCAAAAACACTTGGGGTATAACCTTTTGTTGTAGGCGGTTCATGAGCAGCTAATCCAATTTCACGCTGAGACATAGCAAACCTGGTTACACTATCGATCACACACACAACACTAAGACCTAAGTCACGATAATATTCAGCAAGACGTAGGGTTAAATGAGCAGCTTCTCTGCGCATTAGGGCTGTTTCATCAGATGTAGCGACAACTAAAATAGTGCGCTTAAGCCCTTCTTCACCTAAGGTGTCTTCAATAAATTCGCGAACTTCTCGACCTCGCTCACCAATTAATCCCACCACACAAATATCGCAATTAGAAAATTTCACAAGCATTGATAACAAAACTGATTTGCCAACGCCTGACCCTGCAAAAATGCCTAATCGCTGCCCCTTACAACACGTTAAAAATGTATCAAGTACACGAACCCCAAGTTCAATTGGGTCTTTTACCTTTGCACGATTATGGGCTGGTATGGGAGATCCATGAAGGTTATACGCATGAGCACCATGAGGCAACACGCCTTTCCCGTCAATTGACTCAGCCAATCCATTAATAACTCTGCCTTGCCAATTCAAACTTGGATAAATAGTAGTTCCATGCTCTAGAAACGTTACTTTGCATTTTGGATGCAGACCTTTTAGATGTTGAAAGGTCATCACTTGGGCAAGATCTTGATTAAAGCCAATGACTTCTCCGAGTACGGGCGGATGATTTTGTGGATGCAACCAACAGCGGATTCCAATATGAATCTTTTGTGAATTCACACGCACAACTGCGCTTAACCCTTCTAAACGCTCAACAAACCCATGCAACTCAAAATCTTCAATGTTTTGAATTTGCCCAAGAAGCTCATCAACCTGATCTGCAACTGAATTACGCACCGAGAATCAATACTAATGCCTAGAGGTACAGTGTTGGTAAAACAAAGGCTAAAAGCAAGTTTTTTCTTGAAAAATTCATAACTACTACCTATGCAATGTTAAGTAACTTTTTTAAAAGCATTACGTGAAATTTGTCTTTTTGCTACTTGTAGCTTTTTTTGCATTCAGTGATCTCAGCGGAACAGCTAATGAACCTGAGAGTATCAGAGGTGCAACATTAATAGTTGGAAGTACGCGTGCATCGGGAGACATTCCACAGCCCTTTCATAATATTTTTGGACTAGACTCTGCTTGCTTTGGTCACACTAGAAGTTTTCCTGGCACAGTGATTAGCGTTGATATGAGGCCTTGTGCAAGAAATGATTTGCCTCATATAAGAGGAAATTGGTTCTCCTTGCCTTTTCAGCCAAATTCTCAAAAACGCGTAGTATTTGAGTGGTTTCCAACTCATTGTCGCAGTAGCAGCGTTCCCCCATCAACACCCTATATTGATATAACCACGCCTGAATACCATGAAGGTCAACCATTATTATTACCAGCAATAGATAGGGCCTTCAAAGTATTAGCCCCAGGAGGCACGCTAATCATTGATTTCATATCCTATCAGCATCCTCGCTTATCGGGTAATCTAAAAAATGCGAAAAAAACTCTCAAACAACATGGCATTCCCGAAGACGTATTACGTAGCATTACATTTGAGAAGCTTACAAAAAAGTCAAAAAAAAACACCCGGTATTATCTCTGCTTTATTGCAACAATACGATCCTTTTTCTGTTAGCATGAGTAAATGTGAAATCAATGATATTTTACAATTTCTTAAAAATGAAACACACACCCCTTTAGACCAACAAACAAATTTCGGAGTTATTAAAAATTCTATAAGAAAGACAGCTAAGCTTGTGGGGAAAAACCGCCCAGATACTAAAAATGCCTTAATTGAAGACCTAACAAAAGAAATGGAAGGAAAAGCTCCCTCAGGATTATTTAAAGTATTTAGGTTAGTATATGGTAACAAATCACGGGGACCTGCAATGATAACTAAATTACGCGAAATAGGCTTTGAGATAAAGGACGACATCATTCCCTGTTTCAAAGTTAACCCATACAATGGTCGTCACCATGCTTTTATTATTGAGGCACAAAAACCGGGAACAAGCTCCAGAAAGACCAATGGATAGAAAGTTTCTAACTTCTAAACGTCGATTAATTAAGAAAATTAGAAGCTGAGACCTAACCTCTGAGAATTTTTGCTTTAAATAAACTCACTAATAATTCTTGCAGCCACGTCACTCGAGCTCTTACCCGGAACCTTTAAAGCATTTATAGCTTCTTTATATTTTTGACGCATTTTTTTTTGATACTTACTATCAGTCAAAATAGCATCTAACTGTTTGCTCAAAAATTCTGCATTACATTGATTTTGCAAATACTCAGGCACTACCATTTCGTTGTTCAAAATATTTACCAGACTTGCGTATTTTGTTTTGACCAAACATTTTGCTATCCAATAAGTAAGTCTTGAAACCTTATAGGCAATAACCTGCGGAACACCAGCATAAGCAAGCTCTAAACTAACGGTGCCACTAGCTGCAAGGGCTATGCTACTTTGCATAAAAGCCTGCCATTTTTCTTCAACTGTTGTCACGATTTTCACCGAAACCCCAGCATCTTTCACCAATGGTTCAATTAGTGGCACCAAGTGCGGTAAAGTTGGAATCACCACTTCAATGCGTCTATTCAAAGGCAATTTAGCTATGGCCTCTAAAAATATTTTCAATAGTTTTTGAATTTCACTTTTGCGACTACCGGGCAATACACAAATTAATGTGGCTTCTCGGCTTACCCCAAAAGATTCACGAAAATGAGTATCTTCTGGCAGCACCACTTCGGTAATTGGGTGCCCAACAAATGTCGAAGACAATCCATGGCAAGTAAAATATGGTGGCTCAAAAGGAAGCAAACAAAGCAAGTGATCTACAGCCACTTTTTTTGCAAGTTTTTCAGCACGACCAGGTTTCCACGCCCAAACAGATGGCGCCACATAATGCACCACAGGAATTTTTAATTGTTTTGCATATTTAGCGATTCTGAAACAAAAACCAGGCGAATCAATGGTCACTAGAACATCTGGCCTGAAAGCCTTTATAGATTCCTTTGTTTGTTTAATACGTTTAAAAATATTAAATAAGTGGGGTAGAAGCTCAAATAAACCATAGAGTGACAGGTCAGCCATTGAGAATAAACTCTTTAGTCCTTGAGCTTCCATTTGGCTTCCGCCAATTCCTGCTATTTCAATATTCGGATTTTGCTGTTTAAGCGACTGCAACAACTGTCCACCTAGAAAATCACCAGATGCTTCACCTGCGATGATGAAGATGCGTTTATTCATTTTCTAAAACATGTCCTTAGGATTAAAGCTCATGGTCATGTTTTTCCACTGATCATGCTTACCTTTTGGTAACGGCAAAGGGTTACATTTCGGATCAAGCACCGCACGCTGCGCACTTTCTGCTGCAATATTGTAATATGGATCATTTGCCATGCGACGTTTGTCAACAATGTCAGCTTTTATAACTGTGCCATCAGCATTTAATTCCATGTCGATATCAACAACTAAATCTTTCGCGCCCTTAGCTCCAGCTTGCACTGACCAGCATGGGCGAATTTTTGCACGAACTGCATCTATTTCCGACGCAGTCACAACTGGCGCAAGCTCATCAACGTCGGCACCATCATCACTAATCAAATCATCAATAGCATCCGTATCATCTTTCGTCACGCCACTTAGAATGTCGTCCATGCTTTTCTTTTTAGCCTTAGCTTTTTTATCTTTGGCATCATCCTTAGTGCCTTTGGGTTTTGACTTAGTTAGGTCAACCTCAGCTTTTTTAGGCGTTTTGGTTTCTTTCTTTTTAATTTCTTCTTTCTTTTTTTCTTCTTTTTTTTGCTTGTCTTTATCTTTCTTCAAAGGATCGGTATCTTCCTTCGGTTTTTCCTTATCTTTTTGCTTATCTAGCTCTTTAGGTTTATCTTCTGCTTTTTGCTTTTCAGGCTCTTTAGGTTTTTCTGATTCAGGCACAGGTTGTTTTTTAATTTCTTCTTTAGGCCCTTCTTCTTTTGCCACTTCATCTGGCGTAGGGGCAATTGCTCGCTTAGGTGCCGCTGACTTGTCACCAATTGCAACAAAATCAATAAGCATCGTGGGTGACGTATCAATTTTCTGAAAAAACGCAAAGCGCATGTCGGAGTATACTACTAACAGAACAAGAACATGAAGAAGTAGAGAATAAAGAATTGCCTTACGCATGAACTACCGTGCTGTTGATGGCAGCTCTGCAATCAGCGAAACTTTTTGAAAGCCAGCTGCTGCAATCGCCCCCATAACTTCCATAACCTTACCGTAAGCGATTTTATGGTCGCCTCTTACGTAAATCTTGGCTTCTGGGTTATTGTTGGTTATAGCTTTCAATCTATCAATCATAGCCGACATAGGAACAAGCGCTTCTTGAATATATGTTTCGCCCTTAGCGTTAACACTTACCACAAGAGGCTCAATACTATCATTCATCTGTGCAGCTTGAGTTTTTGGCAAATCAACTGGGACACCCACCGTTAACATAGGCGCCGTCACCATAAAAATAATCAACAAAACCAACATCACATCTACCAACGGCGTAATGTTAATTGTTGAGTTAAACCCGGTACTTCGTCTGCGACCAGATCGCTTATTTAAGGGGCTCAGTTGACCGGCCATTAATTATGATCTTCCAATTGACGTGAAATAATCGAGCTAAATTCACTTACAAATGCATCCAATCGATTACCATACCTATTCAGGTCACTAGATAATTTGTTGTATGCAATTGCTGCTGGAATCGCTGCAATCAAACCAATTGCTGTTGCAAATAACGCCTCAGAAATACCAGGAGCAACTACGGCAAGGTTAGTATTTTGCATCGTTGCAATATTTTGAAAGCTATTCATGATGCCTAAAACCGTACCAAATAGCCCCACAATCACTGCATTAGCGCCAAGTGATGCCAAAAACCCCATGTGTCGCTCTAACTGATCCATCTCACGACCAACGGTCACTTGCATTACTCGTTCAATGCGTTGCTCAAGGGTTCCGCGTAGACCTGCAGCTTTTGTGTAGCCCTTTGACATAGACCTGCGCCATTCGCGCATTGCTGCGCAAAAAACTGCCGACATAGGGTCCGTATAACGGTTTTGCAACCGATTAAATAGCTCATCCAAAGGTCCACCTGACCAAAAAGCTTCTTCAAATTGATCAGCCAAACTATTCAAGCGATGCACTCGAATAACCTTATGAAAAATAATTGTCCATGACCAAACTGAAGCCACTATAAGTCCAGCCATGACCAACTTAATGATGATGTCAGCTCCCCAGAACAAGTCCCACATTGAAAGGTGCTTTGCTACATGAGGACCAGCTTGCGCCATTGTTTGCATAACAACATCGCTTGCAGATGGAATACTTGGCATAACAGCAGTTGCTGCCGTTGTTGCAGATTGCGCGTCCATAAATCCCTCTAACTAGTGCGCTGAGTTATCAGGAATAACACGTGAACGAGCTTGTTGGCCGCCAGCGCCTTTGTTATTTAACACAACAATAACACGTTGTCCAACTGCCATTCTTGGTTCTGCACCTTGAGCAATTGTCTTCACTTCACCGCTATCAAGTTGGACTGTGTATTCAAAGCCTTCCTGATTAGTTAGCGCTTGTTCTGCAAAATGCCCTGCTACACCACCCAGCAAGCCACCGGCAACTGACGTAAATGGCCCACCATTACTTACAACATAACCTGTAGTACCACCTGCTATTGCGCCAATACCTGCACCAATACCTGGCTTGTTGGCATCTGTTGCGACAAGATTAATTACACGAACTGAAACAATTGACCCACGAAGACTTGTGCTGTTCGTACCGACATCTGCCATTGAATAATCACTACCGCCTAATTTTGGCGCACAACTGGTCATAAACAAAGGTAATGTTGCTAAAGCTACTAAAAAAAATTTCTTCATTTTCATAAAATTCTAATAAATTACATTAATACTAGATCATAAAACGTTTCACGAACTTTGACTAGCTATTCTGCAAGTGGAAATTTTATGAAATTCTTCTGAAGCTTAATTTAATTTTTTGCAGGGAACTTAACGCTTCTTGCAAAGACCAAGCCCACGATAGAAAGCCCTAAAATCAATAAACCTAAGTGTAAAAATTTACCATTGTACATATAGCTTACTAATTCAATGCAAATTGCCGATACAACCAACCTAGCAACATTTCCTAAGGCAGCGGCGCGCGATTTTGTGCCAGGAACTACTTCTAATAAAATCGGAAATAAAATATTAATGGGCAATACCATTGGCAAAGCAAACATACACATTAAAAAAGTAATCAACAGAGGATTATTAACGCCCAACAAAGCAGCAAAACCTACTAACACTGCAGCTGCAGTGATCAAAATAACGGATACTTTAAAACATTTTTGATGACCAAATTTAGCTAATAATTTAGGACTAGAAAAACTCATAATAGCAAATGAACCTGCAATTGCCCCCTGATAAAAACCAAAATTCGCAAGGGTCACGCCAAACCCCTCAATATAAAGAATTGACCCCATTCCAATGAATGTCCAATAAGAGCAGGTATACGCACAGACAATCGTCAGATACTTTAAAAATACCTTTGATTGAAGAAGTGGCATATAAGTTTTCAAAGACAAAGAAACGTTTTCATTTTTACGATCATCTTTGGGAAGACAAAACAGACAAAAACTAACAGCTATAAGAGCCAATAATAGCAATACCGCAAAATTCCCTCTCCACCCTGCATAGATTGCTACGTAACTACCAATTACGGGCGCAAATGCTATAGCGACTGTTACACAACCATTTAAAGTGCCAAGCATTGACGCTTGTTGTTCTGCTGAATATCGCTCTGCTATAACCACATAACCAAGGGAGGCTGGCGCTGCCATACCAAGCCCTTGCAAAGCTCTTCCTGCTAATATGTATGAAAAATCTGCAGCAAAACAGCATGCGATGCTCCCCAATACGAATACAGCCAAACCGTAGAGAATAACCTTACGCAAACCATAACGGTCACCTAATGCACCAGCATATAACGAGCCAATGCAATACGTGACAAAATTCAAACTTAAGCACAATTGTACTTTTGCAGGAGATAAACCAAATTGTTGTTGCAATTCTGGGTAGCTTGGAATGAAAATATCAACTTCCATTCCCGCTAAGAAAAAAATAACGGCGACAGCTACAAACAACATAAATATCTCGGCTTCAGCTAGAGTTCAATGTTTTCATTGTATTTCTTGCTTAGCCTGATCTCTACAAAAATATGGTTGAGTTATTTTCTTTAACGAAACAGTCTCTATCAAACTACATATTCTGAATTTTCATTTCTCCAATAACTAACTGATCTTGCAAAAAATAAACCAACAATTGAAAGCCCAAAAATCAACAAACCAATTTGCAGAAAAGTGCCATTGTACACATAACTAGCTGATTCAATACAAACAGCAGAACCCACTAACTTGGCCACACCATTCACAGAAGCTGCGCGCGATTTTGCATTAGGAATAATATCAAGTAAAAGGGGATACAATATATTCACAGGAAATACAGTAGGCATAGAAAGCAAACACATAAGCACGGTAATGAGCAGAGGACTTCGAATATCAAGCACAGCAACCAAGCCAATTAAACACGCAAAAATAGTTATCAAAACAATTGATATTTTAAAACATTTTTGATGGCCAAATTTACTTAGTATTTTAGGGCTCAAAAGGCTCATCAGTGCAAAAGAACCTGCAACCGCTCCTTGGTAATACCCAAAGCTGGCCAAAGAAACACCAAATCCTTCCACATAAAGGATTGACCCCATTCCAATAAACACCCAGTACGTAAAATTATACACACACAAAATAACCAAATAATTTTTAAAAAGTTTTAATTTTAGAAAGGGTTTATAAGCTTTTAGTGACAGCGAAACGTCTTTATTTTGCGACTATCATTAGGAATAACAAACAGACAAAAGCCCATCGCTATTAAAGCCAATAGAAGCAACGTTGCGAAATTGCCACGCCAACCAGCATAAAGTGCAACATAACTGCCAATTACTGGAGCAATAGCCACAGCAATGTTTGTAAACCCATTCAATGTGCCAAACATCGCAGCTTGTTTTTCAATTGGATACCGCTCTGCAACAACCACATACCCAAGACAAGCTGGCGCAGCCATGCCAAATCCTTGAAAAATTCTTCCCAACAAAATATATGAAAAATCTGCAGCAAAGCAACAAGCTACACTTCCAATTATAAAAATAACCAAACTTGATAAAATCACCTTACGCAAACCATAACGGTCACCCAATGGGCCAGCATATAATGACCCAATGCAATAGGTAATAAAATTCAGGCTTAAACACAGCTGTACTTTTGCAGGAGACAAACCAAATTGTTGTTGTAATTCTGGATAGCTTGGAATGAAAATATCAATTTCCATTCCTGTCAAAAATTCAATAAAGGCAACGGCTATGAATAGCACTGCAAGAGCCCTTTAATTTTAAACAACGTCCTTCTTAACTGGCACAAATGTAATGTAAGCAATCACAACAACACCTAAGATGTAGCAATAATACACTTGTCCTGCAATTATCAACGGAGATACACCTGACAAAGTACTTGCCAATAAAATTTGCGCCCCATAAGGAATAATTCCTTGAAATACACACGAAAAAATATCAAGCCATGCTGCGGTGTAGTGATTAGGAATTTTGTACCGGTGCGCAATGGTTTTTGCAATTTCGCCGCTAAAAATAATGGCAACACAGTTATTAGCAATAAGAACATCAAAAATTGAAACTAATCCACCGATAACCAATTGCGCAGAACGTTTGCTTAAATGATGTACTTTGCCAATAAAATCAGCCACATAACGCATCGTTCCCATTTCTTTTAGCATGCCAGCAAGCCCACCTACAAAAAGTGACAATAAGAAAATATCTTGCATACTCTCAAAACCTTTAGCTATATCTTTAGCAAAACCAATAACGCTATATGAATGGTGAAAAAATCCAATCAATCCCGCCACAATTAAGCCAGATATAAGGACTTGGAAAACATTCATTCCAGCAAAGGCCAGCAAAACCAAGACCACGTAAGGAATAACTAAAACCAAATCATAATCTTTAACAATTGCATCTGCGGCAGGCGTGTGAATAATCCACAAAATAATCAACATTATAACAGCTGCAATGCATGCAACGATTGAGTTCAAAATTAATTTTTTCCTAAAATCGGCCCCCTGAGAAAGCACTGCAGCAATAGTGGTGTCCCCCACTGGTGACAAGCTATCGCCAAACATTGCGCCACCCACAACCGTTGCAATTCCCAAATCAATAGGTAAAACCCCGAGATTTGCAATACCTACTGCTATTGGCCCCATGGTCGCAATCGTGCCCATAGACGTACCAATGGCTGTTGAAATAAAGGCGGCCGTTAAAAATAAACCTATCAACACGAAATGGGTGGGAATAAGCGAAAGAACTAAGTTCACAGTCGCATCAACACAACCAATTGATTTGGTTACAACGTTAAAAGCACCAGCTAGCAAAAATATTAGACACATAGTGACAATATCACGATGTCGCAGCCCATCTAAAAAGCTGTGTAATCGCTCTTGCATTGGGCCCTTTAGTAAAAAGAACGCAAGCAAAATAGCAGGAAGAATCGCAACCGTTGGAGCAATTTGATAAAAAGCCTGATCAACCCCTTGCCATGTAAACAAAAGACCGCTTCCAACAAACAAACCAAGAAATAAAAATATTGGTGAAAATAAAATCAAAAAACGCATAAAATCCTCGTGGTTGTGAAATTTCTTAAAGATACTAAGAGCTTTTTCACATTCTTTGCGAGGATACAGAAATCTGCCCAAGCTTTTGTAAATTAACATTTTTTAACAAAAAGGCAATCATCCAAAATGTTGTGTCTATGTGTATAGAATGCAGCACTAGCAGCTTTCATTAAAACTACTCTGCACAGGCTTAATTCTAAAACTAAAATTCTGCCCCGTTCAATATAAACTAGCACAAAACAAAATTGCCTTGAAAAAAACCTGAAAAATCGGTAGTAATATCTAATATATTTCAAATTCAGATGTTTTAGGAGTTATCATGGCACAAGCCATTGCATTGAAAGCTGAAGAGCGCCAAGGAACCGGAACCGGTGTTGCACGTGCATTACGCCGCGAAGGGAAGATCCCTGGAATTATTTATGGCGGCAAGAATGAGCCTCAACCTATAACAGTTGATTTAAAAGCTGTTAGCACAGAAATTCAAAAACCAGGTTTTTTTAGCCGCGTCTATACCATTGAGATGGACAAAGCTAAAATTCAGGTTATTGCACGTGATATTCAGTTTCACCCAGTAACTGACATTGCTTTACATGTTGATTTTCAACGCGTTGACAAAGATTCAAAAATCAATGTGTCAGTTCCTGTAGAATACATCAATGAAGACAAGGCCCCTGGATTAAAAGTTGGTGGTATGTTGAACATTATTATTCACAACTTAGAAATTGTTTGCCCTGCTGATTCAATTCCTGGAAAAATCTCAATAAATTTGGCCGGTATGAATATCAACCAGAGCTTGCATCTTGATGCCGTTAAATTACCAAAAGGCGTTAAAGCAGCACACCCTGCACGTGACTACACGTTAGTTACAATTGTTCCGCCTGCAGGAGAAGAAAAAGAAAAAGCTGAAGAAACTCCTGCTGCTTAAAGGGTTTTTATAATGTTGTTATGCGTTGGCCTGGGTAATCCGGGCCAACAGTATTTGATGACAAGACACAATATCGGCTTTATAGCTATAGATGCCATAGCCCATTCTTACGATTTTCCTTCTTTTAAAAAAAAATTCCAGGGCGAGTACAGTGAACGCAAAATTAATGATATTGCTTTCGGCCTACTAAAACCACAAACTTTTATGAATTTGTCTGGCACATCAGTGCAATCTGCTATGGCTTTTTATAAATTAAAACCAGAACAAGTTATTGTAATACATGATGATCTTGATTTAGTACCAGGGCAAATAAAAGTGAAATTAGGCGGAGGTGCCGGCGGGCATAATGGTCTCAAAAGCATTGACCAATCAATCGGTAATAATTATTGGCGATTGCGATTAGGCATAGGCCACCCCGGTGATCGACATTTAGTAACACCCCATGTACTCTCAACATTTCCCAAAACTGATCACGAATGGTTAATAACTCTTTTACAATTATTAGCTGAACAGTTTATCCATTTAGCTTCTGAAAAACCCGATGCATGGGTAAAGCGATTAATCCCATGATAGCCATTGAATTCATTATCGGAAGTTTAGAAGTTGGCGGAGCAGAACGTCATTTAAGCCAAATTTTACCAGCCCTTAAGTCGCTGGGCTTTTCAATGAGAGTCCATGTTCTATCAGATAAAGCGCCCTTAAAACCCATATTTGATAACGCTGGAATTAAGGTCTATTTAGGGCCAAATCTTGATTGGCTACCTCTAGCACTACGTAAACCCACACGCCTAGTAATTTCATTGACTAGATTAATACTAAGTTTTTTAAAAAACCGTAATGCAATTAGACATGTATTTTTACCGGAAGCCTATTTGTTGACAGCAGTTGCTGCACGCCTCACATTTTTTTCAGGCCCCCTGGTAATGAGTCGCCGTAGCTTGAATGATTATCAACAACGGCGTCCCATTTTAGGCAAACTTGAGCGCTTAATGCATCGATTCACGACCATTGCTCTAGGAAACAGTAAAGCTGTTGCACAGCAGCTTTATGATGAAGGATTTGAGCCGAACAAGGTTTATCTTATTTACAATGGAATTGATCTTTCGCCATTTCAAAACCTGCCAGCAAAGCATGAAATACGCGATAGTTTAAATATAAGTCAAGACACCCTAACTTTCATAATTGTTGCCAATCTTATTCCTTATAAAGGACATATTGATTTGCTAAACGCTTTGGGAAAAATTCATTCACAATTACCAAAATCATGGACTTTACTATGTGTTGGAAGTGGTTCTGGGATTTTAGATCAGTTAAAAGAGCATGCACAAACTTTAGGTATTAGTGACCATATAGAGTTTCTTGGAAAAAGGTTAGATACGCCACAGCTATTAGGGGCAGCAGACATAGGTATTTTGTGTTCTCATGAAGAAGGATTTTCAAACGCTATTTTAGAAGGAATGGCTGCAAGATTACCGATGGTTGTCACCAACGTTGGTGGCAATGCCGAAGCAGTTGAAGATATGCACACTGGGCTAGTAGTGAAAGCACGAAACCCTGAATCACTAGCTGATGCTTTATTATCAGTAGCTCTGGCTCCTGAGCTACGCACACGCTTTGGGCAAGCAGGATTTGAACGAATTAAGCAGCACTTTACCTTAATGCAATGTGCAAAAAAGTACGCTGACTTTTATAGTTCGCTGACGGAGCTGCAGTCTTAAAATTTGCCTTAGCAATTTAAGTAAGTAATTGAAGTTGGGTGAAAAATCTAATTTTTTTCTCCCATTCATTTAAGATTAAACCTTCTATTCTCGAGAAAATTATAGAGAGTTAATCGCCATGAAAGAACAAACCACTTGTGTAGTAATTGCTGATGGTGCACGTGCCAAGTTTTTAACAAAAAGTAACAGAAACTTAGTGCCGATCTTAGCTACCCATCATGCAATCGTTGATATTACAGTCCACCAAGATAAAGGCGCATCTACGCCAGGCAGGGTAAGCAAAGGCATGACAACAAAAGGCACCCACAGTTACCCCACCCATTCTGATTGGTATCACTTTAAAAAAGAAGCGTTTGCCAACACCATAGCAACAATTCTTCACCAAACTGAAAAAAACTATGACCAGCTGATTCTAATTGCAGCACCAGCCGTGTTGGGATGCTTACGCCAACATTTGTCACCCAATGTTGCCTCTAAGGTAGTACACGAAATAGACAAAGATCTAACCAAAACTCCTTTAAAAAAAGTGATGGATTATATCCAGTTTCCAGCTTAAAGAACTACGCTTAAGCAAGAGTTTTTCGCCTACTTTAAAATGGACAACTGAGAGTGAAATAAAGCAGTTTTAATGCCGACTCATTAAAGTCAGATGGATTTTTAACAAAAAAAAAAATTGAATTTCTCAAAAAAACTTCACGCTTTTTTTAGTAATTTGATTTACAATCCACAATAGTTGAAACTTTTCTTTAAATATTGAGGATACCATGTCAAAAAGTTTATTTCTTTTAGTTCTAGGCGCTATAAGCGTAGCGTTTGTTGCTTGTGAAAAGAAAGAAGATAACAAAGTACAAGTAGAACAAGTTAAGGAAGCATCTGCTGATGCCCATGCTGGACATGCGCACGCTGCTCCTGCAACTGCTGATGCTCATGCTCATGCGGCGACTCCTGCAGCGACTGATGCGCAAGCAGCATCTCCTGTAGCAACTGAAGCTCCTGCAGCCGTTTCTGCTCCTGTAATGCCAGCTCCTGCGACAGCTGACGTTGCTACAGCTCCTGCGAAATAAGAATTAAAATCACCCCCTCTTCTTCATAAAATGTGTAGATTAGGGGGTTCTCTTTAGCCATCTCTCTATTAAAAAACCATCTCATTGTAAAATTCATTTTCAAGAAATATAAAGCCGTTAAAAGATATATGCAGATATATTTTTGAAATATTAATTAATTATTAACATTTTTTTTGTTATTTTATTATTAGTCCCTTCCAATATGAGATATTATCATGCGTGGCTTAGTAATACTATTCGTGACCTTGGCGTTAAACCAAAAGCTTATAGCGTCGGAATTTCCTGATGGAATTCCAGGATCCAACATTCCAAAAATGCGCACAGGATTTTCCCTGCAACATAGCAACACTGATATTTTTAATGCTGCTTGCAGAAGCATAATTATCGCTAGATTCTCTGAAAATCTTCGCAGCGCTGGTCCTGAAGATGCCGCTAAAATTCTAAATAATATTCAGACGCTAATCCCACTTTCTGATTTTGCATCGACAAATGAAGAAAGCATAGAAAGTCTTTTTTCTAGAGTGCAGCATACAGCTATTCAAGAAATCAAACCTAAACTTCTTCCGACACTTCGCGATGTTGTTCCAGAAGAGTTAATTTTGTCATCAGGTTTTGTTGTGCATGAACAAAGTCCACTAGAAATGGCAGGATGTTATATTAGACTAGGTAAAAATCTGCGTGATTTTGGTTTAAATAACTTGGCTGCATCTTCTTTTCTAAAAAGTGGCACATTATTTGCGGTCGCAGCTTCACAAAATACATCAGAATCTCGAGTAGATTTTTTACTATCTGCTGCACAATGCTACTACTGGAGCTATTGCAATGAAGAGAGCTCTCCACGAACAGAATTTTTTAAAAGCTTAGCAGTACAATATTTTGAAAGCGCAACTACCTCTGCGCAATTGTTACCTGAAGCGCAAAAGATCACCTGGATTTCTGCAATTGAAAGAGAAAACGCTAAATTTCTGGCCCGATTGGGCTAGCTTTAATCACTTTATTCTTCGCAAAATCTAGTGAGCTGGTGAAGTATTTATTGCATAAATATATCTCCAATTAATATCCAAAACTCTATATAAATAAACTCCTTACTATATTTTTTCTTGTAATTTTCCTTAAAAATCTTTATATGTATACCTTAAGAATAGGGAGAATACTTTAATGTCATCTTTTCGTATTGTTCTTACCGCTGGTTTTGCCATGTTCTCTATGTTCTTTGGTTCCGGGAATTTAGTGTTTCCTCTTGCGGCAGGATTCAAAACCCAAGGTATGTTTCCGTACACTTTAGCAGGATGGATAATCACCGCTGTTATCGTTCCGTTTATTGGAGTCATGGGATTCATTCGCAGTGAAGGAAATCGAGATGCATATTATGCGAATCTTGGAAAATCAGGCGCATTCGCCATTAATTTTTTAATATTCATGTTGGTAGGACCATTCGGAGTTGTGCCTAGGTGTATACTTGTTTCCTTTGGGGGATTCAACCTCATGTATCCTGAACTTCCGGTTTGGATTTTCTCAGGTCTTTTTAGCCTTGGATTACTTGGGCTTTGTTGGCAACGTAATCGTTTAGTAGAAATTATTGGCGTATTCTTAACACCGTTTAAGCTGGGAGGAATTGCCTTTCTTATTTTTATGGGACTTTGGGTTGCGCCTCCTATGCAACCAGTTTCCATGGCTGTGAAGGAATGCTTTGGGTATGGTTTAGAAATTGGGTACCAAACCATGGACCTAATGGGCGCCCCTCTTATTGCAATTAGTGTTTATGAATTTTTGAAAAAAAAATCTAAAGCTGGTTTAAGCAAAAAGGAATTATTTAAAATGGGTGCTCTTTCCAGCATTTTGGGCGGTGGAATATTATGCGCTGTATATTATGGTTTCATGGCCTTAGGCGCCCATTATGCGGCTGACCTTGTTGGGCTAGGCCAAGAACAATATTTAGCAGCTATTGCACAAAGGGCGTTGGGTTCTTATGCTCTACCGATTGTTAGCATCACGTTAGCTGTGTCATGCATGGCAACGGCCACCTTGCTTACAACCATGTGGACAGATTTTTTGCACAAAGATATTTTAAAAAAACAAATAAACCGCCACATTTGTTTAACTGCAAGCATATGCATGGGATTTGCTATGTCTCTGCTTGGATTTGGAAAAATTATGAATTTCTTGGGCAGTATTTTAGAGTGGCTTTACCCGTTGATGATTATTTATGCTGTATACAAACTTATCGATAAAAAATCCTCCAAAGCGCTTTACGCTTGATGGCGTAAATCCCGGAGAACGCATCGCTGTTGCAATGTCTGGTGGCGTTGACTCATCGGTGGCTGCTGCCTTAATGGTTGAAGCAGGCTACGACGTTGTGGGTATTACCCTGCAATTGTACGACCACGGTGCTATGATCAATAAAAAAGGTGCTTGCTGTGCCGGTCAAGACATTTACGATGCCAGGACTGTTGCTGATAAAATGGGGTTCCCCCATTATGTGCTGGACTACGAAAGTGTTTTTCGCGAAAAAGTTATTGATGACTTTGTTGATTCATATCTGCAAGGAGAAACTCCAATTCCCTGTGTGCGTTGCAATCAAAAAGTAAAATTTAAAGACCTGTTACAAACAGCTCGTGACCTTGATGCTAAGGCCCTAGTGACTGGACATTATGTTCAACGTTTTGTAAATCAGCGAGCTGAGCTGCACAGAGCGCTAGACCACAGTCGAGACCAGAGCTATTTTTTGTTTACCACAACTCAAACTCAGCTTGAGTATTTGCGGTTCCCATTGGGCGGGCTTCCAAAGCCCGAAACACGTGAACATGCTGCACGATTTGGTTTAACCGTAGCGGAGAAACCTGATAGCCAAGACATTTGCTTTGTGCCTAATGGTTCTTACGCTAGTCTTGTCAGCAAATTAAGACCAGGAGCACTTGATGCTGGTGACATTGTTCATATTAACGGCACTGTATTAGGGCGTCATGAAGGAATTATTAACTACACAATTGGTCAACGCAAAGGACTTGGTGTTTCTTCCCCAGAACCACTTTATGTAATTAGGTTAAACCCTGTTAAACACCAAGTGTGGGTGGGACCTCGAGAAGCATTAGCTGTTAGCACTATTTATTTAAAAGAAATGAATTGGTTAAAGGGTCTTGAACATTTTCGTGATGGATTAAGGTGCATGGTAAAGGTACGATCAACTCATTCGCCCGTTAAAGCAACGGTCACAGTAACCAGCCCCTCATGCGCCATGGTTACCTTTGAAAATTCTGAATACGGAGTCGCTTCTGGGCAAGCTTGCGTATTCTATGAGAACGATCAAGTGTTAGGTGGGGGATGGATTACATCTGAGCACCTGCAACAACCGGAGGAGCAATTATGAAATTATTTGGGACAGATGGTATGCGCGGAACAGTTAACGAGCCGCCAATGACCACTGACGTAATTTTAAAAGTTGCCATGGCTGCAGCACAATATTTGCAAGAAAATACACAGCTTGCAACATCGTCGCAGCATCGACACACCGTTATCATTGGAAAGGACACTCGACTTTCTGGGTATATGCTGGAGTCAGCTTTAACGTCTGGTTTTGTCAGTATGGGCGTTGATGTGATGTTGCTAGGACCTCTACCGACTCCCGCAGTGGCAATGCTAACCCGCACATTGCGTGCACACTTAGGAGTAATGATTTCTGCATCGCACAATCCCTTCCAAGACAATGGTATTAAATTTTTTGATGCTCAAGGATTTAAACTTAACGGTCAAAATGAGCAATATATTGAAGAACTAACCCACAAAAATAATTTCTCTTTAGCGAGCGCAAAAGATTTTGGAAAAGCAAGACGCGTTGATGATGCTTTGGGACGTTACAATGAATTCGTGAAGTCAAGTTTTCCTAAAGGAATGCGCCTTGATGGATTAAAAATTGTCATTGATTGTGCAAACGGGGCTGCTTACAAAGTTGCACCACAAGTATTATGGGAATTGGGAGCGGACGTTATTGCCATAGGCAATACACCAAATGGCATTAACATTAACTTAGATTGCGGCGCAACTCATATTTTACCTTTACAAAACGCTGTGTTAGAGCATAAAGCTCATATCGGCATTGCCCTTGATGGGGATGCTGACCGTCTTATTGCTGTTGATGAAAATGGTCAGGTACTAGATGGCGATCAAATTATGGCACTAATTGCTAAACTTTGGTACGAACAAGACCTTTTGAAAGGCAATGGAATTGTTGCTACTCACATGTCAAACCTAGGTTTGGAAAGATATCTTTCTAGCAAAGGATTACAACTATTCCGTTCAAATATTGGGGATAAGCATGTACTAGAAATGATGCAGATCAAAGGATGCAATGTTGGCGGAGAGCAGTCTGGCCATATTATATTAAGCGATTACACTACAACTGGTGATGGATTATTGGCGGCACTACAAGTACTTGCTCTTATGGTGGCCACTAATATGCCAGCAAGCGCTATTGGGAACACCTTTGAGCCAGTGCCGCAAATCTTACGTAATATACGCACAAAACATACTATCAACTTAAATGATGATCGCATTCGATTAGTAATTGACGATGCTAAAATTCGCCTTGATCGTTTTGGAAAACTTCTTGTTAGACAATCTGGCACAGAACCACTTATTCGCATCATGGCCCAAGGAGATGATGCAAGATTATTGAATGAAATTATTAACGCAATAAGTGGAACAATTTCTGATCTTGATGTAGCCTTAGCAACCTAAAACCATTAATTATTTAGGTTCGGAAAAAACATAATACAGAAAATAAGAATGAAAATTATGATTTCTAATTTTATCTGGATTGCCTTGTTACAATTTGTTGGATTTGCTCTTGGCAAAATAACAAAAGCAAATATGCATTGGTATTCTTCTCTGCACAAAAGCGTAGCTTCACCTTCTCCGAAGGTTTTTCCTATTGCATGGACACTTCTTTACATCATGATTGCTTTAACAGGTAGTTTTATTTGGAAACGTCGTCATAAACCAGCTATAAGACCTTTACTAAAAATGTACTCAATCCAATTACTGCTTAATTGGATATGGACTCCTATTTTTTTTGAATGGAAATTAATTGGATTAGCTTTCTTCTTAATACTTTCCATGATTTCAATAAATCTGTTCATAATAATCAGAGCAAAAAAAGAGCATTTCTTTGTCACATCTATGATGACTCCGTATACCATCTGGTTGATTTTTGCCGGATATCTGAATTTCATCATATGGAAAATTAATTAAACATAAATCAGGATCAGAACAAATAAAATGTCAAATAAAACTACAATCTTCTGGTTTCGTCAGGATCTACGAATTTCTGATAATCCTGGCCTTTTTGAAGCCGCCCAAAATGGTAGGGTGCTACCTATTTATATATTAGATGACCAAGAAGCAGAATCATTCAAAATGGGTGGTGCCAGTCGCTTATGGCTGCATCATTCTCTGAACGCTTTGAATGAAAGTCTATCAAACTCACTAAATGTGTATATTGGAAGTTCAAAAGAAGTTCTTTTTAAAATACTTCAAAACACCTCTGTAAATGCTGTTTATTGGAATAGATGTTACGAACCGTGGCGGATCAAAAATGATTCAGAAATAAAAGAAAAATTAAAAAATAAAAATATTGAATGCAAAAGCTTTAACGGATCATTGCTCTGGGAACCTTGGGAAAACTTAAAAAAAGATCGCACACCATATAAAGTATTCACACCCTTTTATAATAGAGGATGTTTGCAAGTAGCAGCACCTCGACACCCTCTTCCAAAACCTGAAAATTTAGAAATGGTAAGAGATATCCACAACAAAACGACTATAGAGAATCTTAATTTATTACCAGCGTTAAAATGGAAGAAGTCTATAGAGTCATGTTGGGAAATTGGCGAAGAGGCTGCGCAAAAAAAGTTAATAGATTTTGTGGATAATAGTCTAAAAAATTATAAGGAAAATAGAAATTTCCCCTTTAAAAAAAATGTCTCCAGACTATCTCCTCACCTGCATTTCGGAGAAATATCTCCTAATCAAGCATGGTGCAGTGCTCAAGCTAAAAGTGTAGATAATATCAATATTTCTGATATTGATTGTTTTTTAAGTGAACTTGGTTGGCGCGAATTTTCTTATTCCTTGCTTTATCATTTTCCCGATTTACCGCATAAGAATTTTCAAAGCACTTTTGATAAGTTTCCATGGGACAATAACGATAAGTATTTACATGCATGGAAAGCAGGACAAACTGGCTATCCTATTATTGATGCAGGCATGCGAGAACTATGGAAAACAGGCTACATTCACAATCGTGTCAGAATGATCGTGGGATCTTTTTTAGTTAAAAATTTATTACTTCATTGGCACCAAGGACGAGATTGGTTTTGGGATTGCTTGGTTGATGCAGATCTTGCAAATAACAGTGCAAGTTGGCAATGGATTGCTGGCTCAGGAGCAGATGCGGCTCCATACTTTAGAATATTCAATCCAATTACTCAGGGAGAAAAATTTGACCCAGAAGGTCAATACACACGCCACTTTGTGCCTGAATTGGAAAAATTACCCAATAAATACCTCTTCAACCCCTGGAAAGCTCCCAAAAACATTCTAGAAAATTGCGGAATTGTATTAGGAAAAACTTATCCAAATCCCATAATCAATCTGGAACAATCAAGAAATATAGCACTACAAGCTTACAAAAAAACTAAGAAGATCTAAGATCCTTAATTTTACAAGGCTGCTTTTGATTCTGTATTAGGCCAATTGATATGAAGTGGCGCTTCATCTAAAAAAAAGTAGGCAGACATAGCACACAGAGCAAGCAACAACAGACCTATAAACACCATGCCACTTGGAACAAAGCGATTGGTTGGAAAATGTTGCTCATCTCCTACAGTTGTCAACTGAACAGGGGTAAAAAAACTTTCATCCTTTAATTGCTCGATAATTGCGTCATGATCAAGGTTTAAATACTTAGCATATGAACGAATAAATCCAATGGTGTAAACTCCACCTGGCAGCTCATCAAATTGTTCATTTTCAATGGCTTGTAGAAAAACTTTACGAATTTTCAACTGCTCTGAAATAACCTCAAGAGTTATTTTCTGATTTGTTCTTTCGGTTTTGAACATAAGTCCCAACGTCTGAGGTATTGCGTCCTTTTCAACATCATCCAGAACTTGCGCCGTTGCACTACCCATAACACACCAAGTAAAAAACTCCTACCTTGGTATTTAAGCATGTTTTTTATTAGTAGCCAATGACATTCTTAACAATTTATTACCCTTCATGAGTTGACAAGTATTTGTAGGGATAATACAAATATAGTCAAGGAGAGATGGCCGAGTGGCTTAAGGCAACGGTTTGCTAAACCGTCATAGGGTTTAAACCTTATCGGGGGTTCGAATCCCCCTCTCTCCGCCATTCCATGATTCAGCACCACCCTCATATATCCAAAGACTTTAAATGTTCAATGAAAAACTTGTAAAATAAGCATAGGCTTGCTATATGTAGGCTGAGGTAATGTCAGTCTGATTGAGGTCTCCAATGACGCAAGACATCCAAAATTTTACCAATGCACGCCAGCAAACCCGCCGTAAAGAGTTATTTAACGGTCGTACAAAAATACTATTTGATGGTCCCGAGCCAGGCACTCTGGTTTTGTATTTTAAGGATAGCCTTGACCAAAAGGAAGACTTGCAGGCATCCAGCGCCCATGGCGCGTTAAACAATCGTTTTTCTGAACTGTTGATGCAGCGTTTAAACCAGATTGGCGTTGAGACGCATCTGATTAAACGTTTGAACATGCGTGAACAGCTTGTTCGTTTGGCAGACCCTATGCCGTTTCGCTTTCGTGTACACAACATCGCAATTGATTCTTTAGCTGAGTTATTTAATTTAGAATCAGGCATGGTGCTTAGCGAACCCATTATTGAGCTGTATTTGAAAAATGAAAAAGGTATACAAACGGTTATTGCTCCTCAGCATGCTTATGCTTTAGGCTGGGCCCAAGAAGAAGAGCTGGAAGTATTGTTCGGCGCTATTCGTCGTATTAATGATTTTTTGCTGGGGCAATTCTCAGCATTGAATTTACGATTGGCAAACTATTGTTTAGAATTTGGTCGTATTTTTTCTCAAGACTTCTTTGAAGCCACCAAGCTTATTTTAATTGATGCATTCGGACTAGATTCTTCTTCAATTTTAGATGCTGAGTCTGGTGAGCGACTAGATTCTGGCATAGGGCTTGGAACCAACTGGACTGGCTGCACAGAAGTAGCACGGCGCTTTGGATTACTTGAGTATTTAAACAAAGAAGAAACTGTCCAGGAAGCTGCTTAATGCCTATTCTGCAATCTGATCTCGAGGACCGTTTAAAAGCAGCTTTTCCCCAAGGACAAGTTGTTGTCACCGATCTGGCTGGAGATAATGACCATTACCAAGCGGAAATCACCTGCACAACTTTTAAGGGACTTAGTCGCATTCAGCAACATCAAAAAGTTTACACTGCCCTTAAAGACTGCGATATTCATGCTTTATCTATCAAAACAAATTCTATTTCAGGAGACTTCCATGAGTGACGTACAGCAACAAATTGATGAATTAGTTAAAGGAAACGATGTTGTCGTATTCATGAAAGGAACTGCTGCCATGCCTATGTGCGGATTCACGGCGACTGTTATTCAAATTCTTAACCAACTAAATATTCCATTTAAGGATGTTAACGTACTCATTGACCCCACTCTTCGACAGGGAGTTAAAGACTATACCAACTGGCCTACAATTCCTCAGCTGTACATCAAAGGCGAATTCATTGGCGGATGCGACATTGTGCGTGAAATGTTTCAGAACGGTGAGTTACAAACCCTTTTCAAACAAAAACAACTATTAAGTGATGCATGAAAAATCCTGTTGGGAGAGTTATCTTAAAATCAAAAAAGAAGCGGACCCAGTCATCACGTGATTGGCTTTTGCGTCAGCTTAATGATCCTTTTGTGCGTAAAGCAAAACAAGAAGGCTACCGTTCAAGAGCAGCATTTAAATTTATAGAAATCGACGAAAAATACAAAATTTTAAAGCCTGGTCAAACAGTCATTGATTTAGGAGCCGCCCCTGGTGGATGGACTCAAGTCATCGCAGATAAAGTCTCTCACAAAGGCAAAGTAATTGCTCTTGATTTGCAAGATATTGACCCCTTTAGTAACCCAAATGTTCTTATTATTAAAGGCGACTTTGAAGATGAAATTGTTCAGCAGCAGCTTACCGAACACGTAGATTTAGCAGATGTTATTGTATCCGATATGGCAGCAGCAGCGTGCGGCATTCCAGCAGTTGACCATATACGTATATTTAATCTTCTAGAGGCCTCTCTTAATTTTTCCATCAAACATTTAGCAAAAAATGGATCGTTTGTCGTAAAAGTTTTAAGGGGTGGTACTGAGGGAGAATTGCTAAAACAGCTTAAGGTACACTTTACCAAAGTGGCGCATTTTAAGCCTGACTCAAGTCGTCAAGATTCTGCTGAGATGTACGTTGTTGCTAAGGGATTTAAGGGCATTAAAACGCCTCCGCAATAGTTGCATTAACAAACAAGAGGCCTTATTGTGGTTAAACTGAAAAATCATTAAAACTCACTAATTCTTGGAATTTTTATTATGAAGGCCGAGCATATCCACAAAGTTAATCAGGTTGAACAAGCGTTAACCTTATTACGGAGGCATCTTTGACTGGGATGCAGCTCAAAAAACTCTGCAAGCATTTGACGAACAAGCAGAATCACCCACTTTGTGGGATGATCCTGCTGCTGCTCAAAAAATCTTAAAAGAACGCGACACCCTAAGGACTGCATTAAAAAGAGTCACCGATTTAAAACAAGACCTTGACGATGCCGTAACCTTAATTGAGTTAGCAGAAGCAGAACAAGATATTTCCACAGAAGCGGAAGCAGAAAAAGAGCTAGATATTTTATGCGCAAAAGCCCTTAAGCTGCAGCTAGAAAGCCTGCTCTCAGGTGAAGCTGACTCTAGCAATGCTTTCATTGAAATTAACGCCGGTGCTGGTGGCACAGAAGCCCAAGACTGGGCGGAAATGCTAGCACGCATGTACACACGTTGGGCTGATAGCAAAGGGTACAAACTTGAAATTTTAGACGAAAGTCCAGGGGAAGAAGCTGGCCTAAAATCAATTACCATCAAAGTTGATGGGTTCAGATCATACGGATGGCTAAAAACCGAAAGTGGCGTGCATCGTTTAGTGCGCATTTCCCCTTTTGATTCTAACGCACGTCGTCACACAAGTTTTGCTTCTGTTTGGGTGTACCCTGAAGTTGATGAAAATATTGATATTCAAATTGAAGAAAAAGATTTAAGAATTGATACCTACCGTGCTTCCGGTGCGGGTGGACAGCACGTTAACAAAACTGAAAGCGCCATTCGTATTACACACCTTCCAACTAACATTGTAGTGCAATGCCAAAGCGACAGATCACAACACCGTAACCGCGCACAAGCCTATGCCATGCTACGTGCTAGGCTTTATGAACTTGAACTTCGTGAACGTGAAGCCAAAATGAGCGCTAGCAATAGCTCAAAAACTGACATCGGTTGGGGACACCAAATTCGTTCATACGTGCTGCAACCATACCAAATGGTAAAAGATACCAGAACAAGCGTAGAACGCGGCAATGCCCAAGGCGTACTTGATGGTGATATTGATGTGTTTCTAGAAGCAAGCTTATCCCAGCGTATTGGTGAGAACAATTAGGATTTCAATTGTTTAATCGCTTCATCAAGTTTTCTAAACTCATCTTGCTGAATGTTCAAAATCGTCTGCAGCGAGACCTTCATCTCCTGGATTTCATGCTCTGCCCTTAGATTAATATGATAATCTTTTTCGGCCCTAATTCTGTCTTTTGCTTCTTGACGATTTTGACTCATCATAATAATTGGCGCCTGAAGTGCTGCTATGCAGGAAAGCACCAAATTTAAAAATATATATGGATAAGGATCAAATGGTTGAAAAAAAAGCAGCCATGAATTTAACCCAATCCACACAATCACCATGATCATAAATAAAATAATGAATGTCCAGCTACCGCCAAATTCTGCGACTTTATCTGCCCATCGTTCCCCTAAGGTAGAAACAGTGTCTTTAGAAGGAAGTTTTTGCATTTTTGCCCTCGTTATAAAACTAGTTAATTTCAGTTATATGGCTGAGCCAAAGTCGTGATATTTTTTCCAATAAGCTATTTTGTTTGCTGCGGTTTTGCAGCGTATCAAATGGCATTTCTTGAATGCTAATTTCCTGATTTTTACAACAAAACTGAGTGCCATTTTCACTAACAATAAGACACTGACCACATATACCTTGCATCATACACTGCATTGGAATATTGATATTCGCAATTGTTTTAACTGCTGGATTCAATGAATTTTTAAGCTGAATGAGTTCCTTGGCAATTGCTTCTTGCATAAGCGTTGAACCCATAACAAACAGCCAATCAATAGACGGCAATATATTTTGATTTTTTAAGTAGTGCAACCCATCTATAACATTGCCCTGCTGTTCACCATACGCTGCTTCTGCGTAATACCACCACATTCTATGTGCAGCATTTTCAATGTCTTCTACATGCGTTCTATCAGCACTTGAACGGTACCCTGCCACCCAATGCACTGTGTTGCCCTTTTCTTTTAAAGCTTGAGCCAAGTGTATAAGAGCTAAATTAAAATGTCCGCCACCAACAAGCAAAATGTTCTTGTTAATCGGTAATTCAGTGGGTGTTCCCGTAGGGCCCATTAAGCTGATCAGCTCACCAGGTTTCAGGTGTTGCGCTAATAATGATGAGCACCCTATTTCCACAATTACAAATGTAATGATTCCGCTTACTTTATCAACCTTAACCGGAGTAAGCGCCAAAGCTTCCATAGCCAAGCGAGTGTCATTCACAATAGGTGCAAGGGATTCAAAATTTTGAAGACGATAAAATTGGCCAGGCTGAAATGCTGCAGCTGCAAGAGGCGCCATGATTTCAATTTGAACAAGGTTTTTAGCAAGTCTGGAAACAGCCACTACTTTTGCAGTCAGCAACTCTGACAGCTCAACCTTAGGCAAAGGAGACTTAGATTTTAAGTCCTGGCTAATCGCTTTATAACCATTTTTGGCACTAGCGATAGCTTTGACCACACTGCCCGCGTAAGTTGGATTTGCATCACCAAAGCTGGCATGGTTTTCACTTAAGGGTTCATGATGAGTGCCAACTGCCATAATAATGCATCGCGCCGGTAAAAACTCTTCAATGTCTCCATGTTTTCCCCATAAACCTTTAACCTGCCCTGCATCATCTTTTTCAATGCGCAATGGCACCAAGTTAGGCTCAAAAATAATTCCTTCTTCTAAGGCTTTTTCAATTTCTTCATGATTCAATGCATAACTTGGCGCATTGGTTATATCTGCCCTATAAATAATCCGCACATCTGCAGTTTCAAAGTTCAACAGCTGCTCAGCATCAACATGATCTTGAGTTGTCCACCATTTTTTAAGCTCTGTCTCTCCATAAATTTTTAACAACTGATTGTAGCGCTGCTTAAATTTTTTCGCTTGAACCGTGTAGTACGCTTTGGCTTCTGTAGCTGTATCAATTGCGGTTAAGCCGCCGCCAATCACTAAAATTGGTCCTAATATTTGCAAGTTCGCTAAAGAATCTTTTTTTGCGGCTCCCGTTAATTGCAACGCCATTAAAAAATCACTAGCTAAACGTACTCCAGGTGTTAGAACACCTGGAATATTTGGTAACTTAGGAGCCCCTGCCCCTGTGCACAAAGCAACAGCATCAAACCCCAATGCTTTATAATTACTTTCATTTATCTGGCCACCATAACGGGTTGATCCAAAAAATTTAATATTGCTTCTGCGCTCTAATAACAACCTTAATATTTTCAAATAATTTTTATTCCAACGCACCGTAATGCCGTATTCGGCAACTCCACCAAACCCACTTAAAATACGCTCATCAAGTTTTTCAAAAAGAATATTGCTATCTTTAATTAGAGTTTTTTCTAAAAGCAGAGCTGGCAATGGTTCAAGCTTTGCCCCATCAATTCCAACGACCTTATGGCCATCACGCTCTAGGTAATGGGACAAACTAAAACCTGCAGGCCCAAGCCCCGCAACCAATATTTGATAACCCGTTTCTGCAGCAGGCAATGGCTGCTCAAAATTCAAAGGGTTCCACCGAGTGAGCAAACTATAAATTTCAAACCCATAAGGCAAACTGAGCACTGCATTTAAAATATTGGTTTCAACTCCTGGCGTATTCACCGGGGTTTGTTTTTGAAAAATGCATGATTTCATACAATCATTACAAATACGGTGACCTGTAGCTGCAACCATAGGGTTATCGATCATAATCACTGCAAGCGCTGCAATGTTTAATTCACTGCGCTTTAGAGCGTGCATTTGTGAAATTTTTAGGCCTAATGGACAACCAGATTTTTTGGGATTTTGCGCTAACCCTGTACGGCAACTATCCTTACCTTGGTTGTGACACAAGATACAGTAATGTGCTTCACTTGCAGATTGAGAATTTGAAAAACCAGCATCAGTTAAACCAAAGCCTTCGCGTTTTCTAGGTGTTGTTGTCACATATGCGCCATCTACTTCGCTGACATTTCGCAAAGCAAAATTAGGGTCAATTTTTTCAGAAACATGAAACAACGAATCATCTTTATGCTTTTGCTTTCCCTGTAGTGTAAGCACAGCCCACGCAGCATATTTTGATAAATCATCTAAATTAGATTTTGAGTTTCCCAGCGCATCACACGCAGCTTTAGCAAACATCACCACATCGGTAAATGTGTAAAGATGCTGCCAATCATCTTGTGGATTAGGAAACGCTTTCAAAGCATGACGCTGAATAAATTGCCTTTTAGCATAGGCAATCAGTCCATGTGCAGAAACATTCTTATATACAGCGAGCAAAGCTTGCTCTAAATCAAACTGTTCACATAAAAATTCTTCTAAATATTCAGCAGTTTCAATTAGTGAAAAGTCAAAATTAGAATTCTTTGCTTTTACAAACTGTAAAAAGCATTCATGCAATTCGTTTAACCCATGTTGGGAATATAAATTTTCGTAATCTAATTTCATAAAAAAAAGGGGTGCTTTAGGCACCCCCTCATACTAGCTTAATAATAGTTTTTTAACAGCTATTGATTATGCTTGTTCTAGTTTTTTCTTGGCAGTTGCCGCGGTCACTTTCACTGAAAGTGCTTTAACAGCATATAACCAAGCCACTGCAACTACAGCAAACACTGCAAATGCAATTGGTGCAATTGAAACAACGTCTTTAGTTGCAAAAGCAATTAATAACATGTTTTGCACAAAAGCACCGCCGGCTTTACCAGCACGACCACCAATAACGTCAACAGCAGCCTTACCTTTTGTCTTTAGCTCATCATCCAATGGAATGTAAGCCATTTCCTTTGTGGGATCGAACAAAATGTATTTAATAGCCTTTGACACAACAACGATACCTAAACCAATAAACATTGCAGCAGCAATCGCATGAGTATTAAAGAACTGCAAAAATGGTTCCATCATACCTTCAGCTAGGATGAAGCAGAAGAATGCTCCGCCGCCAACCAAAATTACCAAAGGAGTAATCATCGCAGCTTTTGCCCAGCTTACTTTTCTCAAAATATTTGAGCCAACAAAGAGTCCAAATAGAATTGTGAAAATACCAGTAGCAGTAGACAAAATGCCCATGTAATAGTTGAAAAGTCCTTTATTTCCAGAACAAAATAAACCTAATTGGTTTTTCCATTGAACTTCAACCAAGTTAATAGTTACGCCGTAAGCCATAATCAAAAGGGCAATCAAACCAAGCTCAGGTGACTGAACAATAATTTTAAAGCTCTCCATAAGACCTGGCTTTTCTTTTTTCTTCTTCTTTGGCGCGCCTTCTTCTTCTGGGTTGAAATACAACTTGTTAGTTAACACTTCTTTGTGCATCCAACGGTATGTATACATAGCAACCAAGCCCATGACTACAACTGCAGACATAAGAAGGTATAATGTTATTTGCCAAGGATCCACGCCTTCTGGGACCATGTGCTTAATATGCTCAGAACAGTACATAACTGTAGGTCCAGAAACTACTAACGCTGCATTTCCAATAACAGCAAATAACCCGTAGAAACGCTTTGATTCACGCAAGCGCACAACATGGTTAGCAAATTGCCAGAACATTAACGCAATCATTGCACTTCCCCAAATTTCAGAAAGAACATAGAACAAAGAAAATGCCCAGTATGCGTACAAATCAATGAATCCACTTAAATTAGGATAAGCAGCATGTAGCGCTTGAATTGATTCAACTGAAGGATGAAGCATGTGAAGATTTGGGTAAATTACGAATCCAAAAATACCAAAAAATATTATGAATGGCGCAACTACAGCGTAGAATACATTTTCACGTGACATAGCGTTTGTCAGCTTTGCGTACAAAACAACGAATAATATCGCTGCCGGTGTAACGCAGTATAGCTTCAAAAACGTAATGGCTCCCGCGCCCGCTGAGTTAACTACTAAAGAATCCTTCGTATCACGAAGAATAGTGTAGTTAAACAATAGGCAAAACATAATAATGCCTAGAGGGATAAACTTTTTTAGCTCATGTGCGTGAATTGGCCAAAGTCGAGCACGTAAGCCCGTAAACTCTGGCGTTGAATTGTCTGTCTTACTCATTTCCTCTTTACCTTAAAGTTGTTACAAACAGCAATCGCCCTGAAAGCATCAAGCATTCCAGGAGGATACCATCATCATTTTAAGTGAAAAACACTCAAAATAGTTTTTAGTTACATGAGAGAGTACTAAATATTTTCACTTTAGTCAATATTTAGCTTTACTTGAGAGGGCTAGCTTATAGCAAAAAACCAACTGCCAACGTGCGCTTTCAAAAGATTATTAGAAACCATTCCAATTCTTACTATATAGTTATAGGCATGCTAAAAAAACTCATATACAAAAGCCACTATCGTGGCACAAAAGAAGGAGATTTCATCTTGTCTTCTTTTGCCGCACATGCGCTTGAAAATTGCTCTAATGATGATATCAAAGCGTATGAAAATTTACTTGAATATACCGATGCTGAAATTCAGGGATGGGTTTTATCCGCACAAAATGCCCCAGTACATTTGAGAAAAATCATTTTAAAAATTGCTGGATTTCATGACTTCGACAACACTTCATTAGCGCAATAACAAATTTGGGAAAAATTCCTAAATTATCTATTTTTTGTGGTAGACTTCGACAAGGGTAAAAAATTAAATCTATTGTGATCGCTAAATTAACAGGTATTTTAGACCGTATTTATGAAGACGCCCTACTTGTTGATGTAATGGGTGTAGCGTATAGAGTCTTGGTTTCAAAAAGAACGTTACATCAATTACCTGAATTAAAATCCCCTTTGGTTCTGTGGACGGAAACAGTAATGCGCAATGAACAACCGCATTTGTGTGGATTCCTTGATGAGCAAGAAGTTGATTGGTTTCGCATCCTCACGCAGGTACAGGGTGTTGGGGCCAAAGTAGCGCTTTCAATTTTATCAAGCTTAACCGCCACGGATATTGGTGATGCAATCATCAACCAAAAAAGCAACATACTTTCAAGAGCAGATGGAGTCGGGCCAAAACTTGCAAGTCGCATTGTGTTGGAGCTTAAAGGAAAAAAAGATTTACCAATTATTTTTGGCATATCTGCCAAGGACGTTAGCATGAACATCCCTGCATCAAGAGAAATTGATGACGCGATCTCTGCCTTAGTGAATTTAGGATATAGTAAGAATGACGCTGAAACTGCCGTTGTAAAAGCTAGCCAAAAAATGGCTCCTCCTATTATTCTTGAAACATTAGTGAGATTATCCTTACAAGAATTCCAGGTCCGTTATGGCTGAACGTTTGGTTGATGCTGAGTTATCATTTGAGGACGATTGGGAAGCAACCATTCGGCCAACAATTCTTAATGATTTTATTGGTCAACAAGCGTTACGAGAAAATCTGCTTGTTTACATAAATGCTGCAAAAAAACGTGAAGAAGCACTTGATCATGTTCTTTTGCATGGACCACCTGGCCTAGGAAAAACAACTCTTGCACAAATTATTGCACGCGAGATGGGTGTTGGGTTCAAAACCACATCAGGGCCGGTAATTTCAAAAGCTGGAGATTTGGCAGCAATTCTCACAAATTTACAGCCGAATGATGTATTATTCATTGATGAAATCCATCGGTTGAATCCTGCAGTTGAAGAAGTGCTTTATTCAGCAATTGAAGATTTTAAGCTTGACGTTATGATCGGCGAAGGCCCAGCAGCACGATCAATACGATTAGATCTGCCGAGATTTACCTTAGTAGGAGCAACTACACGATCAGGTCTGCTAACACAACCGCTAAGGGAACGATTTGGCATTCCTTTACGCTTGCAGTTTTATGATCATCATGAACTTGCAGAAATTATTCAAAGAGCCGCTAAGATTTTAAACGTGAGCATTGATGCTGATGCTGCTTTAGAAATTTCATCAAGATGTCGTGGGACTCCTAGAATTTCTGGTCGCCTTTTAAGGCGTATACGCGATTTTGCAATGATCTATGCAAACAATCACATCAACAAACAAACAGCAAATCAGACATTAACACGACTAGAAGTTGATCAAAAAGGACTAGATCAACAAGATTTACGCTATCTACAAGCAATGGCTAAGCACTATAATGGCGGTCCGGTCGGCGTTGAAACATTAGCAGCATACCTTGCTGAGCAAACAGACACTATTGAAGAAGTCGTAGAGCCTTATTTAATTCAGCTCGGACTTATACAACGAACAAGCCGCGGGAGAGTTTTAACACCCACAGGATATGAATACCTAGGCCTTCCCTGCTCATGAAGTCTATAACTTCATTTACTCAACCTCAAATCACTATTGAAGGAATGAGCCTAAATTTAGGCATCGCTCATGGACATGCATATATGTATGACCCAAAGTACGCCGGTGATATTCAGTTATCAATTGAACAAAAGGTAAAAATTTTTCTTCAAGCTGTGAATAAAGCTGTAGAATTATGCGATAGCAATATTGCAATTCGGCAAGAGCAAAATCAGGAATTGATATTAGTACAAAAAACCTTACTGCAAGATCCTGCCTGGCAACAACGAGTCATTGATAAAATTGACGACAATTTAATCATTACACATGCACTTGATAAAGTTTTAGAAGATATAGATATAGCTTTTGGCGGCGATAGCTTTTGGCATGCACGCTTTCAAGAGGTTAAGGGAATCACTCAACTTGTTCGTCAGTGCTTAGAAGGAAAAGCTATTTATCTTAGCGAAAAAAAACCTATTGTTTTGTGTGCAAAAACTATTTCTCCAGTTGAAATGATGCAATTTGATCAAGCAAACTTAGTGGCCATGGTAGTAGAAGATAATAGCTTTTTATCTCATGGAATGATTATTGCGCGATCCAGAGGAATTCCAGTTGTTGGCGGAGTAATTGAGTTAAAAAAATTTATAAACAATCACGATGAACTGTTGGTTGATGGTGATTTAGGACGTATTTATGTACGTCCTCCAAGTGCGGTAATCGCAAATTATGATACTTCTAAAAAACCACAGTTTAGTAAACCCTCTGACGCAGCTAATAATGGAACTGTTATTTCACGAGACGGAACGCCAGTACATTTACTTATCAATGCAAATTTGAGCGAAGACTTAGAATGTCTTGAACGCTCTACAATCAAAGGAGTTGGGTTATACAGGACAGAAATTCCATTTATGATGAGTGAGCGGTGGCCTGATGTGGAAACACAAACTAGGCTGTACTTGCAAGTCATGAATAAGGCCAAAAAAAAATCTGTTGTTTTTCGAGCACTTGACGTTGGAGGAGATAAAACATTTCAATCGCTTCACAAAAGCTTTAAAAATACTCAAAAAGGATGGAGAAACTCAAGATTTACTTTGCAAAGACCGTCGCTCATACGTCTGCAATTACGGGCAATGATTCGGGCCCGTGCAAGCTGTGATTATCCAGATTTACCATTGCATATAATGTTTCCGATGATTAGTGAAGCGCAGGAAATGCGCTTTGTGCGAGCTCTCATACAAAAAGAGCTAGATCGCGAAAAAAATTTAGGTCATGAAGTACCTAAAATTATCCGTATTGGCGCAATGATTGAAGTGCCATCAGTTCTATTCCAGCTCAATCAGTTTTTAGATTTAGTTGATTTTATTTCCATTGGAAGTAATGATTTATTTCAATTTTTTTACGCCATTGATCGAGCTGATGCGGTTATGAGTCGACGTTATGATTTTCTTTCCAAGGCTTTTATGCAAATGTTAAAGACGATTATAGACCAGGCCAATGCAAAGAACGTTAGTGTAAGCCTGTGCGGTGAAATGGCAAGCCGACCTCTGGAAGCAATGGCTTTGCTAGGAATAGGGTTGCGCCATTTTTCAATCAATCCTAATTCTGTTGAAGCTATTGAAAATATGGTGCAAAGCTTAGATATTTGGTCTATTCAAGACTGCATGAGCGATTGTTTGAGCGATACTCCTTTTGCTTATAAGGCCGCTCACCTAAGCATTAGGGAGCGGGTGATGGAACTGGCTCAGATCCAGCAGACTCAACTTTCTTAAGGCCATATTTAATTTCTTTGGTATCTTCATTAGTAATTGCTATCCGTGCAGTTGCCATAAGCTTATTGAGCAGTCGACCAGCCTGTCTTGAAAATTCTCTTTGTTCAAGGCCTTCTTTAATTTCTGCTTTTGTAGGCAATAAGTCTTTTTCAGGGTTTTCAACAGAACAAACCATGTACAAGCTTGCACCTTTCTCATCTTGAATTGGCCCTGCGACTTGGTTAACTCCAACTTTATCCAGAATAACTTGCAAAGGTTCCGGGAAAGTCGTCATTGGTTGTTTTTCTATTATTTCTGTTTGTCCATTTGCATCTTTTCCTACTTGCTGAAACTCTTTACAGCCTCGTGCATTTTTTAGATGAGCAACTACAGCTTCTAAAATCATCATATTTTCTTCATTCATTTCTTCTGGAAGTTGAATTCCTACCTTAGCCACTGAAATTTTTCGGCTACGAAATGATCCTTGTCCAGCCAATTTCTTATCCAGAAGCTTAACAATTTTATAAGTATTCTGAGTTTCAATAGGCCTTGTTACATCACCTACTGATGAATTTTGAACAATTTTAGCCACTTCATCATCCATTTGACGGATAGTTCTCCAACCAACATAACCACTTTGTGCACCAAATTGCTGAGCAACCAAACGGAAATTCGTCATTGGCTTATTCACTTGTGCATACAAACGATCAGCATCTTGCTTGCTTTTTGCACGATTTTTTTCGTCTATTAGCAAAACAATCTCAACCAATTCATATTGATCTGTTTCCAATGTGCGCTTAACTTTTTCTAACTCTTTTTCAACATCACTATTCGTTACACGCACCTGACTCCCAAACAAGGCACGAATAAATCTAGACCAAATGACCTGTGCATGCATTCTACTTCTAAGAGTTTCAATTTTTATTCCCATAGTTTTAAAGCGCTCTTTCATTTGCTCTATGGTCATACCATTTTCTTGAGCAAGATTTTCTAACGATTTATCTATTTCTTTTTCCGAAATTTTAATCTCTGCTTCTTTTGCTGAGGATTCTTGCAATTTTTCAACGATTAAGTTTTGCAATACCTGATGTCGCATTGCATCTTTTGACTCTTTAGTATTTGGCATGTTAAGAGTGGCCAGTGCGAAATCTAAACGCAACTCAAGCTCACGCTCAGTAATGGCATGCTGATTCACTACAGCCGCAATCAAGGCTTGATCAGATTTTATACTTGAATATGCAGGACAAAACGACAAATTCAAAAAGAACACTAGAGGGATAAATGCAAACATGCCTAGAAAAAGCCAAAAATTAATTGTACATATAGATATATGTTTATCACGTCGTCATATATTTTAAAACGTCTTTGCGCGTCAATCGGTGTTTTAGCTACAATTTTGGTTGTATTGCTTTGGTTGACGCAGTCATTAAAGTTCATTGAAGTAATCGTACATCACAACGTCTCTTTACAAGGCTATTTCTCATTAATTGTATATTTACTGCCTGATATGTTTGTAAAGGTAGCTCCTGTTTGTACGTTGATTGGGGCACTAATAGCATTTGGAAAGTTAACCCTTGATAATGAATTACAAGTTATGCAGGCCCTGGGAAAAAGCCCATGGCAAATTCTTCATCCTGGAATGGCTTTGGCTGGAACATTAACGCTAACATTACTTTTTTTAAATATTTTCACTATTCCAAACGCCTATAGAGCATTCCGCGCCCAAGAATTTCAGCTTCGCAATCAATTTTCTTCATCAATCGTGAGAGATGGGTCTTTCAATGTTATAAAAAGCTTAACAATTTTTGTAGAAAAACGCAGATCAGCAAAAGAGTTTGAGGGAGTTTTTATCCATGATACAGGTGAGCATGCAGATGGGAAATCAAAAAAACCGTACACCATATTTGCTAAAGAAGGGATATTGAAGAAGATAAACGATCAATATGTTTTAATTCTGCATAATGGAACTAGGCAAGAAAAAGACAGTAAAAAAACAGTGCAATCATTTGAATTTGATGAACTTATCTACAATTTTGATGCATTCACAACGATTGTGAATACACGAAACTTAAAACCTTATGAAAAAGACATACGAGAACTTTTTCAGGTAACCGGTGAAAATTCAGAAAATTTAAAATTACAAAAACGCATGGCTGCAGAAGGACATCAGAGAATTCTATTACCATTTTTATGTTTAATAAATATGCTGATGGTAGCATTAGCAATGGTGGTTAATCGTCCTTCAAGGCGATTACGTCGCAAACGAATTTTTTACCTTATTTTGGCTGGAGTACTTTTTCAGTGGCTAATATTAAACTTGTTGCAATTGCAGCTTCGATTCCAATTTTCAGCAATGCTTGCATATGGTCTAGTTATCACATCTCTAGTGCTAGCATTCATTGCTTTAAGATATGAAAAATTTCATCACACCATACAGAGGCTGCTTGAACGATGTGGTATTTAATCTCAACCATCAATGGGTATATCAGTCGAAATTTTTTATTTTGGTTTGGGCTTATTTTTTTAACTGTAGCTTTAGTTATTAGCCTTTTTGAAATGATCGACCTTACAAAACGCACCATGCAACATGACGTGCCTTTTTCAATTCTTTTTCAAATAGCATTTTTAAAATTGCCAAAAATTCTGGATCAACTGTTGCCATCAATTACTTTTTTTGCTGCTCTTGCATGCTTTCTACGACTAGCTCAATCACAAAATTTTGTTGTGATGTTTAGCTTTGGAGTATCTCGATTGCAATTTTTAAGCGGCATATCGATTGTGGTTGTTTTTTTAGGATTGTTAAATATTGTCGTACTTGACCCTGTTCGATCAGCACTTTTTGGAAGAATGGTTATTTTAGAGGAAAAAA
Source organism: uncultured Alphaproteobacteria bacterium (assembly GCA_903893805.1). GTDB lineage: Bacteria > Pseudomonadota > Alphaproteobacteria > Paracaedibacterales > CAITNM01 > CAITNM01. Next base: position 122,249 of record CAITNM010000026.1, on the reverse strand, counting down.
TTTTCCAAAAAAAACCATATAGCGTTTCATTTACTGATACAGGTCTATGGCTTAGAGAGAATTTTTCTGACTCTCAAAATATTATTCACGCAAAAAACTTCAACGTTATGCAAAAACAATTTAAACATTTAATGATTTTCCAGTTTAGTAAAAATGGAGATTTTTTAAGGCGAGTTGATGCTGAAGTTGCTGAACTAGAAAATCAAAAATGGCATATGCATAACGTCAATATTATTTCTGATCATCACCAAGAAAACCTTGAGGACCATGTTGAGTCAACAACTATCACCATGGAACAAATTCAACAATCAACCGCCCCACCTGAAACAATTTCTTTTTTTCAAACACCTGCATTTATTAAAATGTTAGAAACCGCAGGGCTAAATGCTAGTTCATACGCTATGCTATGGCATCAACAGATTGCAAAAATTGGCATGATGATTGGTTTTATATTTCTAGCTGCAAGTTTTTGTTTGGTTCCAACAAGAAACAAATCGTTCAGCATGATTATTGGAGCTAGCATTATATTTTCTTTTTTGATGCATTTTTTTGAACACATCATCCACGCTTATGGAATAGCTCATAAAATTCCGATAATAGCAGCAGCATGGATTCCACCAATTGTAACTTTTGTAAGCGCATATTGGCTAACCACTCTGCTAGATGATCGTTAGTATCATGCCTTCTTAAGACCTAAGGTATAGTAATTACGCCTTTCTTGAGATGATGGAATTTTCAAGATTTTGCGATACTTAGATATAGTTCTTCTGGCTACAAGCATTCCTTTTTCGCCCAATTTTCCAACCAATTGTTCATCAGATAACGGAGAGGTTTGCGACTCATTGTTAACAAAATCAGCAATCGCATTTTGAACGGACTTTGCTGAAACGTCTTCCTGTCCTTCAGAAATTGAAGTTATGGACTGACTGAAGAAAAATTTTAATTCAAAAGTTCCTCGTGGAGTACTAACGTACTTTGCCGTTGTGATACGACTTACTGTGCTTTCATGCATATCAAGTTGATCAGCAATTGTTTTTAAGGTCAAAGATTTCAACCCATGCATACCCTTTGAAAAAAATTCTTGTTGATGTTGGGTAATAGCACTAGCCACTCGTTTCAAAGTAACTAACCGTTGGTTGAGAGCCTGCATCAACCAGTTTGCATGAGCAAATTTCGCTTGCAAGAACTGCTTTTCATCAGGTTTCGTCAGCTTACCACGCAACTCGTGGTAGTAAGGACTGTTCAAAAGCACCTGAGGAAGAGTATGAATATTTAGCTCAAAAACAAAAGTATTATCAGCCTTTTTGTGAATAAATCCGTCAGGAATAACGTTGTCATCGTATGTATTTGTTAAAAATCCTGAAGCAGGACGTGGATTTAATTCTCGCAACTTAGATAAACACTTTTGCAAATTCTCAATGCTTAATTTACACTTTCGAGCCAACACACTAGGACTACCTTGAAGTAATCCCGCTAGATTTTGAAGAACAAGATCCATTTCTGGAGTTAAAGCTTTTTTTTCCTGGAGCTGTACTCTTAAACACTCCTCAACATTTCTTGAAAAAATTCCTATAGGGTCAAATTTTTGCATAGTAGCGATCATTTTTTCAACAAGCTCGAGCTCTGCTCCAAATTGATTTGCAATTTCTTGTGCACCAACTTCAAGATAGCCATAAGCATTCAAGCAATTAATTAGAACTAATCCCGTTAAATATTCATCGTTATTAGTTGCTACTAATGATAATTGTAACTGTAAATACTCTTGAAGAGTTTGCTCACAACGAAGACGAGGATTTTGAGCGTTACCCTCTTGCATTGGATCACGCTCTTCGAACTGCAAACTATCATTTGGGGTTTCATCATCGCAATCTAAAGAAAATTCCTGTGGGTCTTCTTGAAGAGTAGGCAATGACTCGTCACCTGTTTCAATAGTTAATAGAGGATTTTCCGACACCTGTTCATTTACATAAACACTAAGTTCGGTTACCGACAGTTGCAACAAACGAATAGCTTGCTGCAGCCTGGGAGTCATGGCTAGGGTAGCTGATACCCTTGCTTCTATGTTTGCTCCTATTTTCATAAGTCTTATAGTACATAGAAAACCTTACTAATAGGTAAACGCTGGATGGGAAAATGGCCGCAATACTATATACGGCCACAAAGTAGTTGATTCAATCAATAATATCACTGCCTTACATCAAAACCTGAATGCGCTTTTCACGCATTGTATGACCACTAATAATTTGAATTTTTGATTTCGACTTATGCAAATAATCAGACAACACTTCAACAACTGCAATATTAGCTAGATTATCTGCAGGCACAGATGTTACATACACCTTAAGCATTTTTCGCCCCATGGTTGCTTCCATCAAATCTCCAATACGATTCTTAGAAGCCTTTGGTGTAACCCTTACCCAAAATGCAAATCCTATCTCGTTTTTTTGCGCAAATGGAGGTATATCATCAAATAATAACACTTAATGCATTACGCCCATAAAGCTGTAATGGTTTGTAATTCATCTTTATTGCCAAAATTATATACGGAAGCCTCTGGAGCGATACGCTTAATCAGTCCTGAAAGCACTTTACCAGTGCCTATTTCAACGAAAGTATTAATTCCATGCTTATGCATGTTAGCAATCGATTCTGTCCAACGTACTCTGCCAGTAATCTGCGCTACCAAAAGCGGTGCGATTTCTGCAGGATGCTCTATAGTCATGGCTGTCACGTTTGCATACACGTTAACCTTTGGTTGGTTCGTATTCACAGTGCTTAAAGCTTTCTCCATCACTAGTGCTGCTGACTCCATAAGTAAGCTATGAAACGGAGCACTTACAGGCAGCGAAAGTGCTCGCTTTGCGCCTTTTTCTTTTGCTTGTTCAATAATCCATGTAATTGCTTCGGTATGACCGCTCACCACTATTTGCCCTGGGGAATTATCATTAGCAATCTGTGCAACCCAATTTTTATTTGGCACATTACGCAAAAGCTCTTCTACCTGATCCATTTCAAGCCCAAGAATTGCTGCCATAGCCCCTTGCCCAACTGGCACTGCCTTTTGCATTGCATTGCCGCGTAATCTTACAAGAACAGCTGCATTCTCTAATGAAAAAGCACCTGCTGCCGTTAATGCTGAATATTCACCCAAAGAGTGCCCAGCCACAGCACTCGCCAAATTCTGAATAGGTTTTTCAAGTTCTGCTTCTAACACTTTTTGCGCCATCATGCTTGCGGCAAGTAACGCCGGCTGCGTGTTTTCTGTTAATGTTAATTCATCGGCAGGTCCTTCAAACATTATCGTTTTCAGGTCTTGCTTTAGAACATCACAAACAGCATCAAGCACATTTTTAGCAACGGCAAAATTATCATATAAATCTTTCGCCATTCCAATAACTTGGGAGCCTTGACCTGGATACACAAATGCGACTGTCATAATTATTTTTTCACAAATTTTTTTTTTGATTTTAGCATATTTTTTTTATCTGGCATGTTTCAAAATAACTGCAACGGCAGCTACATCCAAGCTAGCACCACCAACTAAGACACCGTCAACGTTTGGTATAGCAATGATCGTCGCTGCATTATCATCATTAACCGATCCACCATACAATAATGTGGTGTTCGGTAATTTTTTTCTTAACATAAAGTGCACAGCTGAAATTTCATCGGTAGTTGGAGTCTTGCCCGTGCCAATTGCCCACACAGGCTCATAAGCTATCCAAAAGCCTGACTCACTTGGTGAACACTCAGCTAACTGCCGTTCAAGCACTTCAGTGGTTTGATTCGCCTCGTATTGTTCTAGGGTTTCACCTATGCAAATAATCGGGGTAATGTTCGCCCCTAAACAAGCTTCAGCTTTTGAACGAACTATATTATTGGTTTCATGAAACTGCTGACGTCTTTCCGAATGCCCAACCAAACAATATTTCACCTCACGTTCAACCAACATTTGAACGCTAATCTCACCGGTGCAAGCCCCTTTGGCTAGCTGATTAACGTTTTGTGCTCCAAAAATGAGATCAGCAGATTCTTCTAAGTAAATAAAAGGAGGGCAAACTATAAGATTTTCAATGCTTTTAAAAGCATTTTTATATTCATTAAGAAGGTTTTTAGAACCATTCATCTTCCAATTTGCCACAATCCATTTTTGCATTGCCATCTCCCTAATGCTTAATCTTGCCGAACTCGCAGTTTTTCAGTAGTGTTAGTAAGTTGAAATCTATAAATGTTATGTGTATATGCTACAAGTATTTCGGGATCATGCCCACAAGTGGTTTGTTAAAATATTGCTTTGGCTTATTGTTTTAAGCTTTGGACTGTGGGGCATTGGCGATGTTGTCTATAAATTTTTTGCTCACCGACCTGTTGTGAAAGTTGGTAAGCATGACATTAGTCAAGAGGAACTTTCTCACCATTTACAAAAAGAAAGCGCTCGCATTAATGAGATGACAAAAGGAAAAGTTACAGCACAACAATTGAAAGCCATTGGTATGCATACCTCTGTAATCAATAGGCTTGTTAGTCAGCTGGTCCTTAGCGATGAACTTGAACGTATGGATTTGGGAGCTTCTGATGATCTTTTAAAAGATCAAATTCATAATATGCCTGCTTTCCAGACCGATGGAAAATTCGATGCAAAGAAATTTTTAAGTGTGCTACACCAACAAAGCATGAGCGAACGTACTTTCTTAAAAGAAGCACGTTACAGCATGCAAAGTCAGCAATTACTGTCCAGCATTGCTTTAGGAGCAAGTCTGCCTGAGTTTTACCAAAATACTTTGATTGATGCTCTAACGCACGAAAAGATTTTTACGCTTGTTGAAATTGATGCATATAAAATGAAACTCGAATACTCCGCAACGACTGAACAGCTTGAAAGTTTCTACGAACAATATAAAGAAAGATATATGGTTCCTGAACTGCGTAACATTACTGTTATTGTTCTCGATACCAAAGTATTACGCCATATTCTTGGCATTACAGATGAGCAAATTCGCAAATCATACAATACACAAAGAGAAAATTTAAAATTCCCGGAAAGACGCAATTTAATGCGCCTAACTTATGCGCAAGAAGACAAAGCCCAAAAAGCCTTTGCACTGGCTAAAAAAGGTGTGTCCCTTGCCAAAATTGCAAAAGAAATTCCCGATGGAGAACTTGAGCAACCAGGCTTAGTTGTTAAAGAACAGATTCCTGAGTTTGCGGCAAAAGCAGTTTTCGCTCTTAAACCTGGCGAATGCACAAAAATTATTCCAACTGGATTTGGCTTCCATATTTTCCAAGTAACTAAAATTGAGCACCCTCGCACGGCAACATTTGAAGAAGCTAAAAATGAGATTGAATCGCTACTTATTCAAGAGCAAAAATCAGGCAAGCTTGATGAAATTCGCAGCCAAATTGACGATGCAATTGCCGCAGGTCAAACATTAGGTGACGTTGGCGCTAAAATGAAATTGACTGTTCAAACATTTGAAAACATCGATGCAAAAGGTAGAAATGCTGAAGGCAAACTAGTATTTTCCAAGCCAACTGGTTTGCAGTTAGCAATACTTGAAAAAGCATTTTCAGTTGAGCAAGGTCTAGATAGTGGTTTCGTTGATGTTCCAGGCGAAGGTGCTTTTGTTTTAGGTGTAGATAAAGTAAGCCCAGCTCATGCGCCAGCATTTACAAACATTGCAAAAAAAATTCAGCGAGACTGGGAAACAGAGCAAAAACTTGAATCAGCATCAAAACTTGCTTCAACGATAGCATCTGAAGCAAAGTCATTAAATGCTCTAACAAGTTTGGCGAATAAACATGACGTTAATTTGTCTACAAATCACGCTCTTTCAAGAATTGAAATTAGTAAGCAGGGCAGGAAATCAGCTGATATTTTGCCCGCTTCATTAGCTGAAAAAGCGTTTATGTTGGCGCCTGAAACCGCCATTGCCGGCCACAACGACAAAGGTGGCTTTACTGTTGTAATGTTGCAAAAAACTGGCAATTCAAAGACAACAAAAGAAGAAAAACAAAAACTTGTTAACAGTATGAAGAACATGATCCAAGAAGATGTTTCTGCTGCAACAGTTAATGCTTTAAAAGAACGACATAGCATTGAAATCAATCAAGAAATGCTCGCCCAGATGATGGAATAGCATGATAAAGATTGGCGATACACTTCCTTCTTTTGCTATTCCTAATCAGCATGATGTGATTGTTTCATCAGATCAATTAAAGAGTCACTGGGCGGTATTATACTTTTATCCAAAAGATAATACCCCTGGGTGCACTCAAGAATCTTGCGATTTTCGCGATTCTAACGATCGTTTGAAAAAACTAGACTGCACAGTTTTTGGAATTTCCAAAGACTCTTCTAAAAGCCACACCAATTTTATTTCAAAATACAATTTTCCATTTGATCTTTTGAGCGATGCTGATGGAAAGCTCTGCGACGCTTTTGGTGTGTGGGTTGAAAAAAGCATGTATGGCAAAAAATATTTTGGCATTGAGCGCTCTACTTTTTTAATTAACCCAACAGGTGAGGTTGCTCACATATGGCGTAAAGTAAGCGTTAAAGGCCATGTGGATGATGTCCTAAAAGTGCTAGAAGCGAGTCTATGAAAACACGTACAGAACATGACTCTATGGGGCCAGTTGAGGTTCCAGGCGATGCGTACTGGGGAGCTCAAACCGAACGATCCAGAAAAAATTTTAAAATTGGCAACAACAAAATGTCGCCGCTTTTTATTAAGGCCTTTGCTATCTTAAAACGATGTGCTGCGCTGACAAATTTCACTCTTGGAAAAATTGATGAAGGCTTAGCAACTCCTATTATGCAAGCTTGCGATGAAATTATTGATGAAAAATTTATCGATCATTTTCCCTTGGTCATTTGGCAAACTGGTTCTGGAACTCAAACAAATATGAACCTTAACGAGGTTATAGCAAACCGAGCGAATGAATTGCTGGGCTCTCCACTAGGCTCAAAGCAACCTGTACATCCGAATGACCATGTTAATTATGGACAATCATCAAATGACAGTTTTCCAACCGCTATGCATATTGCAACCGTGCTTGCCATATCAAACGACCTAAAACCAGCCCTTAGTAATTTGCAAAATGCATTTCAGAAAAAATCCCGAGAATTTGAAAAATACATAAAAGTAGGGAGAACGCATTTACAAGACGCGACCCCCATCAAACTATCTCAAGAATTTTCTGCCTTTGTTATGCAAATAAGTAACAACCTAGATCGCCTTGATTGCGTCATGCCACGGCTTTTACAATTAGCCCAAGGGGGTACAGCTGTAGGCACTGGCATTAATTGCCCAGAAGGCTTTTCTGATGCTTTTGCTAAAGCTGTTGCAAGCTATACTAAGCTACCTTTTGTTAGCGCCACAAATAAATTTGAAGCTTTAGCATGTCACGACACCCTTGTTGAAGTTTCAGGTATTTTAAATGTTATCGCTACAAGCTTAATGAAAATTGCCAATGATATTCGGTTTCTAGCGTCTGGCCCTCGGTGTGGTTTGGGAGAATTACAGCTGCCTGAAAATGAACCGGGTTCGTCGATAATGCCCGGGAAAATTAACCCTACTCAAGCCGAAGCAATGACCATGGTTTGTTGCCAAGTTATGGGTAATAATACAACCGTTACTATTGCTGGCTTCCAAGGACATTTTCAGCTTAATGTCTTCAAGCCTGTTATTATCCACAACTTGCTTGAATCAATTGAGCTGTTAGCAGATGCTAGCAACAGCTTTTCTCACAATTGCCTAGAAGGCATTACTGTTAATGCAGCAAAGCTACAAGACAATTTAGACAAATCTTTAATGTTGGTAACAGCCCTAAATCCCATTATTGGCTATGACAATGCTGCTAAAGTTGCCAAAAAAGCGTTTGAAGAAGATATAACTCTAGCAGATGCAGCAGAACAGTTAGGTTTGTTGAGCCGTTCCGAGTTTGAGAAACATGTAAAACCAGAACTAATGGTGTAATTTTTAGTTGACTAATAAATTCGCATTATTCACAGGTTTAACTGCCCGTATCAAGCAAGCCCATTTACGTTTGTTAAAGGGATTTTCTTCAATAAATTCAACTTGAGCACCACTAATATCAAATCCTATTTTTTCTAAACATTTTTTCATAAGAGTTGCTCGTGCATAAGCATGATATCCCCAAAGAAACATATAACCTTGGGGGTTTTGTAAGATAGTCTCCAATAAGTTATTAATTGCATGAGCCACCAGATGATTATATGCTGCATCAGTTAAACTTTTTAGAGTGTTTCTTATGGTTGTCTCGTCTTGTTTAAATATGGTTCCAACAAGCTTTAAAGAATTAAAAAAGGCTTCCTCTGAATAAAAAGTGAAGCCTCTCTCAGGCTTGTAATGGGGATCACCAATAGCAGCTTGAATTTTAGCGTATTCATCTATTCCTAAAATTAATGCAAAGGGGTTGTGTATTTGCGTAGCTATTTCATTTGCTCCTGTTAGAGCAAAAAACGGGTGGTTATCAATAAATAAATATCCTCCTGGTTTTAAAATTGCAAATGCTTTTTTTAAAGCTTCAGTCATATAATGTGTAGCTTTAGGATTTGTAACTGTATCTTTTGATGCAGGAGGAAACCACTCAAATATAACTGTGTCTTGAGAAGCTGAAGCAAACACTTGAGTGGTTATAAAATCTGCTTGTATATGCTCATTATCCGTAACGCAAGGCTCTGTATCTATACTGATAACTCGTTTTTCTTGAAAAAAAGGTATATTCTCATAAGTAAAATCAGCCTCTGATTGCTTAACAATTGGGGCTATTTCTTTCAGCATCAGCCCTGCCGTGCGATTGTTGCCCACAATAATAACAGCACCTTCAATGAACTCTCCTACGGGGAAAATTTTTGAAAGAAATAAAGAAATAAACAATAGATATTTTATATATGATTTCACGAATATAAACATACAAATTAAAACATTGATATAATATAAAGAAATTCCGGAAAGATTCAACTATTTTTTGTCTGTATCTTTAAATTGTCTTGTGTTGAGAATCTTTAAAAAATACGATGAAGATATAAATGTCAGTTAAATGGTCAACATGCGAGAAATTACACTTTCGGATTATAACCCGCAATGGCCTCAACTATTTTCTCAAGAAGCCAAAATTTTAAAAGAAATCTTTGGTGATTTAGCCATCAATATTTACCACAAAGGCAGCACATCAGTGCCTAATCTTATGGCAAAACCAATCATCGATATTACCATTGAAGTTGAAGATATTTCTAAGGTCAATCAATTGAATGAATCCTTAGCTGCAGTTGGGTATGGCGCATTAGGTGAATACGGCATGCCACTTAGACGCTTGTTTGCAAAAGGTGATCCACGCACTCATCACTTGCACGTATGGGACAAAGGACACGATGAAATTGCCAAAGATTTATTATTTCGTGACACTTTAATTCAAAATGCAGCAGCACGCATAGCATATGAAAGTTTAAAACAAAAACTTGGTGCACAACATCGATTTGAGCCTAACCAATACACCATGGGCAAAGATCGGCTTGTTAAAGAAATTTTACGCGCCGCGAATTACAATGGTTTATCAATGGTGTTTGTTTTGCTTGAAAGTGAAAAACAAGCCTACAGAAATTTTATGAATGAAGAACCTATTCAAGATAAAAGCCTTGTCATATCGCTAGGTGTAAATTTCATCGGAGCAATTTCACTAAATCAAAAGGGAAATGTTAATCGTAAAGTTATTACTACGTCCCACACGCAAGTAGAAAAACTTATTTCCCGTTGGCTTGAAACAAGAAATTCACAGTAGTTTCAATGATTTTTCTTTCACTAGATATGTATCATCCAGATTTAGTTTTTCTAAAAATCCTTCGTCATGGCACACAATAATAAAGCTGCCTGGATATACATTTAGAAATTCCAACAAATGCTCTTTCGTTAATAAATCTACGTTGTTGGTAATTTCATCTAGTATCAAAAGCTTTTGAGTTTTTGCTGCAATTTGCGTAAGGCTTAGCCTTACTTTTTCTCCCCCTGATAGTTGATGAACTTTTGCATGAACTTCTTCATTTTTGCGAAATAAAAAATCATTAAGGTGACGACGCACTTCAGTATGATTCCATTCAGGAACCAATTCACTCACTGTTTCTAGCACAGATTTTTCTGCATCAAGTGTTGCGTAATGTTGATCAAGGTAACCTATATCATTAGGCATATACCAATCACCGGTTTTTATTATGTTTTGGTCTCCCAAAATAGCTTTAATTAACGTTGATTTTCCGCTGCCATTATCGCCTTGAAGTGCAATTCTAGCTTTGGCACTCAGTGAAAAATTTATATTTTGGACAACAGTTTTATTATCTTTATAACCAACTACGCCATCACTTATTGACACTAAAATACGATCACTTATATCCGCCGCTTTTATAGAAAATTTTGGCGTAATCACTTCGGGTAAACGCAAAGTTGATAGCTTTTCAAGCAAATCATCTTTTCCTTCTTTAATCGCTTTTTTCTTTTTTCCAGATGTTTCAGTTGCACGATTTGCTTTTGCGCTAGAAACAATCGTTGGCCATTTACGTTCTTGAATAGATTTTTCACCTTTCATATTACTTTTTTTAGCACGCTCTTGTTCTTTCATTAACGCTTGATGCGTATCTTTTTTCTGCCGATCTAAGCGTAACAATTCATGTTCAAGTGATGCGCGCTGAATGTGAACCTCACGCATGTAATAATCGTAATTGCCTGTAAAAACATGCACCTTACCATTATCAATATGCCAAAGCGTATCAACACACGTGTTTAGAAATTCAACATCATGGGTGACCACAATTAAAGTTCCAGCGTGTTGCCGCAACATGCGCATTAATGATTTTCTGTTATTACCATCAAGATGATTCGTTGGTTCATCAAGCAGCAAAACATTTGGACTAACACACAGCGCCTGCGTTAATGCCTCATTTAGACGTTGACCACCGCTTAAGGTTTCAAATTCGCAAATAACTTGAGGCACATACCCAAAAATAACGTCATCAGAAATATGAATTGATCCGCTACTTGGCTCAACCTGATTAAGCAAAGTTTTTAGTAATGTCGATTTTCCACAGCCATTTTGACCAATAATTGCAATACGATCTCCGCCATGCACATGCGTTGAAAACCCCTCAAAACAAGTTTTGTGGGCAAATGAAATACCAAGCTGATTGATTTGTATTGTCGTCATAAAATTCTCGTTTCAATAGTTGAAAAACGCAAATTGCGCAGTTACTTAGTTTTGAAACGAATAATCCATGACACACATTACGAAAGTTCAGGTAATTTAAATATGTGAATTGAGAGTGATTTTGTCAAGTTATAAAGAAAATTGGCTACTTAAACTATGGCCCCATTCCATATTCATAAATTTTTAATAAAAAGAAATGGGACATTCTTAGCTACCGCAACAAGAAGAAGCCGATCAAACAGGGTAATTAGCTAAGCACCTGCTACAGTCTGAGATTCTTTACTCAGAACCACCACAGACTGGGGAGCCTTAGTCGGTGCGGTTGGGCCACTTGCCACTATAACTGGAGCTACTGGATCTTTAGCTAAAATTTTTGGTTGAGGCACTTCAGCGGCAATCGCTGAAGGTTTCAGTGCCTTAGCCGGTGCGACCGGGCTACCTGGTGCTATAGCCGGAGAAGCTTTAGTAGGCGCTTTTGGTTGAGGTGCTTCAGTCGGCGTAGGAGCTTTACTCTTTTTCCCTTGAGCTTTATCTACCTCTTGCTGTTGTTCATCAGTCAAAGGTAAGCTTTTTAAGGTTTTTAGAATTTGGGCAGCATCAGCATCATTACCTTTTGCTTTTGCATATCGCAATCGCATGAGTTGACAATCAACTTGATGCGGATCATCTAAACTCTTCTTTAATGCCGCTTCACAAACAATTGAAGCGCCTTCTGTATCACCTTGTTTTTCGAGACAATAAGCTAAGTGGACCAGAGCTTTTGCAGCGATTGGATCTTTTGAATAGGTCTTTATAATGCGACCAAAACCTGCAGCAGCCTCTTTGTATGCCCCTTTATTGTATAGCTCAAGAGCTAATTCATATTGTCCCATAGCTTCTGATTTTTGCTCAGGTAATGCCGGTGCGTTCATTTCTGCAGATTTTGTGGCATCAAGTTCTACAGGTGTTGGAGTGTGTGTTGTGTCATATGGACTAGAAGGCTTAGGAGCTATTCCAGATTTGGCTAATTCTTCTTGAACAATACGACGCAATCTTGCGTCTGAATCGCTATCAACAACAGTTGAAGCTGCTAAAATAGTTTGATCTGCTAGATTTTCGCCTGTATTAACTGTAATTTTTTGTGCCAAAAGTTTATTTTGTTGTTCAATAACGCTATCAATGTGAGATTGCAAAGCCTTAACTGCCTCTTCCTTTTCGCCTTTTGACTGCATGGAATCTAATTGTTTTTGAAGAGCATCAATAACGACTTCGTTTTGACGAATTGATTCTTCGGCGCTTGAATAAAGCACACCAAGGCTAATAAAGGTCAAAATAGTTGATTTTTTAAAAATACTCATCATAAATCCTTTGATTCTTGCAGAAAAACATTGCATTATTTTTTGTCTTGAGTATAGATATATATATTCTTTTTCGCGAAGGGAAGACATTAAGATGAAAAAAGATATACACCCTAACTATCACGCTATCACAGTTAAAATGACTGATGGAACAACTTTTGAAACCAGAAGTACCTGGGGTAAAGAGGGCGATACCTTACAATTAGATATCGATCCAAAGTCCCATCCAGCATGGACCGGTGGTGGTCATAGACTTATTGACTCTGGTGGTCAGTTAAGTAAATTTAGTAAGCGTTTCCAAAATTTTGGATTAAACTGAGGATTTTAGATGGCACTTGCTGAGGCTAGCTTGAACGTTGCTTCAGCACCTTCTTACCTTGAGGCTTTAAATTCTAAACAACAACAGGCAGTTCTTCATAGTGAAGGCCCCTTGCTTATTTTGGCAGGTGCTGGAACTGGGAAGACCCGCGTGTTGACTACTCGACTTGCCCATATCCTTGAGCAAAACTTGTGTGGATCTCAAAATATTTTAGCGGTAACTTTTACCAATAAAGCTGCTCAGGAGATGCGTGAACGAATTCAACGTTTGTTAGAACGAAGCGTTGATGGCATGTGGCTTGGCACGTTTCACTCACTTTCTATGCGTATACTGCGCAAAAATGCTGATGCTTTAGGGTACAGTTCAAATTTTACAATTATTGATTCAGATGACCAGTTGCGCTTAATTAAGCAGTTGCTAAGAGCTGAAAACATTGATGAAAAACAAGTGCCTGCCAAAATGGTGGCAGGAGTCATTAATCGATGGAAAGATAAAGCAAAAACACCTGATCGTGCTGGCAATCCACAAGAACTCACTGTGCAGTTATATCGTCAATATCAAGAACGATTAAAAATATTAAACGCGATGGATTTTGGTGATTTAATACTAAATTGCCTCGTGCTATTCCAACAAAATCCAGAAATTTTAAATAGTTACCAGCAACAGTTTTGCTATCTAATGGTAGATGAGTATCAAGATACAAACGCGGCTCAATATTTATGGTTGCGCCTTTTAGCTGACGGTCATGGAAACTTATGTTGTGTGGGTGATGACGACCAATCTATTTATGGATGGCGCGGCGCAGAAATTGCCAATATTTTGAAATTTGAAAAAGATTACACGAATGCGACCACTATTCGCCTTGAACAAAATTACCGTTCTACTAATCACATACTAGGAGCAGCCTCCGGTCTTATTGCAAATAACAGAGATCGTTTGGGTAAAGAATTGTGGACTGAAAAGCAAGGCGGTGAATTCGTGCTTGTTAAGGGAACGTGGGATAGCGAGAATGAAGCCCGCTTTGTCATCGATGAAGTTGAAGACTATCAACGCAAAGGACATAACTTAAGTTCTATGGCCATATTGGTGAGAGCCAGTTATCAAACTCGTGACTTTGAAGAGCGCTGTTTAAAAACAGGCACGCCCTATCGTGTTGTAGGCGGACTACGTTTTTATGAACGTCAAGAAATTAAGGATGCACTGGCATATTTAAGAATATTGGCTCAACCAGATGACGGCTTGGCTTTTGAACGTATCATTAATGTGCCCAAGCGAGGCATTGGAGCGACTGCTCTGCAGAACATGCATGCAATCGCTAGAGAGCACAATATTTCTCTTCCAAGAGCCGCGTTGCTCTATGCAATGGAAAACGGAAAAAATAGTGGCAAAGCAAATTTGCGTCAATTTTTTGATGACTTGCAAAGATGGCGCAGCATGCTTGATACACAACCGCACGTAGATGTTGTTAAAGCTTTGCTTGATGAATCAGGGTACACAGCAATGTGGCTAGAAGAAAAATCACCAGATGCAGCTGGACGATTGGAAAATTTAAAAGAATTTGTGCATGCTATAGAAGAATTTGAGTTTCTTCCAGGATTTTTAGACCATGTCAGCTTGGTGACAGATAATAACAACCAGTCTGCCGGTGATTGTTTAAGTATTATGACCTTGCATGGCGCTAAAGGTCTTGAGTTTGATTTTGTGTTTTTGCCAGGATGGGAAGAAAACTTATTTCCTCACCCAAGAAGCATCCAAGAAAATGGTCCAGCTGGACTAGAAGAAGAGCGTCGTTTGGGGTACGTAGGCATTAGCCGTGCCAAATTAAAAGCTACAATTTCTTATGCATTGCGTCGTCGTCTGCCTTACCAAGGATGGCAAGTTGGTCTACCATCACGATTTTTAAGTGAATTGCCTACAGCTCATGTAAAGCATGTTCAAGCCAATGGCCATGAATCAAGACAACAGGCTAATTCTGAATTACTTCGTCGACCAGCAAGCTTTGTTGAATATCAAGCGCAGCATTTTGAAATAGGTAATCGCGTATTTCATCAAAAGTTTGGTTATGGTGACGTTATTGATACGGAAGGCGAACAAGCAGTTGTTGAGTTCGATTTGGCCGAGGAAAAGCGCATTCACATTAGTTTTTTAAAAAAACAAAATTAATGTCAATAAACGCATAAGCATAAAATATGAAAAGAATTACTCAATGTGCTTTTGCAATCCTAATTTGCGCAATGTGCTTTGTGTATTACGCGTGTCATCCTACTTATTTACCTAAACAAGACTCAAAATATCAACAATTTTTACGCTACATTCATTACGCATATTTAAAAATAAAACGTGACCCTTTTTGTAACTTGCATGTCCCCTTAAGCAAGATGCCAATTGACGTGGTCATTCCTGTTATTGAAAAAGATGCTGAAACTTTAGTACTAACTATTGATTCGGTGCGTGGCAATATTTTGCAGCCTATTTCCAATATTTATCTGATCGCACCAGAATCTATAATATTGCGCAAAATTGCTCAAGAAAAGAATTGTGTATTTGTTTTAGAAGATACGGTACTGCCTACATTTTCGAATAATACCAATCGAAAGGGATGGATTAAACAGCAATATTTAAAGCTTAATGCTGATAAAGTTGGGACATGCGAACATTTCCTTATTATTGACGCAGACACAATTTTGATTCGCCCTCAGATTTTTGTAACAGAAAATAAAGAAGTTCTGAATATTTTGCATGATTATTGGCTTGATCGAAAACAAATGGTGAAAATTGCCTTGGGGTTTGATAAATTTCATAATGTTGATTTCACTAGCCACCATATGCTGATTTGCAAAACAAAATTAAAAGCTTTAAAACAACATTTGCAAAATCTGCATGGACTTCCATGGCAAGATGCACTTGATACCTTGAACATTCCTGAGGGTGGCTTTTCCGAATATGAACTGTATGGCAACTTTGTGGCGCAATGCTTTGAAAATGAAATTGAGCTTGTTTTAGGAAGTAACGTGCTTTTTCCACGCAATGGACTTTCCAGCATTAGTTATGCACGAGAATATTTAAGCTGCAAATACAAAAGCATGACGATGCATAGCTTTTTAACAATTGAAGGCATGACAGGGCAATAATATATGAAGCGCTTTTTGGCTTTACTATCACTGCTGATTTCCATAACAATTTTAAGTGTTTGGCTTATAACAACACCTGAAGAGTTACCGATTGAAGATACAAAGTGGCATATTTACAAAAGAAAGCTTTTCATGAAGCTTTTGTCTTTTAAAAGAGACCGCTATTCTAACAACCATGTTCCGTTATGTCAGACTAAAATTGACGTTGTTTTTTTGTGCATTGAAAAAGATTTACCAACAATTCGTCATGCAATTGATGCTGCGAAAGGGTTGATAATGCACCCTATCAATAAAATTTATTTAATTTGCCCAGAGTCTGAAAAGTTAAGGAATGTAGCCTTAGAAAAAGGCTGCGAGTTTGTGGAAGAAACAAAAGTTATTCCCCAACTTGCTCGAAGCAACGATTTGTCAGGATATTTAAAACAACAGCTCATTAAGCTGAACGCAGATACCGTCATTACCTCAGATTATTACCTAGTGATTGATGCCGATACAGTTTTGTTGCAAACTCAAATATTTCTTCGGGAAGATAAAGCTGTTTTCAATGTCTGTAATAAGTATGTGTTAGACTGCAAGCTTATGGTCGAATCAGTATTAAAACTTGAAAAATATTACAATCTTGATTTCAATAGTCAGCATATGTTTTTTGACAAATCAAAGCTCAAAGCCATGAAAAATAGGCTAGAAAAATTGCATGACAAACCATGGCAGGATGTTTTAAATACCCCTGAAATTTCTAGTCAGGTCTTTTCAGAATATGAAATGTATGCGAACTTTGTATTAACATTTTTTCCTAACGAAGCAACTATTGTGCATGGTAAAAACTCACAGATGCCTGCAGACCGAATTTCTGGAATTGAATGGCAACGCGGTTTTCTGTCCAAAGAGTATAAAAGCCTTTCTTTCAATCACTCAATAACAACCAACCGACATAGTTAGCGCAATGTTACAATTTTTCTGTCTTCATATTTTTGGTGATTTTAAGGTTTTCAACCTTCTGCGATATATTACTTTTCGCACTATGGGAGCCATTTTAACCGCTTTAATAATTAGCTTTTGTTTGGGGAAACCTATTATTGCCTGGCTTAAGTCAAAGCAAAAACAAGGCCAGCCTATTCGTAGCGATGGTCCTGAATCTCATCTTGTGACAAAAAAAGGAACCCCTACTATGGGAGGGTGTTTGATTTTACTCGCTGTTTCTATAAGTACTTTGGTATGGGGAGATTTGGCAAATGCATTTTTATGGATAGTGCTACTTGTTACTCTTGGATTTGGAGCTCTAGGTGCCATGGATGATTACAAAAAACTCACTAAAAATTCCCATCATGGAATTTCGGGAAAAACAAAATTGCTTGGACAGACCACACTCGCAATAATTGTTGCATATGCATCAGCTCATTATACAGATGCAAGCCTTTCGCATAGCTTAACATTTCCTTTTTTCAAAGATTTCATTGTTAACTTAAGTTGGTTTTTTTATCCGTGGGCTGTGCTTGTGATTGTAGGATCATCAAATGCTGTTAACTTAACCGATGGGCTTGATGGGCTAGCGATTGTCCCGGTGATGATATGTTCTGTGTGTTTTACAATTATTGCTTACCTTGTGGGCAACCACATTTTTGCGCCTTATCTACAACTACATTATGTGGCAAATGTCGGAGAAGTATGCATCTTTTTAGGCAGTCTTATTGGTGCAGGATTGGGCTTTTTATGGTTTAACGCGCCTCCTGCAAAAGTATTTATGGGAGATACGGGATCACTTGCTGCTGGAGGCGCATTAGGCACCATTGCGTTGATCACAAAACATGAATTTGTATTGTGTATTATTGGTGGTTTGTTTGTGTTAGAAGCTGTGTCTGTCATTTTGCAAGTTGTATACTACAAACTTACAAAAAAACGTATTTTTCTAATGGCTCCTATTCATCATCATTTTGAAAAATTGGGATGGGCTGAATCTACCGTCGTTATACGTTTTTGGATTATTGCATCTATTCTCGCCTTAGTTGGTCTTGCAACATTGAAAATTCGCTAATGTTAATTTCATTAAAGTCCGTTGAATATACTCTTAAACAAGAATCACAAAGCAAAACTTTATTGCATGATATCAATTTTGGCATTTCGCCAAATAGCGTCACAACAATAATTGGCCCAAACGGCGCTGGCAAAACCACTCTGGTGCGACTGATTTTGGGACTAATTGAACCCACTGCTGGTTCTATTAACCGAAAAAAAAATATACAAATGGGATATGTTCCACAAAAGCTTCATGCGAATCGGTTTATGCCAATGACGGTGCGGACATTTCTAAGTCTATGCGGGCAACAAAAAATTGAATACCCATTTGATATTTCTCTTTTAATGAATAGATCAATTCATGCTTTATCGGGCGGGGAATTGCAAAAGGTTCTTTTTAATGCCGCTGTTTTGAAAAGACCAGATGTCCTAATTTTAGACGAGCCCACGCAAGGAATTGATGCCGATGGGCAGTCTGCATTTTACAGCAAGCTGATAGAACTGAAAAATGAATACAATATGGCTATTGTGCTTATTTCTCATGATTTGCATTTTGTGTTTGATTGCACAGATCATGTGATTTGTTTGAATCATCACGTTTGCTGCCAAGGAACACCTGAAAAAGTACGTCAGGTCCAAGAAGTGCAAAAACTATTCCCTGGTTTTGCTCCGTATCAACATCGTCACGATCATCACCATTATGATTGATTCATTCGTAATTTTCATAATTGTTTCTGCGCTTTTAGCCAGTTTAATTACTGCACCTTTGGGCTGCATAGGTCTTTGGAATGGACTTGCTTTCTTTGGAGATACGTTGGCCCACGCTTCACTACTGGGTGTGTGCTTCAGCATACTTTTACAAGTACCATATGCCCTTGGTGCCATTTTAGTATGTTTATGCATTGCATATTTTGTTGCACAC
This sequence comes from uncultured Alphaproteobacteria bacterium, assembly GCA_903893805.1. Lineage (GTDB taxonomy): Bacteria > Pseudomonadota > Alphaproteobacteria > Paracaedibacterales > CAITNM01 > CAITNM01. The sequence goes on along the minus strand of CAITNM010000026.1, from coordinate 103,310 downwards.
AAATCATCAAAACAAAGTGATGTATCATTGGCTGTTATTTCGTACAGTTGCCTTTCTTTCAGCATATTAATTATTTCACTGTTTCCAAGAGCAAACCTTGACCCAAATACATTGCTGTTTGGTGATTTACTTAGTACCAGCTTGTCTGATATTGTTCTTCTTGTTGCAGCACTTCTCGCTTTATGGGGGTTTGTTGCTAAATATTGGTCAGCAATTTTAATGACAAGCTTTGATGCTGATCTTGCAAAAGTTCAAGGATTTCCATCAAAAATAATACGTCTAATGGTGCTTGTTTCGTATGCAATAATTATGGGAATTGTCATGAAAATGTTAGGGGCATTATTTGCGCCAGCACTTACAATTATTCCAGCAGCTGCTGCTAGATATCGCTCAAAAACGCCATCTGAAATGATTACATCAGCCATACTGATTAGCTGCTTTTCAAGTTTAATCGGTATTGGCGCAAGTCTCTATTTTGATTTGCCTACAGGTCCCGCAATTGTTTGTGTGTCTGCAATTACAATGGCGCTTATAAAAATAAGCGCCAAGTAAGTATAGTTTTTTCTAGATCCACATTCTTCTTACCTCTTCTGACATTCCTGCAAAACGATCTTTAGGAGCTTCTTTATTATCTTTCTTAAATTGCTCAATAGCAGGCATAATATCCTTTAAAGTTGCAACTAATGATGTCTCGCCCTCTACTGCTATTAGCTCCATTGCTTGTCCATAAAAAGGTTGCAATGCCATGTTTAGAATTGTGTCTAAGCTTCTTACTCCAAGATTTATTTCGATGCTTGTGGACGCTAGACGTCGTAAGGCTGCCGCTTCAACAGTAAGATTTACCCCATAAAAACGCTTAAATTCATTTTGTATTTTCCTTAAGGGAGATCCATCACGCTCAATGACGTCCATCATTGTCGCAATTGTGTGACCTTTGAAGGCAATAACTGAAGGAAAACGACCAACGAATTCAGGTTCAAAACCAGCACTAATAATATCTTGTTGAGTTCTAGCCGTTGATGTGCGCTCCCCTTCTACGTCATGTCGACCTTTCAAATCAGAAAAAGCACCCGTTCCAATAAACCACCAATTTGTAAGATCAAATCGTTTTCTTTTTAATGAAATAGAATTACCGTCTAAAGGCGATAACAGAACACGTTGAACTGCTCTACCAAAATTTCGTGCTTCATCATCTCCTCGTGCTGCAAGCTTATCAATTTCATCGATTGCAATAATGGCCGATTTTGGATTTCCGTTTTCTTCACAAAAACTAGAAACACATTCGCTGAAATTTTGCCCTTTAAATCCTTCATCAGTTAGGCTTCGTGCATTAATATTCAGGATAGGCACACCTAAAAATAGCCCCAATTGCTTAAGACTCTCACTTTTTCCACATCCTGTTGGACCCGTTAATATGCAGTGTGATGGTTTACTAGCAGGCATACCGTCCCTATCAAGCAATAATTTATTACACAAAAAGCGATGTGCTAAAAAGCTAAGCGCTTCAAGAGCAGTATCTTGCCCAGCAATAAAATTCATCATATGCGCCTTAATGGCCTGTGCAGGAATAGCTTCTTTACCAACAAGGGAATCTCTTCCCTCCATTACACTTGAAAGTATAGGAGGTTTTGCTGTAACACGTTTTCGTGTTTCACTACTGAGTGCAGGTCTTTCTCTCGTTGCGGGAGTTTGAAATACAATAATTTGCATAGGAGCACAAGGCTTGGGAGTAAAAGCCACCGGAGCAGTAGAGTCATTTGTCAAACTACTGAACGCTCTGTTAACCATCGCCATTTTACGCTTTGCTAAAGGTTCTCCTAGAATTCTTTCTCTTATGCTTGCTAATGTTGATATTTCTGCATTATCAGATAATGATTGCTGATATGCAGAAATAGCATTTTTCCATGGCTCAATCTTTCCCTTGGACACGCTCAAAAAATTTAACGTTCTCATTAATTTTCCAAAAGGGTCATCTGTTGCTGATGCAATGCTGCCATTTCTTGGTACTGCAGTAGATGAGTCATCTGGTGGCATTATACCACTATCCATTGAAATAACTCTTGATGATGCTAACAGCGTGCAGATAAAAATTAATTTAAGATTTGGGCTAATCATGTGGCCTCCTCAAATAAAGGGGCTCTAACGACACTTTTGAAGATGACAACTTAGCAATACTTGATAGTCAATTTACTTCCTTTGCTAAGAACTCTCTAAAAAAGAGAAGTTTCAAAGTCACTTTATTTTAAAATGTTTTTTACATCTTTATTTTGGTGCAAAAAACTTTAATATTGCATTAATTTTATAAATAATATGAAAATAAAGTAATATTATTACGTTCAGTGATTTAATCAGTCTTCAGCTTTGATGAAAAAAATAGTAAATTTTCTCTGCTACCAAGCGATTAATTCCTGATATATTCATCAAGTCGTCAACACTTGCACGTCCGACTCCTGCAGCTGATCCAAAATGTTGCAGCAGCATTTTCTTACGCTTAGCGCCAATACCTGGAATATCATCAAGCTGAGACTTCACAAGAATTTTTTGTCGTCCAGCACGATGGGTACCTATGGCAAATCGATGTGATTCATCGCGAATAACTTGCAAAAAATATAACAAAGGGCTGTCCTTGGGCAATTTTCGAGATGACTGATTAGGAAAATAAAAAGTTTCATCACCCGCATTACGAACTGCTCCTTTAGCAATCCCAGCAACTGGCAATTCAATGTTATGTTCTTCAAGAATTGCAGCCACTGCATTGACCTGCGCTTGTCCACCATCAATAAGCAATACATCTGGCAGTGGCCATTCGTCTTTATGGCTTAGCCGTCGACTCATCACTTCACGCATCATCGCAATATCATCACCACCAAAATCTTTCTTCATTTCTCGAATTGAAAATTTACGATAACGAGATTTATCAAAGCCTTTTCGAGTTGCGCAAATTAATACTCCATAAGCAGAAGATCCTTGCAAATGACTGTTGTCATAAACCTCAACGGAATCAATGCTTGGAATGTTTAGAAATTCTTGAAAAAACCCAAATTGCTTCTGGTGAGTTAGCTCGCTGTTGTAACGCCTTTCAAGATGTTCTTTTGCATTCTTAAGCGCATGCTCGACCAAGTCTAGTTTTACTCCGTTTTGAGGGCACTCTATCGTTACTTTTATCCCATATTGCTGATACAAGCTCATGCTGAGCACTTCAACATCTTCTGGAAGAAGGTTGCAAAGAATCATCACAGGCGGCTCGTGCTCAACGTAAAACTGACTAAGAAAAGCAATCATTTGCTCTTCTTGAGTTGCTCCTTCTGTATGCGCCATCTCAAAAGTTTCTGTGCCATAATTATGGCCGTGACGAAAAAAGAAACCTTGCACAACTGTGCGTCCACTCAGCTGTGCCAGGGCGAACACATCTGCATGGTCAACACCTGCCACATTAATCCGTTGACGCGCCTGAATTTGTGTAAGCAAACGAATGCTGTCACGATACTGAGCTGCTCTTTCAAAATCCAATATTTCTGAAGCCTCGTGCATTTTTTCAGCTAACTGCCGTTGAACTGTATCGCTTTTCCCTGTTAAAAATGCCTTAGCAGACTGCACTGATTCTTTATACTCGCCAACAGATATTTTTCCAACGCACGGAGCTGTACATCGCTTAATGTGATACTGTAAACACGGGCGATTTCGGTTTTCAAAATAGCTATCCGAACAGTTTCTCATTTGAAATAATCTCTGCATTGTTAGGATAGTTTCTTCAACTGCAGCTGCATTCGCAAACGGACCAAAATACGTCCCTTTTTCCGTTTTGGGACCTCGATGTTTAAGGACTCGAGGATAATCGTGTGCCGTTAACAATACATAAGGAAAAGACTTATCATCTTTTAGTAAAACATTATACCTAGGCTGCAACTTTTTAATCAGGTTGCTCTCTAAAAGTAACGCTTCTACTTCTGTTGAGGTCGTAACAATTTCTATTGCCCGAAGCTCACTAACCATACGCTTAAGACGATTAGGAAGCCTGTCCACATGAGAATAAGAAACCACCCGCTTTTTCAAGTCTTTGGCCTTACCAATGTATAGCACTTTCAAAGAAGCACTAAGCATCCGATAAACCCCGGGTTTATTAGGCAGTGTTTTTACCACATCTTTAATGATATTTACCCCGACTTCCAAAGAAGTTAGAGTATCCACTGGTGGTTTTTCTTCGGTATTGGGCTGCATAGCGATTTCAATAAAAAAATATTAAAAATTTCTTTTAAACAACAATAATATTGACGAAATCCTTTACTTATGCTACCCGTGAATCCTACAACATGCAATAGAAACTATACTTAAAAGCCCAATGGCAATTGATCTTCAACCAAACCACATTCCTGTACTTTGCAAGGAAATGATTGAAACCCTAAACCCATCCCCTGGAAAAATCTATGTGGATGGTACTTTCGGTGGTGGAGGATACACGCGTGCTATTTTAAACAAGGGTGCTGCTAAGGTTATTGCATTCGATCGAGATAGTGATGCTGTAAAACGTGCACAATTTTTCAGCCAAGAATTTGGTGATCGTTTTGAGATTATTCATAGCTGTTTCAGTGAAATGGACAAATACTTAAGTCCAGAATCAATGGATGGCATTGTTTTTGACTTTGGTATCTCAAGCTATCAGGTCGATGAAGCTCATCGAGGATTTTCTTTCCGTCAAAATGGCCCCCTTGATATGCGCATGGGGGTGGGTTCTACATACACCGCCGCAGAGGTTGTTAATACATTCAAAGAAAAAGATATTGCCGAAATTTTATATGTATATGGGGAAGAACCCAGATCTAGACAAATTGCAAAAGCAATTATTGCAGCCAGAATAACGAAGCCATTTGAAACAACACAAGACCTAGCCACGTTGATCAGAAAAATTGTGCCAGGTCAAGATGGTTTTGACCCTGCAACCCTTGCATTTCAAGGCTTGCGTATTTTTGTGAATAATGAGTTAATAGAGATAGAGCGTGCTTTACAGCTGAGCAATCAGCTTTTGCCGATAGGGGGTCGGCTCATCACGGTAGCATTTCACGCATTAGAAGATCGTCTGGTAAAAAATCACAGCAAGATGGCATTCAACCATCAGGATTTACTGTGCACGTACTCTTCTATCAATCGTAAAGCTATTGCTCCTTCTTTAGGAGAAATTAGGTCAAACCCTCGTTGTCGTTCAGGTAAATTGCGTGGTTTCGTTAAAGAGGTTAAGCGCTAATGCGAAGATCTCAGTTTTTTTTGGCTCTCATGGCATTTTGTGTTGGTCTTGGGCTATTCCGGGTGAAGTACCAGGTTATGGCCTTAGAAAAAAGCCATAAGCAGGTTGTCAAAAGTATTTCTGAAACTAAAGAATCTATTCATGTTTTAAAGGCTGAATTAACCCACCTTAATGACCCAGCACGTTTGCAAAAGCTCGCTATAACTCACCTTAACTTTAGTGCTCTGAAACCAAATCAAATTGTTACCATTGGCGAATTGCCTAGGCAAACGAAAGAAGTAAAAGTATCACAAGACCCTATTGAAGCGTTAATGGATGCCGTCAATGCTGTAACACCCCAACAAGAAACTGCTTCAATAAAAGCTTCATCACAAGAGGTTCATCATGCAGCCTAAGGTCATGATCAAAAGCTTGTGGCGACATCTCAGTGGCTGGAGATTTTCTCAGCATCAAGAATTATTGCACACAGCACGTCAACGCACACTTAGCGCTACCGCAATAGCCTGTGTAGCTTTTCTAGCAATCACCATACGATTAGTGGATGTGATGGTTATTAGAACCCCCACTTGCATTACAGGCTGCCAACAACAAGAATGTCAACTTCGCCAAAACATTGTTGATAGAAACGGGATAATTTTAGCTACTCAGCTAGTTACAGCGTCTGTATATGCTAATCCAAAAGTAATTATCGATGCTAAAGAAGCCGCTGATAAACTGTGTAAACTTTTCCCTCATTTAAGATATGAAAATGTGCTGCAAAAACTGCAATCTAACCAGGGATTTGTTTGGATTGAGCGGCATGCATCTCCTAAAATGCAAGAAGCTGTGCATTCTCTTGGGATTCCTGGAATATACTTACAGCCCGATCAAAAACGTGTTTATCCTCATGGCACTTTAGCCTGTCACGTAATTGGGCGCTGCGATATTGATGGTTATGGCGTGAGTGGCATTGAACAATCTTTTGATGTCATGTTGACTACAAAAGAAGGTGATTTAAAATTATCTTTGGATCTTCGTGTGCAACACGCAGTTCATAATGAATTAGTTTCTGCTATAGAGCAATTCAAAGCAGTTGCAGCAAATGCTATGGTTATGGACGTGAAAACTGGAGAGATTATCGCTATGGTTTCTCTTCCTGATTATGACCCTAATCGTCAAATGAAAAATCTTGAATGTGGATTCAATCGCAATACATTAGGGGTGTATGAACAAGGGTCAACATTTAAAATTCTTAATGCCGCTATTGCGCTTGAAACAGGAACTTCCACCCTAACTTCAATTTTTGATGCCACGAATCCAGTTCACATTGGCCGTTTCAAAATTACTGATTTTAAGGGTCAAAATCGTCCTCTTACACTTGTAGAAGCTCTTGTCCATTCATCAAACATTGCTGCGATTAAAATTTCTCAAAGATTTGGTCCAGAAGTGCAAAAGCATTTTATGGGGCAATTTGGTGTATTAACTTCGCTAAGTTTAGAAATACCTGAACTTGGAAACTCTTTAACTCCGAAAGATTGGCGTGAAACAGCAATGATGTCAGTTTCTTTTGGATATGGTATTGCAGTAACTCCGCTACATTCTCTGTGTGCAATGGCAGGAATTGTTAATAACGGTTGCAGACCAACACCGACACTAAGATTTGTTCCAGCTGCAAATCGTCACGAAAGAACACAGTCATTTTCAAAAAATCCATGCGTTAGTGAAAAAACATCGAAAGCAATTCGTCAAATGATGCGTACGATTGTATGTGAAGGAACTGCAAAAAAAGCAAATATTGATGGTTATCAAGTATTTGCTAAGACAGGCACAGCTTATCAAAATAAAGGAAAATTTGGTGGATACGGGTCAGATGCAGATCGTCACCGCACGACTTCCTTTATTGGCGGATTCCCGGCAAATGATCCTAAATACATAATGATTGTTATGTTAGACGATCCCAAACCAGCACAAGGAACTTATGGATATGCGACTGCCGGTTGGAATGTGACGCCAACAGCCGGAAAAATTATTGAGCGCATAGCTCCTTTACTTGGTGTTAAATCTGATTTCAAAGAAGAAGGAGCCCAACAAATGGGGGAGCTGATGCAGCTAACATCCCTTAGTAATGAGGCTGGAGACCAGTAAATTGGACCATCTTGAGCAAGTTGTCCTTGTTGATTTACTAAAGTGTTCAGCTTTAGAAATAGACTACAAATTCCTAGTTTTAAAGAATATTAAAATAAATAATCTGTGTGCCGATTCTCGTAAAACTCAACCTGGAGATTTTTTCATTGCAATTCCTTGTCCACAGGTTCTTTACAATACAAAAGAGGCAATTCAAAAAGGTGCTTGTGTAGTATTAGCGACTGCAGATGTCATCGCCTCATTCGCTGATCAAGTAGCCTTCATAGAGCATCCTAACCCACGATTAGCTCTTAGTTTGCTGGCAAAAGCATTTTTTAAAATTCAACCTGCTGTACTAATGGCAGTAACTGGAACAAATGGGAAAAGTTCTGTGGTTAGCATAGTGCGTCAGTTATGGGAATTATTAGGATATTCTGCTGCATCATTTGGAACGGTTGGTTTGGAAACGAAAAATCACCTAAGTAATTTACCGTCACTCCCTGCTCTTACTACCTATGATAGTTTGTCATTTTTTTCTTTATTAAAAAATTTGTCAGAAGCCAACATTAATCATGTAATATTCGAAGCATCCAGCCATGGACTAGATCAATTTCGTATTCATGGCAGTCAAATTACTGTAGCTGGATTTACAAATCTTACTCAAGACCATCTAGACTATCACAAAACTATGGAAGACTATTTCCAAGCAAAAACAAAACTTTTTACAGAAATCATGTCGCCTGGAAAAATAGCTGTTCTGAATGCTAGCTCGCCTTATTTTGAGCGCCTTAAATTATTAGCATCACAGCGCAACACACAGATTATTACTTACGCAATTAATACACCTGCAGATTTAAGGGCCACAAAAGTAAAAGTGAAAGCTACAAATATTGCTTTTGACTTAGAGTACAATGGTAATACTTATCACAACATTGTGCTAAATCTTAGTGGAACTTTTCAAGTTGAGAACACTTTGTGTGCAATCGGAATGCTTATCGCATCAGGCACAACAATAACTGAAATTATAGCTATTATTCCAAAACTGAAACCAATTATGGGTCGAATGGAATTGATTGGCGAAACATCAAATGGAGGGCATGTTTACGTTGACTATGCACACTCTCCTGATGCTTTAGACCGCGCCTTAAAGTCGCTAAGAGAGCATACCAAAAATAATATTTGGGTTGTGTTTGGTTGTGGCGGGGATCGTGATATTATTAAGCGCCCTCTGATGGGGAAAATCGCTTCTAGTTTGGCAGACAAAGTCATTGTAACAGATGATAATCCCAGATCAGAAAATCCCGCCAGCATTCGTCAACAAATATTAAGCGAATGTACCTCAAAAGCACAAGAGATTGCCGATCGACGGCAAGCTATTGCATATGCTATTGCACATCTTGAAAAAGGTGATACCCTTCTAATAGCAGGTAAGGGTCACGAAACCGGTCAGATCGTTGGAAATAAAACCCACTCCTTTAGTGATAAGCAAGAGGCTGAAGAACTTCTTACAAGGTTAAAACTATGAAAATATTTTTTGTAATTATGTGCTTAATGTTGATCTCTCAATCGGGACATTCAGAAGAGAAGGCCGCAAAAGCACCTGACCAGAAAAAAGAGCATGCAGAATTAAAAAAAGAAACAAAAACTGGAAATCTGGTTATTTACAAAGATCGCTGTGTCGCCACCTTGCCAATTAAATTTAGCGGAGAAAAAGAATACTCGTTTACAGTTCCGGGATCTATCGATTCTCAATCAGTTTTATTTCGTCAAGAAGGCAGCGCAAATCCTGAATACATTATTTCTAAAGATAAAGATGTATTAACAGCTGTTGATTTGATTTTAAACTCTAAACACCCCTTTCAAGGAGAAATTACTTATACTTTTTCTGGTATTGGTTGGCATATGCATTATGTTGTTGAAGTGAACGAACAGTTTGACGAAATCCAAAATTTTAACAGCTTTGTCAGCATAGACAATCAATCAGGTACAAGTTTTGAAAATATCCAACTTCGTTTAGTTGACGCACAAACCGATGACTTAGCAAAAAATCAAACTTTTCATGAATATGTTATTGATACGCCTAAATTCATCCATAAAGGTAGTGTCATGCGAATTCCTTGGGTAGAGTTTCGTAAACAAAAAGCTGGGCAAGACTATCGACTAGATGTTGGAAAAGAAAACCTCAATGATCTTCAAGGAGTTGAGAGACAGATTCCCTTACAAATTTGGCTACACTTCAAACTTGATGAAAAACTTGCACAAGACTTAGCAAGTGGTGACATTACTATATATATTCGTGACAATAGCAATACATTAAGATTTTTAGGCACAAGCGCCCTGCTAGCCACGAAATCTGGCGATGATATACAATTAGCTATTCCACCGCTTTTGCTCTCTCAACTTAAGTCCAGTCAAGATTCCCCTCTCACACAAATTCAAGGAAACTTAGAACAAACAGAATTTAAGACCTTGCTTACTGAAAAAGTTATAGAAGCGGCCTATAGATTAACCATTCGCAACTTTGGCGAAAAGGAAGCAAACATTAAAGTTATGCTTCCTTTTGGCGAAAATCGTGGTAAAGTGATTCGCGAAAGTATGGCGCATAAGCAAGAAAGCACTCAAAGCGTATATTGGCCAGTCAAAGTGGCACCAAAAACTGAGGTTGTACTTCGCTATCGCGTTCAATTAATGAAAGAGTAGTTTTGTGCAGCAAGGATTGTTGCCTTTGGGGTATACTCAAAGTTACGAATTGTTTGATTTTGTTGTGGCTAACTGCAACCAGATGGCTTTTGAGCTTTTTCATGCCGCCCTTCAAGGGGCAACAAAAGATAAGTTTATTTGCATATATGGTGAACCTGGCTGCGGTAAAACTCATCTTTTTCAAGGATTAGCTAAAAACTACAATCTAGCTTACAACACTGCAAATCAAGCGCTCACAACAAATTTATGGGATTTGGTTTATGGAGAACAACAAGTCTTAATTCTTGATGATGCTCATAAGGTAGATGATGACGTATGGTGGTTTCACCTTTACAACTTGGTTAAAGAACAAAACAAACTTCTTGTTATTGGCGCCACTAAGCCACCTTCTATGTGGCCTGTCACCCTTGCCGATTGGCGGTCACGGCTAGCAACATTCATCAGCGTAGAAATGCATAGTCCAGATGATGAAACTCTAAAGCGTGTGCTTGAAAAAATATGGAAAGACAAAGGAATAGTTGTTGATAATTCTATCCTGGAATATTTAGCCCGTCGAATTGATCGTAATTTTCCAGCAATATGCCAATGGGCAGAAAAAATTGATATGCTTTCAGCACAACAACGCCGCCCAATTACAGTTAGCATGTTGCATCACCTTTTTTCAGCATGAATGTAGAAGTTGCAGTACCTTCAATATTAGACAGACCACTTACCTATTTATGGCCATTTGATGTCTCACCGCTAGTAGGACAACTCGTGGAAGTGCCTTTAAAAAATAGTGTTACAGTTGGGGTCATTTGGTCATTAGAACCTAGCACTTCCAACTTTAAGCACAGCTTAAAAAACATATTGAACTATTACCCCTTAGTATTGCCTGAGCATTTTGTCAGTTTTTTAAAAAAATTTGCTGAGTACACACTTACACCTTTGGGTGTACTTATAAAACATGTGCTGCCCAAAGAACTAACCTCACCTGCCATTGTACCAGCTGAATATAATTTTAAGGCTCCAAACCTTACTCCTGAGCAAAGCACGGCTAAAAATGAAATTGTAAATAAACTTGGTGAATTTCACATTAGTTTGCTAGATGGAGTAACCGGAAGTGGAAAGACCGAAATTTATCTGGAAGCTAGTGCAAAAGCATATGACATGAGTAAACAAACCCTAATTCTTCTCCCTGAAATAGCTTTAACGGCACAGTTTCGTCAACGCTTCGAAGAACGCTTTGGGGAAAAGCCTTTAATATGGCATTCACAAATTACCCCTAAACAACGTAACGTTATTTGGCACCAAGTTCATCAAGGCTCACCTTGCATTATGCTAGGCGCAAGATCAGCTTTATTATTGCCATTTAGCAACCTAGGATTATTAGTCGTTGATGAAGAGCATGATCCATCATACAAGCAAGATGAAGTTATTATTTACCATGCACGCGACATGGCAATTTTGCGTGGAAAAGAAGAAAATATTCACACCGTGTTAGTTTCAGCGACCCCAAGCCTTGAGACAATCTTCAATGTTAAGCAGAAAAAATACTCTCACATAAAAGTTAACAGTCGTTTTGGAAATGCTTCATTACCAATGGTAAATATTCTTTCCATGCGTGGCCTCAAAAAATCACAACGCCCTAGTCAATGGCTACACCCTACTCTTTTCGAAGAGATTCAAAAACGCATTATCAATCAAGAGCAAAGCTTATTATTTTTAAACAGACGAGGTTACGCTCCTTTAACAATTTGTAGTGATTGTGGGTTTAAAATTACCTGCGCCGCTTGCGACGTCGCATTGGTTCAGCATAAAAATCAGCCACGACTTCACTGCCATTATTGCGATTTTACTCAGCCTATTCCAGAAGTTTGCCCTAACTGTTCTCAAGCAACATTAAGTCCCTGTGGTCCTGGTGTTGAGCGGTTAAGCGAAGATTTAGCAAGCTTATTACCTGACGCTAAGATTTTAAGTGTGACTAGTGATTTGGTGAATACACCAAAACGCACCCAAGAAATGGTCGATGGAATTTTAAACAATCAATTTGATATCATTGTTGCAACCCAAATGCTTAGCAAAGGGTATCACTTCCCAAACATTACATTAGTAGGGGTGGTTGATGCAGATATGGGGCTTAATGGACCAGACTTGCGTTGTGCTGAACGAACGTATCAACAGTTGCACCAAGTAGCTGGACGATGTGGGCGAGAACAAAAACCAGGAACTGTTTATTTACAAACTTACGACCCAGATCATTTAGTTATTAAAGCTGTGGCCAACTGGGATCAAGAAAGCTTTGTTGAACTTGAACTAGAAGATCGTGAACAGCATGGCATGCCGCCTTTTGGCAGGCTTGCTTCGTTCTTAATAAGTGGGCGTGATAATGCAGAAATTTTGAGTTTTTGCAGAAAGCTTCTGCATACTGCTCCCAAGCATGATAATATTTTTATCATGGGTCCTGTTCCTGCGCCGCTCTCCAGGTTAAAAAATCAATTTCGTTGGAGGTTTTTATTAAAATACCCAAAAGGGTTTGCTATACAATCTTTCATTCGTCACTGGTTTTCTCAGATCAGCAAACCTCATAGCATTAGATTAATTGTAGACATTGATCCCTTAGCGTTTCATTAGAGATCTAGCTTAACTCTATAAAAAGGGGAGTGCTTAGCACTCCCCTGTGTTGATTATTTCAAAATATAAGGTAGTGGAACACCAGCTACCGACATAGTCACTATGGCTCCTGCTGGAACACCATGCACAAGATCAAACGAAACATCATCACCAGATCTGGCGCATAGCAAAGCCGCGTGCCATGGCACGCAGGTGCTCACACAATCTATACCAGGCTTACTAGCAAAATTTATACCAACTTTTGTTTCGTCTCCATGAACAGAAAGGCGTAACATGCTACCATACAATCCATGGGCTCTAACTACCTCTCTAAAGACTGTTACCCCTAGTTGGTACACTCCTGACATTAACAGTCCTAATCTTTTTCGTTCTTTCATAAGTGCTGCTTTGCTTACTATCCCTTTTCCATTTAGCGCAGTATTAACAATGGGGTAATCTATTTCGTCGGCAAAAAAACCGTTTTGACCCTTCTGCAGCAGCTACAATTTGCACTTTTGCCGCTTCTGAATGATAAACTTCCATCGCTTTTTGCGCCAAATAGTCTCTGGTCAAATCTGCGCCACAATGCAAATGCGGGCAGGTTCCCCGCAATCTTAAAAAGGCTACCTCGTATTCACCAGAATTAAGCAGTCTCGTGTCTAACTCTCTTTCAATCTCTGCGAACATTTCAGGTATGTATGGCTCTTTGTTAATAATGTGGACTTCACAAGGTACTCCAACAAACTCTTGAATTTGTTCTGCTATGTGCTCAAGCCTTATAAGCCCAAGGTAATCCCCCATATCAAACCTCTGACTTAAAACCTTTTTCCCCACATTGGTTGATTTACACGGGAACCCTAAAATCACAAATTGAATGGGTTCATCAGCACTTAGCTTACCCAGTATGTAATCTATGTAAGCACCACGGGCCTCGCTATTTAATGGACCTCCGCCCCCTAAAAGCTGTAAATAGTCTACGATATTGTTGGCTCTTACAAGGGGGAGATCAGGCCCATCAATCTCCAGTTTAGGTAAAGTTCGTTTGTATATAGCAGGAACATCTAATTCCTCTACCGTGGTAGTAGCGCCCATAATAGGAACTGCCAAAATCACCAGAATTAGCAACGTTAATATTTTAGACATTATAATTCTCCTTTTAAAAAATTGATTAAAACAAGGCAAATAGCCGCCCTGAACAGTCAAATGCTGTTTTTTAAAATTGTTAAAAAGACAAAGATTCTCCGCACTACCCAAGAGCAGTGTTAAAAAATTCTTTTCGTCAGGTTATTTTTTGAGGCGCATGTACTGACATTGCAGGCCATTCACCATTTCAGATACCTCCTCAAAAATTTGAGGATCTATATCTTTTCGGAAACGAATGAACCAATTGCCATCCCCCTCTTCCACCAGCACCCCATGGTAAGGAGTGACAAAAGAATTGGGTGAAAGCTTAATGCCAAACTTTTTGCCTAAGTCCTTGGAATAATGAACCGTTAGGCGAATGAAGTTCTCAGCATCAAACTGTGCTTCAAGGAAACGACGCATGCGCATCTCCCGTGCCATAAGAGCTTTGGTAATCTTTGACAAAGGACCATGAGCTTTTAAGAATTCTCGACCTTGCACAGAATCAAATTCAATTTCAAGACGCCCTAAAAGAGTTTTGTAACTATCTTGAAGGGCAGGATCTGTTTCAAGCTGCTTGTGAAAATCCTCATCACTGGGTGCGTATTTATCGATCACATCGCAAATATGCTGAGTTGATGAGAGCGCCAACTGTTCTTGTAAAGAATCAGAAGTTACCAACGTTATTCCTGGCATATCTTGCACAAGCTTTTGCAACCCTTGTTCGTATAACTTTACAGTTTCAGCTGAAATCCCAAGGTATTCGCAAAAAGGAATGCCATCACAAAAAATGACTAGTTCAACCCCATAGGGATAAGCTTCTTTAAGTGACTTGATGCAGCCATATAGGTATTCAAGACTGCGTCGTTCAGCCATATCAGGCACTTGGCCTAATACCTTTTTTTCTGTATTTGCTGATTTAAAAGGAAAGCCCACCAATAGAAATTTCAGTGGTTTTTTGAGACTTAAAAATTTAGTAATTTTTTCTTGTAATGATTTATAGTCAAGGAAATGAAGTTCAGAAGATCTTGAAAGCTGATTTAAGCTTTTTTTATCGATATCTTGAGTAATTTGGAAAGGTTTTAGAATGTTTAGAATTTGGTCAGATGTTAGACCTAAAACAGACTCAGAATGAGCTGGGATAGCGCTTATTAAACAGATTATACTAACTTTTATGCATACACGGTTTTTCATGATAGGTTCCTCGTAAACTTTTTCGTAAATGTTTATTCGATTTTGTTAATGCGATGTCACGCCATGAAAATTGCCAGAAGTTGTTCATAATTGAATTCCCTATGTTTAGATTGGTTAGAGTATATGCACTTGATAATGCATATTTTGATAATATAATGATACATACCATTAGGTCAATTGAATTTTTTACTAATATTTATTTGGAATACAAAATACTCAATGCTTTTTCAATGTATAAATCTTTGTTTTTAGACGCCACTATTTCTTCTATACGTATATCAGGCTCTACTCCTTCATGACCTATCCTTTTTCCAAGAGGATCATTCAAAAAAGCAATTGAAATAATTAACCCGTCCTTACGGTTTGGAAAATGAACAACTTCTTTAGCAGTAGCTCCTCCCGCCGTGTTTTCACCAATAAGCGTTGCACGTTTGTGAGCTTTTAGTGCTGCCGCAATAATTTCAGCAGCTGAACAAGTGTTTTTATTTTGCAGCACAACCATGGGTTGTTTATTCAAAATATCGAAACTAGCAGAGCAAAATTTTGAAAAGTCATCTTTTTTTTGCATTTCAACGACTACGTGTCCATCTAAAAATTGACTGGCTATACCTATTCCTGCTTCAAAACTGCCTCCTGGGCAATCGCGCAAATCAAGAATTAGTCCGGATAGTTTTTTATTGGATTTTATTATTTGTAAATACTCTCGTATCTCGTCAGCCGCCTCTTTACTCACACAACCAAACTTTAAACAGGCAACATTACCAAACCATTTTAGTTCAGCAGTTGGCGCTATGAAGTGGCCCGGAACAATTTCTTTCGTAAGTTTTTTCTTGTTTCTTAAAAGCGTAATGCTGTATGTTTTTTTTTCTTTTATAAAATTTAGGAAATCATTCAACTGAATATCTTTTAAAGGTGATCCATCAAACTCCATTAAAATATCATCTGCTTTAATTCCAGCTGCATGTGATGCTGATTTTTCAAAAACTTTTTTGACCTGCAAACCTTCTTTATGCTTAGTTAGAAGCATTCCTAATTTTAATTCTCCGCCATCAACAGTTTCTCTCAAGACTCTTATTTGTGTCTCGTTCAAGTAAGCTCCGTGTGCATCTGCCCCTTGAATTAACCCATGCAACATTCCCTGACGGAGTTTCTCATGAGAAGGTTTTTCTGGGTACAGCGAATCAATAATTTCTAGGGTTTCATCTAAACTATCGTGTAAATCTTGATAGGGGCTTGAACAACCAACCAATAAAAAAAAGAAAACTATATATAATTTCATAACTGTGTAACCTTGTGATATGGCTCTGGGTCCAGGGTGATGTCGTCACGCCATAGTTGTAATTCCACAAATCTTGGATCTTTATCTGCACAAAAACCTAAGGGCTCTCCTTGCTTCAATTTATCTCCAACATTCACTCGGCATTTGTTAAGTCCTATGACAGCGTAGGTAAAATGATGCTGCTTGATAAAAATAACTATGTCTCTTTCTAAACGACCTATTAACGTTACAACTCCAGCATCAGGACAAAGAACAATAGCTCCAGCAAGAGGTGTCCATATCGTTTTAGAGGAAGATTCTCTAATTCCTGCGACTGGCGTTATCCAATTCAATAAGTTACTTAATTTTTTGCTTGCATTGCCTACTGGTAATTTTTTAACCCAATGATGAATTGAAGAAATTTCACTAATTTTTGGTGTATATGTCCAGTGCTTTATTCCATATGCTTGGCTATGTTGTTCAAATAATTTTCCGTGCAATACATTCAACGCTTCTAGTTGCTTGATAAGTTTTTGAATTCTCTCAAATTCCCCACTAGCATATTTTTTTTGATATCCTTGTGCATATTTTTTATATAAGGGCACAAGCTCTTTTGTTTTTAAAGCAAGGAATGTTTTTTTTCTGACATAGTTGTATACAGCTTTTTCAGATGGAAGAAAGGCAGTCCCAAAACCTAGTTGATAACGTTTTTGAGCAAGATAGATTGCTCCTAATTGCTGCTGTATATTAAAAAATTCTTGCTTATCATGAGCTTTATCACCATTCATTTGAGCATGCTGACTATACAAAATTGCAAGTTGCTGCTGGATGTTATGCCATTTTTGCACTTGTTCAAAAACTTCGGTATGAACTTCACATCGAAGCACAGAAAAACAAGTGAACAAGAATAAAACATTCAACACAGCAGAGATTTACCTGTCATTTCTTTTGGTTGAGCAATCCCCATTACGCTTAAAACTGTTGGCGCAATATCAGCAAGAGAGCCCGCATTTAAATGCTTAGCATCACCATTTACCAATACAAACGGTACAGGATTACAAGTGTGTGCGGTATGAGGTGTCGAATGATCTTTTTCTCGCATGCACTCTACATTTCCATGATCGGCTGTTATTAGAAGAGTCCAATTATGTTCTATGGCTTTTTGTTCTAAAGTTTTTACGCAAGCGTCAACACAGTCTACAGCTTTATAAATTGCATCAATAACACCAGTGTGCCCGACCATGTCAGTGTTGGCATAATTCACCACAATAAGACTAAGATCATTGCGCTCCATTGCTTGGACAACGGTTAATGTCACTTCAGCTGCTGACATTTCTGGCTGTAAATCATAAGTGGCAACTTTGGGTGAAGGAATCATGATCCTTTCTTCATTTTGAAAAGATTTTTCACGACCGCCATTTAAGAAAAAAGTAACATGCGCATATTTTTCAGTTTCTGCTACGCGTAGCTGCTTCAGTCCATGGCTTGCAACAATTTCTCCCAAGCTTTGCTGAATAATATCTTTTGAGAATACGGACGGGATCAGTAAATTAAGGTCTTGTGCATATTCATTCATCGCCAAAGTGGGCCCAAAATCAATATTTTTATCACGGCCAAACTGACAAAATTCTTGAACCAAAAGGCTACGTAAAAGTTGCCGAACCCGATCTGACCTAAAGTTAATCATCCAGAGCCCATCACCATTTTGCATTCCTGTGTAATTTTCACTAATTATTGGAAGAACAAATTCGTCTGTAATACTGCCTTCATAAGAATCATTAATAGCCTGAATAGCATTTGAAAACTTAGGTGCCTTTGCTTGCACTATTGCGTTGTAAGCAACTTCAATTCTTTCCCAACGGTTGTCTCTGTCCATAGCAAAATAACGCCCTCCCAAAGTGCTTAAATGAATATTTGAATGTTCTTCAATTGCGTTTAAAAATTCACCCACATAACTCGCAGCGCTTTTAGGTGGTGTATCACGCCCGTCTAAAAATCCGTGCACGTGAACAGTAATTCCAGCATCACTTAAAAGCTTGGCGACTTCAATTATATGATTCATGTGTGAATGCACACCACCAGGTGATAGCAACCCCATAAGGTGGCAAGGGCGTTGCGTTTTTTTAAGTTGCTCTATTGCTTGTAAAACTTTTTCATTTGTTTTGAGTTCACCGCTAGCTATGGCTTGATCAATTTTTGGCAAATCTTGCATCAGCACTCGACCAAGACCTATAGTCATGTGCCCAACTTCACTATTGCCCATTTGCCCGTCTGGCAAACCCACATAATGATCGGAAGCTTGCAATTGAGTGTTAGGGTATTGTTCTAAAAGTGTTGGCCAATAGGTTGCGGCTTTAATACCATTGTAAGCATCTTCCGGCCCTATTCCCCACCCATCAAGAATACACAACACAACTTTACGATCCACTAAAGAACAGCCTGCAAATTTCCAATTTCTGACAGCTTGATTTTAGCCTATTTTTGCCCTTTAATGCTAATGAATCAAACACTTAGCCTTGAGGAATTTTATGAGTACCATGATGATTCGTTTGCTTTCAGCCGTTAGTCTAGCTGTAGTAGCGATTTTAGGTGCTGATCTTTCAGCAACAGAAACAACTAAAACAGACACTAAAGAAACTAATAATGCAAAAAAGCATGTAGAAAAGCATGCGAAAGATGATGCAAAACCAGCAACACCAGTTGTGATTGCAGAAAAAAATATTGATGAAGTTGAAGCATTACTTGGAAAAGCAATCATTGTTGATGCACGTGGTGGTGGTGACGAAGCTATTAAAGGAGCTATTTTCCTTGCAGCGAACGCTGACGATAAAGATATTAAGGCTAAATTAAAAAATAAAGCAGCTGAAATTCTTGTGTATTGTGGAAGCGTAAGTTGTCCTGCAAGCATGACTTTAGCTGACCGTCTTGTTGGTTTAGGATATACCAATATTGCTCACTATTCTGGCGGCATTAAAGAGTGGACTGAAAATAATAAGCCGACTGACTCTGACAAAACTAAAGCATAAACTAGATTAAAAATACTTCGAAGGCAGCTGAGTTTTCAGCTGCTTTTTTTATAGCGGAAAGCATGCATGACTAATCCAATCGAAATGGAAAAAAAATTTCAAGTAATGCCTAGTGATTTGAATGATTTTTTAAAAAACAAAGAGTTTATTTCATCAAAACGAGTTGTTGATGAATATCTGGATACTTCTGATGGGTTGTTTTATCAAGACGGAATTTTCATAAGGTTACGCAACGGAAAATCACTGGATTTTAAATTTAACCCAGATCACTTGGGCGCAAATAATGTGAATGAGCATATAACGTGCCATGAATATAATGTGGCTTTGCCTTTTGAATTTTCATCAACGCACGTATTTGAAACCTTGGAAAAAATGATTTCTATTAAGTGTCCAGAACCTTATACTTACGATGAATTTTTAAAGACAAATAACCTAAAAACCCTTTTAATTTTGGACAAAAAACGCACAACTTATGAAGATGATTTATTTGTTATTGCCGTAGATGAGTTTGTAGATTTTGGAACATTCCTTGAACTAGAAGCTAAAGATAACAATATGCAAAAAGAAGCATTTTTAAGCGAAGTTGCAAAAGCCACTAAGGGCATGAAAGTTAAAGAATTTAATTCAGGGCACATTGAACTACGGTTACGTCAAATTAATAAACAGCTCTACCTGAAAGGCAAATATTTAATTGATTCAGATGTGGCAGCTTGAGTAATATTTCAAAACAAGATGTTATTGTCATTGGCGCTGGTGCGGCTGGACTTATGGCAGCTGCAATTGCAGGTAAGCGTGGTCGACGCGTTATGCTTATTGAGCACACATCTAAAGTTGGTGAGAAAATTCGTATTTCTGGCGGTGGGCGCAGCAACTTTACCAATCTTTTTGCATCGCCTAAAAACTACATTTGCACAAACAAGCATTTTGCAAAATCAGCATTAGCCAGGTACACCCAGCATGATTTTATAAACCTAGTTGAATCGTACAATATTGCATATCACGAAAAGACATTAGGGCAATTATTTTGTGATGGATCATCCAAACAAATTGTTAACATGCTGCTGGATGAATGTCAGCAAGGGCAAGTTGATGTTCGTCTTAATTGTACAGTTATAGCAATTGAAAAGCATGATCAATTTGTGCTCACAACCACAGAAGGCGTAATTCATGCCGCGTCTGTAATTATTGCAACTGGTGGATTATCAATTCCGCAAATTGGTGCTTCTGATTTTGGCTACCAAATCGCACGACAATTTGGCATTAAAGTGTTGGCCACACAACCGGCTTTGGTGCCATTAAAAGTTGAAGCATCAACTCTTCCTACATTTGCACAGCTTAGTGGTGTTTCACAAAACTCAGTTGTTTCTTATAAAGACGTGCAATTTCGTGAGAATATATTATTTACTCACCGTGGGTTAAGCGGTCCAGCAATATTAGAGATTTCGTCTTATATGGAAAAATTTTCTATGGAAGAAATTGTAATTAACCTATTGCCCGATGTTGATTTGAAGCAAGAATTTGTTGCCCATAAAAATAGCAAGCAAACCGTTGCTAATTTTTTGAAGAACTATTTTGCGAATCGCTTTGTAGAAGTTATGGCTACTCACTCTGATTATGGACGCGCAATTACTGACCTTAAAAATACTACGTTGTTTGATATGGCAAATGATATTCATCAATTCAAAATCACTATTAATGGCAGTGAAGGTTACCAAAAAGCTGAGGTTACTGTGGGCGGAGTTGATACTGACGAATTATCATCCAAAACCATGGAAAGCAAAAAAGTTCCTGGATTATTCTTCATTGGCGAAGTTGTCGATGTTACCGGGTGGCTTGGTGGATATAATTTTCAATGGGCTTGGTCATCAGGTTATGTTGCTGGGCAATATTGTTGAGTATTCCTTCTTTATTTTTCCAATATAATTACTATATAAAAGTTATTCAAAATACAATCAGGAATTTTAAATATAAAATTAATTAATTTATTTACATTGATTGTGTTGTGTGTTTCACAAGTATATTCAGGCGTAGACATTGACCATGAACATTTTGTGAGTCTTCCTGAAGCAAGGCCTGTTACAATTAAGTTGAAAGTTGATGCTGAATTTTTAGATCCAGAAAATTCTGCCATTCTTGAAAATTTGTGCAGAGAAGTAAGTTGTTTTCGGTTCAGGATTTGTAACCCTTTTATTATTGGTCGTTCAGGCGCATCTACTGATTTCAGTCAACCTAGTTTGTTCGTTTCTTCTTTAGTAACGATTGAGCGAGGGGCAATTTATCAAGGTGGAGAAATCTTGGATGCTGATTATAGTATTTATGCTTTAAATGCTTATGGACAACTTTGTATTGCTGCTAGAAAAAGCTATTATGGCCTTGCAGAACTGAGTCATGATCTTTTTTTTCGAAGGGATGGTTTTCGTTTTGCTCTTCCTGTTGCTTGTGCAGGCCATATGAAAGTGAAGAACGGTAAAATTTCAGAAATTGATCCGTGCTAGCGGCCACTTCTTTCCAGTCACTCTTCAATTAGTTTTAGCGGTTTCTTACCTGAATGACCTAGGTGTGATTGCTGATGATGTTGTATTAAATAAAGGACCTTATTCATCTGGCTTTACATGTTTAGCTGAGCTGCTTTCTTTTGCAAAAATGATTGAACTAGGATAGAACTTCATACTTCTAAAATTACAAAAGTGATCGTTTGACGGTCACTTTTTTTCTATATAAAATTGAAGAACTTTTTGTGTTCGGGAATTCGGTTAAAATCCGAAGCTGCCCCCGCAACTGTACGTTGGGAGCGCATTTTATTTTGGGCCACTAGAGAAATCTGGGAAGGTCAAAATGTCGCTATGAACAACCAGCCAGGAGACCGGCAAAAAGAGTGTCACTTTTTCTAGATTTCGGGGAGAGATCAGAAGGGTAGCCCATGGGTGACGCGCTTATATTGTGCGAACCTGTGGAGGCCAATTCATTGCGCTTATTTTTATGCATTATTTTTGTAGCATCATTGCATGCATCAACCGTGGTGTTGGAGCCTATTGTTGTGAAAGCAAAGAAAGAACTGCCTCCTTCAGCATGGCAATTTATTGAATCGTTAGCCACTAATCGCGTAACAACTCCTGGATTTGAAGAGCAACAACTAAAAAATATTCCGGGCGTCACAACCACAACAAATGGCAACCCTGGGCAACTAACTACCATAAGCATTCAAGGGTCAACTTCAAAATACACTAAAATGCTTTGGTCAGGTCTTAGCATTAGTGAAACAGAAACAGATGCTGCCCTTATTCCGCTTTCAACAGGAAAGGTTGAAGTTGTAAAAGGCATACACTGCGCTGAATATGGCAACGGAGCTATTGGTGGTGTGGTTAATGTTATTCCATTTTCTATGCCGGATGGTCAGAGCGGAGGCTTGAAATTAAGTGCGGGCAATTGTGCTAAATCTGGTCATTTATGGTGGCGTCAAAAATCTCAGGATGGTTTTTTTCTGCAGCAACATATAGAAGGTGACACCTTTCACGGAAATAATTCCATACCAAAACGTTACCAAGCTAAATACCCAACTGCAAAAAGTCCTGAGACAGAGAAGCGTTATTTTTTAAATCGACTGAGTTTTGATAGCCATCATGTCAAAGCAACATTGCAAATGGGGTTAATTAAATCAGCCTCCACAGGAAGTGATATATCTCGAGTAAGTCCATATGATTCTAGATCAAAAAGAACGCTGCAGATTTATGAGCTTGATTTAGAAGGGAAAGATGAACGTATACAGCCTTACTTAAAGGGTTTAAGTACTATAGGTATTTCTCAAGATTTTTCTCCTTATATAGGCAGTAATGGCACCGGTCGGAGTTGTAGTGGTAAGGCAAAATTTGGAATTAAGATAAAAAACGATTCAGTAGTTTTTGAACCCGTTGCGGAATATCATAACAATACACTTGATTTTACAGGGGCAAAACAAACAAAGAATAAAGAATATGCCTTTGCACAAGGAATTCATTTAGATAAGGATACGGTTAAGTGGAAAAACTGGGCACGCGTTCAAAAAGCAGATCATTACAACCCTGTTTATGCATTTAGTTCAAGTTTGTTAAAAACACATATTGATACTGAGTTTTCAGCTCACATTGGTACAGGATTTCAATTACCTAATTTATATATGTTAAATGATAAAAAGTACGGCAATAAGAGTTTGAAACATGAAACAGCTTATGGTGGCAATTTAGGCGTTGCTCAAAAAACGAGTGCAGGTACATTTAGTGTTCTTCTTTTTAGAACTGAACATAAACGGCAAATTGATTACAAAAACGATAAGTACGTTAACCTTAATAAGTCTCTCCAAAAGGGTTTTGAGCTTGGTTGGAAAAACCAAATTGGTCCGTGGGGGACACAGTTATCATGTATGTATACTGAATCAGTTAGTTTGAAGCCGAAAAAAAACCTTATGAATATCCCAAAAGTTACAGCTAATGGTAGAATTTTTTATGAAAAAGAAGACATTACGACAAGCGTTGGTTGGCGTTATACAGGGCATCAAGTTCAGCCTGATTTTGAAAATTATGCACCGGTTAAGCGTGGTGGCTACCCTGTATTTTTTGGTGATTTTCAATACAAGTTTAAAGAACAAGCAACGTGGCATGTAGCAGTTGAAAATGCTTTAGCGCGCAGGATTGAAAGCCCGCCGGGATACAGGAGTCCCGGATTCCAGATTAACACGGGGATAAGCATAACATGGTAAAAATGCGTTACTTGTGCATAGGTTCAGTTTGCATTCACGGTCTGCTTGCTTTTTCTATTGGACAATATACGCAGCGCTCAGATCAGAAAATATCACACAGCTTTTCCGTAAGATTACTAACTTCCTCTAAAGGTATTGGTGAAAATGTTAACGTTTCTTCTCAAAAAAATTCTGCTAATAGAGCGCAGAAAAAAAGCGCTCATGTTATTAGCCAAGTAACTACAGAAAATTTTGCTTCTGCGCCGTCTGTTATTTATAATCCTGCTCCTACTTATCCTGTTAATGCTAAAGCCAATGGAGAAGAAGGAAGCTTTTCAGTGAAGCTTTTAGTGAGTTCTACCGGCACTGTTAAGCATATTGAAGTAATAACTATCAAAGGAGACAAAGCTCCATTCGAAGAAGAACTTCTTAAAACAATGAAGCAGTGGACGTTCAATGTTAATGGCAAAGAAGTATCGTTTGAAATTCCTGTCTCATTTCAGTTAGATCAGTAGAGTTGAAAACCCCAAATTTCCAGGTACACTGTGAAAAGAACGCGATCTTCTAAGTTATTGTGAAAAAATATTTTATATTAGCCTTATTTGTTGGTATATGTTTTGGCGAGGCACCTCAAAAAAAAGATTCCACAAACGATATCAAAATTAATGCTGATCAAATGCAGTATGACACATCCCATCAGCACGCTGATGCAAGCGGCAATGTAAAAGTGTCTTATGTAGTTAAAGGTTCTCCTGTGACCTTAAAGACGAATGATCTACATACTGTTTTTGACGAAAAGGGGAACTTAACAAATGCTACAGCCCAGGGACAGGTTGAAATTGATTATGATGGTACTAAACTATACGCCACAGAGTGCACACATGATTTCAATGCCAATCATGCTGTTTGCACAGGAGATGATGTGGTCCTCATTCAAGATAATAATGAATTACACGGCACAAAAGCTACCCTTGACATTCAGACTCATGTTTTTACAATGCAAGCAAGTCAGCAAGATCAGGTTACATGTATAGTGTATCCAAAGAAGAAGGAATAAGAACATAAGAACCCTAAGAGCTCAAAAATTAACGAAAACCTTTCAAAAGCGCATGGTGCTGAAAGGCATTGACCTTGCTGTAAGTTCAGGTGAAGCAGTTGGTTTACTTGGTCCAAACGGTGCTGGGAAGACAACATGTTTTTCAATTATCACAGGCCTAATCATGCCTGATTCTGGGCGTATTTTTTTGGATGATAACGATATTACCAATATGCCAATGTATAAACGTGCACGAATGGGCATTAGCTACTTGCCGCAAGACGCCTCAATTTTTCGAGGGCTCAATGTTGAAGATAACATTCGCGCAGCTCTTGAAAGTGTAGAGTCAGACCCTGATCACCAACAAGAACGACTGGAAGAGTTGCTAGATGAATTTGGCATTACCCATTTAAGAGAAGCACCTTCTGTAGCACTTTCGGGTGGGGAAAGACGCAGAGTTGAAATTGCACGTTCTCTTGCGATTAAACCAGACTTTTTATTCTTAGATGAGCCACTAGCAGGTATTGACCCAATTGCTGTACAAGATGTTAAAGACATTATTATGCGCCTAAAAAATCATAATATTGGAATTCTAATTACTGATCATAACGTGCGTGAAACTCTAGACGTTGTAGACAGAGCGTACATTATTGCAGAAGGTAGAGTACTGACCGAAGGTGATTCGGCGCACATTATTAATCATCCCGACGTTAGGCGTGTGTATTTAGGAGAGAATTTTTCTCTTTAGTTAATTGTAGCTAGGCGTTACATAAGCCAATGCTTTTTTAAACATTGTGGGCAGACCGTAGTTACCTAAATCGCTTAATTTTGTCCACAACCCACTGTTTGTATTTTGAACAAATGTTTCCCATAGGGTTAGCTCTAACTCGAAATGAGTGAAAATATGGCGAACAGTTCCGATATTCTTCCATTCAGCTTTGATCGGATATTGAGCTATGGTTTTCTCGCTTAAAAATTCACTAGAAGGAAATTGGTACAAGCTAGCAAGCAAACCTTTTTCTGGACGTTTCTCAATACATACTTGGTTTGCATGACGCATAACAAAGCTATGTCCATACCGTTTTGGACGAATTGGTTTTTTTTGCTTTAAAGGCAATACGTTTTGCAAATCCCCAGAAAACGCAAGACAATCATTTTTTAAAAAGCAATCAACGCACTTGGGATTTTTTGATTTACAAAGATTCGAGCCTATATCCATTAATGCTTGGCTTACAGCACCTGAATCACTGGTGTGCGCTAGGGAATTTGCTATTTCTTGAACTTGCGCTTTTTGGATTTTTCCTTCCGATGAAATTGCAAACAAGCGACAAAGTACGCGGCTAACGTTGGTATCAATGGCAATGATTGATTGCCCAAAAGCAATACTGGCTATAGCTGCAGCCGTGTAAGGACCCAATCCAGGAAGCTTTGTTAAATTCTGATAAGATTCTGGAACAACTCCATGGTACTGATCTGTAATAATTTTTGCGGTTTTATGCAAATTACGCGCACGAGAATAGTACCCTAAACCTTGCCAACAATGCATAAGCTCATCTTGCGAAGCAGCAGCCAAAGCTTCAATGGTAGGCCAACGCTCCAGAAATCTAGCAAAATATCCTTTTACGGTAGCTACAGTTGTTTGCTGCAACATCACTTCACTAACAAGGATATGGTAGGGATTAACTGGCTGTTTTCTCCAGGGCAAATTCCGCTGATTTTCCCCGTACCAATTGAGCAATTTGGCTTGGATCAAATGGGTCTGTGATAACGAGTGCGTCATTAACTTGATTTTTAAACCATGTTATTTGGCGTTTAGCATACTGCCGAGTAGCTTGCTGAAGCAAGGAAATCATTTCTTCTTTAGTGGTTTCATTGGCTAAATACTGCCAAATTTCTTTAACACCTATTGCTTTGCACACAGGGGCATCAAGCGATACTTTTTGCTTTAACGCCTGCACTTCTTGGATAACGCCTTCGTCCAGCATTCTTATAACGCGAGCATTAATAAGATTGTACAACCTATCTTTTTCAGGCATAACCACAATAAATTTATTTACCTGCTTGAGAATGGGCTGAGCTTTTCCTTGGAAATATCTGATAGATTGCCCTGTTTGCAATATAACCTCTAAAGCACGCCCCAAACGCTGACTATCATTTTGATGAAGGTGACCCTGAATGGATGGGTCATGCCCAATAACCTGCTCATAAAAATCTTCTTTTGATAAATTACTTTGTAATGCACGAACAGCTTTTTTTATGTCAGTTGAAATGTTAGGTATTGGGGAAATCCCTTGAATTAAAGCGTTTAAATACATACCAGTACCACCTACAATAATAGGTTTTTTCTGGCGCTTTATAACATTTTCAATGGTTGCTTGCGCAAGCTGAGTCCATGCCTGAACTGTAGATATTTGATCATCATAATAAATTCCAAACAAATGATGTCTGGTTTGCGCAAGCTCTGCATTGTCAGGTGCCGCACTTAAAATTGGAATGCTTTTATAAAGCTGAAGACTATCGGCATTAATAATTTCACCATCAACATGGTGCGCAAGCCAAAGTGCTAATTTTGACTTTCCACTAGCTGTTGGACCACCAATAATGTAACACACTGTTGCTAACTAACCTTTGCTATTCGAATCATATTTGTGCCGCCTGATTGTCCAAAAGGAACCCCAGCGGTTATCACAACGTAATCATCTATTTGTGCAAAATTTTCTTGTTTGGCGAAAGTACATGCAGTTTCAACCATTTGCCCAATTGAAAAAATATCATCGGTCAAAGCAGGATGTGCGCCCCACACCAACGTAAGTTGCCTTGATGTTTTTAAAACTGGCGTGAGCGCTAATATGTTGCAATGGGGACGTTCGCGGGCAGCATGAAAAGCTGTGCGCCCTGTTTCTGTAAAAGTAACCATTAATGCACTACCAATAATACCAACTGCAGAACGCGCTGCGGTAGTTACTGCATCACTAACAGTAGGCGGAGGCAATGTGTAGCTGTCATCAAGCATTTTTTGGTAAAAAGGATCTCTTTCGGTGCGTTGAATAATGCGGTCCATCATAGAAACAGCTTCTACAGGGTAATCACCTGACGCTGATTCAGCTGAAAGCATTACAGCATCGACCCCATCATAAATAGCCGTTGCAACATCTGACGCCTCTGCTCGAGTAGGTGTTGGCACGTGCACCATTGAATCTAGCATCTGCGTAGCAACAATAACGGGCTTTCCTAACCCACGACAGGTGCGAATAATTTGACGCTGTATGACTGGAACATCTTCTGCAGGTATTTCTACGCCTAAATCTCCCCGCGCAACCATAACAGCATCTGACAAAGTAACAATCTCTTGTAAATATTGAATGGCCATAGGCTTTTCAATTTTA
Organism: uncultured Alphaproteobacteria bacterium; assembly: GCA_903893805.1. Lineage (GTDB taxonomy): Bacteria > Pseudomonadota > Alphaproteobacteria > Paracaedibacterales > CAITNM01 > CAITNM01. The sequence goes on along the minus strand of CAITNM010000026.1, from coordinate 74,943 downwards.
GCAATAAGCTTTGCTTTTTTGCCTACAAGCTCACGCGCCATGATCAAGTCATTTGGTTGCTGCACAAACGACAACGCAACCCAATCAACGCCCAATTCCAGCCCAAATTTTAAATCGATAATATCTTTTTTAGTTAGCGCATCTATTGGCAACACCACATCAGGAACATTCACCCCCTTGCGATTAGAAAGCTCAGTGCCTGACACAACAATAGTTTCTGCAAAATCATGACCACACTTTGTAATTTTGAGCCGAACCTTGCCGTCATCTAAAAGCAAATCAATGTTTTCTTTAAGGGCTTGAAAAATTTCAGGATGCGGCATGCACACACGGTGGTTGTTACCAGGAGTGCTATCTAAATCAAGAAGGAAAGTTTGCCCAGCTTTTAAGGAAATTTTTGTATTTGAAAAAGTTCCAATACGCAGCTTTGGCCCCTGTAAATCAAGCAAAACTCCAATTGGTCGCTTGTATTCTTGTTCGATTCTTCGAATAATTTTATAATTTTCCGCGTGGCTTTCGTGTTCACCATGGGAAAAGTTCAGACGGAAAACATCGGCGCCTGCTACAAATAATGCTTTAATTTGTTCATAGTCTGATGAGGATGGACCTAAAGTAGCAATGATTTTAGCTTTACGTTGCCTGCGCATGATGATTTTTTAAAAGACTACTCCGTTCATTATTTCAAATGCATGCTAAAAAACAAGAGGGAAGTATCAATTAACCACATTATAATAGAGCTTTGATGTATTGAACGCGTTAAGAACACATGTTGTTTCGATTGTGTTCTATAATTATCCGCAGCTTGAGCGGAAGTTACAGAACTGGACCCTATGTTATCTTTGTCATTTGCGTGAAAACGTGAAAACAGAGTTTCGTCATCCAGAGCCCTCGTCAGAGAGCGTCGGGATCCAGTGCTTATTATCGTATTGCTTTTGGAAATACCAAGAACCGTCATAGCGAGGCATTGAGTGGACGTGGTTATCCAGTGGGTAATTTCTTATTACAGAAAAATAAAAATCCCCAGCCAGAACGAACTAACCAGGGATAATAATAGTAAAATGTAGCGAAGAAATTAGCTATATGAACCAATTGTTACAGCACGACCCCAGTCTGCACCATTGCCCAGCTTTAATCTTGACCCAGTGTCAAACCTTAAGGTACCAAAAAGGTCACCAGAAGCAGCAGCACCCACTGCAGGAACTGCCAGTGACGCATCTACTTCAACAGCTCCGCCACTTTCCACTTTCATAGCGCCAGGAATACAGTCTGCCACAACGCCCATAAGTTTTACCAAACCAGCATTCTTTACAGTCACTGCACCTGAAGGCAACAAAGAACCAGTTGCACCTACATGTACAATGCCGCTGACATCAACTGCATTAGTTGCCGCGCTCAAATCATCAGGAGTTATTGCCCCAACACCAGCAACAGTTAATTTACTAACCCCGCCCATGCCAGTTAAAGTAGCGGCAGCATCGGCAGTAAGTGTGCTATCTGCATCTATCACTAGTGTGGGAAGGCTCATAGCCGTTGTTGTTTCTAGGCTACCGCCATTCATAATAATGTCAGCGCCAAAAGACGTTGAAGAGGTGGTTTTTATGTTACCTCTACTGATTTTAACGTCGTCTGTTATGGAACCGCTCAAGGTAAGCTCATCAGAAGCTGCAAAGCCAACTAAGTTCACTTTTCCAGTAATAACTGTGTCTATTGACGTCCCGTCGTGAAAGTCAATTTCTAAGTCCGTTGCTGATGCTGTGCTCCAAGTCAATATTGCTGCCAATGTGAATAAACACAATGGTATTTTTTGAATAATTTTCATTTCTATACTCCATTTTTAAGAATAGTTTTGTATAAATTTATAACAATTACTACTTTAATATAATGGAGTTAATAAAGGGATAATTCAGAATAATAAATTATCAATAATAAAATCAGATATATATTTTATGTATATTTTAATATGCTTTAATTATGACAGTAATTATTTTGGAAGGTGTTACAACAAAAGGGACGAATAATTTTACAGGCAATTTAGCACCAGAAAAATCTGCATTCTAAAAGTTTAGGTGCAATATCAGGCTCTTAAGAAGTGTCTGGTAAAAGTGTAGAAATTCAGAAAAGGAGTGAGAAAAATTCTCACTCCTTCTTTTATTCTATTGCTTATTTTACAGCAAGATTAGCTTGCAGTAACTGGAATTGACCATACACTGGCAGCTCCTAATGTGATCTTAGAACCATAAGCAAAAGCTAGAGATCCAGATGCATCTACCATTAATGGAACGGTATCAACAGCAGCTGCAACTTCAACTTCTCCACCTGATTCAACAGTTGTAGCACCAGCAATTGAACTAAGCGCTGCACCAGCAAATTTTAGTTTACCACCAGATTTTACTGCAGTAGCAGCTGTTGGTAGAACAGAACCAGCCGCCCCAATTACTGCATAACCAGAAATATCCATTGGTGTTGCTGAAGCATTCGCGCCTAATGTTCTATCAAAAGCACCTGCTAAAGTCATCTTTTGCGTACCAGTTAACACTCCTAAGTTACCTGCTGCAGTAGAAGTTAGAGTAGCAGGTGAGCTCATCAAAGTAGCTGGCACGTTAAAAGCACCACATGATAGGTCGCCACCAGTCATATCTAGGCTTGAAGCAACTGCGTTTACGGCTATAACCACTGAACCAGCGTTAACTTCAAGGTCACCAGCAATAGCAGCAGAAATTGTCAAAGCACCAGCGCCAGTTTTTTTGACATCACCAGTAATTATTGCATCAACTGTAGCCGCTCCAGCGTTTGCAATTTCAAGCTGAGAAGCTGAAAGTGAAGAAACGCTAACCATTGTCAACAAAGCTAATGTAATTTTTTGAATAGTTTTCATAATATAAATTCCTTTTCAAATAAAAATGTTTAAAGTTAGTAACAATTATTATTTTGTGTTAATATAGTTAATAAAGAGTTAATACTGAGCAATATAAATATAAATAATTGAATTATTATTAGTTGTTTTGTGTGCCCTATTAAAAATTAATTATTAACGATAGTAACAATTATTAGTTATAAACCACGTCTATTAATAAAAAGTAAATATAGAAATAATAATAAAGTTGTATACATTTTTATTTACTTGAAACGAAGGGTGGAAAGCGTTTTGGTCCATGGATATTTTTTTGGCAAGAAGATGCTATAAAACTGGACCCAAGGCCCAAGCCAAAGGGAAATTAGTGGGGAATAAGGGTCGTCATCCAGAGCCCTGAAAGGGCGTGGGGATCAAGTCAAACAATTCCGTTAAATAAATCTAACCATGCTAAATTCATTTTCTCAATAAGCTTAAGCTTCTTTTTTCTCGAGTAATTTTTGATTTGTTTCTCTCGCACTATAGCTGACTCCATCGTTTCATGAATTTCAAAAAACACCAGCATCTTGCAGCCATGATCTTTGGTGAAGCCACTAATTAAGCCATTTCTGTGCTCATACGCTCGTTTTACAAGATCAGAAGTTACTCCTGTATAAATCGTGCCATTCTGTGTATTAGCCATAATATACACTGCAGGCTGTTTCATATGATCATTGCGTGTCATGGTGAACCTATGAAATCAGCCTAGCCATCCAGTCGCACATGTACAATATTGATATTACCCACTGGATTGCCATGTCCCTTCGGCCACAGCTCAAGACGAGAGTAGGTCGTCATCCAGAGCCCTTTAGGGCGTGGGGATCCAGTTTTATGGAATCCGCATTAAAAATCCCCAGCCAAGAGTGTTTGGCCGGGGATAGGTGTCATGATATTAATTTAGTGATGTAGAAATTATAGAGCCGTACCAACAGTTATGTTACGTGCCCAGCTTGAACCATCACCTAGTCTTAGTATTGATCCAGATTCAAACTTCAAGGAACCTTCTGCTGCTAATGCTGCACTATCCCAACGATTGAAGAAGTCCGTAGCTGCAAGCGCAGTAGGTGCTGCATATGCAGGAACTGATTTAAGCGCAGCAACATCAACAATACCACCGGATTGAACTGTTGTAACACCAGGAGCACAACTTACAGTGTTATCTATAATTTTTAACTCAGCACCAGCTGATACTGTGGTAACAGAGCTTGGCATTTTAGATGATGAGCTTACACCTGTGCGTACTACAGCATTAGCCATAAGAACAACTGGTGTATCACTTGCAGATGCATCAACAGTCATTGTTAGTGGACCAGCACCATCAATAGAAAGTACCCCAGCACCAGCAGGAACACCAGCTAAGTTGGTTGCATAACCATTACAGTCAAGGTAACCAGCCATAGTCATAGTAAGCGCAGGCACAGACACGCCAGCTGCTACCATATTTAGCTTGTTTCCAGCGTTTGTTGTGAAGGAAGCTGTTCCACCAAAGTTACCAGTTGCAGCAATATCAACTTGACCTTCTTGTATTTCCAACACAGTAATAGCGTTTGCTGCGTTACTTAGAACAAGAGTACCAGCACCAGTTTTGTGAGCTAAGCTTGCAGTGATTAGACCGCTATGTTCTGCGCTACCTGTAGCAACATCAAGATCAATTATTGTCGCAGCAAAACCAGACGCTGTGAAAGCTCCAACTGTAAGTAAACCTAAAGTGATTTTTTGAATAGTTTTCATTATTATATTCCTTCGTAAGTAAAAATGTTAATCCTTGTAACAATTATTATATTGAGGGAATAAGGTTAATAAATGATAAATGTATAATAAATTTTTGGTAAATATTATATAATTTATTTTGAATAATGAAAAAGTGCTGATATGAAGTCATTAAGAAGATGAAAATCCCCCAGAACCCAGGCACACTACGCAGTGCGTGATGGCCTAAATTATGGGGGCTGGTGAACTCAATCGTTTTTCCTTAATAAGTTTAGTCTAGTGGAGGTGATAGTTTTGGAAGCTTAACCGTAGACGCATCCATTGTTACTACGATGTTAGAAGTACCTCCAGGTACTAGGTAAGACGAAATAGCAGGCAATTCAGTGTGACCACGACTATGCAAAATCGTAAGTACACTATGCTCATCAACTGTGAAGCCAGCACTTGCAGAATCAGCAGTCGGATCCACAATGTCAGAGGTTGCAGCAAACGTAGTTGCATAGTCCCCAGTCAAGCTAATACCATTGATCGCATAAGGGAATCTTGTAGCTTCTGCCAATGTTATCAAAGCTTGAGAAGCTGCATCACCAACAGCCACTTTAGGATGCCTTTGAATTGGGCACGAACTTGTCATACCAGCTAGTAAAGCAGAGAATCCAGCTTCAGGAGCCACAGGAGCACCGATTATTATATGACCACCGGCTAATGGTAGCACGGTATTAATAAATGGATCTGCCGAGCCAGGTTCAATTACTAACCTGCAACCAGCTGGAAGAGCACTTTGGAACCAAGTAAGAGGACTAGTTGTTGGCGCAGCAGATAGTAAAAAGTGAATAGTAGTTCTAACTCCAGGAGTAGGCAGACCATACTGAGCACCACCTGAGACAAGCGTATCAAAGTCAGTAGCATCGCCTTCTATCCACAGGTCATCAACAGTAGTAGGAAGGTAAGGAACAGCACCAGAACCTGTGTAGCTATTAGTAAGAATAGAGTTTGCAACAGCGGCTGTGCCTGATCGCATAAAGCTAATGTGAAGCTCTTTACAAGCACTATCAGGAACGGCAAAGCCTGCAAAGCCACCAGCACTACCTGTTTCGATAGTATCGCGTCTGCAATCGCCTAATAATAATCCTGAACTATAAGAAGTACGTGTTGGTCGTACATACGGCACACCACCAAGCACAACTAGACAATATTCGTCTCCATCGTATTCGAAATCGAAAGCAACATCTGCCTCGTTAACATTTACAAAAGATGTGAAAAATCCTGTAGTTAAGCCACCTCGTACAATTCGATAGATCGTTCCAGTTGTAGGATAATCTCCATCTGTATCTACATAAACCTTAAGTGCTCCCGTTAGGGCCGCCGTATCTACTGTTAAATAATCACTAATGAATGGAGTTAACCTGATTGATAATGAAGAAGATGATGATGGGCTATAATCATGTACTGTTAAAGAACTTCCAACCGCACCACCGATCGCGATATCACCATCACTGTTAAGCACAAGAACTTCGCCCGTACCAGTATAAGAAGCGCCAGGAGCTACGTTTAGAGCACTACTCTGCATAGAACCATTATTTTCTAGCGTACCTTCCAAAACATTCGTAACGCCTGTATAAGGCTCATCTTCTGTATACACAAGAGTACCTGCACCGATTTTATTAACACTAACATTCCCTGTAAGGTCACCAGAAAATTCAGCTGAGCCTACGGGAACATCAATATTAAAAGTAGATGCAGATACATTATGACAAAGCCAAGCGCACACTAAGACCATTATCATTTTGCAAACTACAGATTGAAGCGAAAGTTTTTTTAAATTAGCTATAACACTCCCCCTAATGATGGGGGCAAAGTGTGCAAAGAGATTTTTGTTCGGCATGGTGCTAGTCTCCACTATCGTTAATTAATTATTCTTCTGAGGAATGTCCTTCTACTGCTAAGACTAGTTAGTAAATATAAACAAACTGTTAATTTGGCTAAAATTTTAGATAAATTTTTAATAAAAGTTGTTGGAGTGTTGTTAGAGTAAAAAAACTCAAGGAAAACTGCGGTAAGAAATGAGCTATAGCGACATTTTCTTTCGGTTTTGCTATAAGAAAAGCAGCACTTTCTCGTAAGAAATTATGACGACGCACACACCCATGATGGTGCAATACAATGAAATTAAGCAGCAACATAGCGACTGCTTATTGTTCTATCGCATGGGGGATTTTTACGAACTTTTTTTTGATGACGCAATTCAAGCAGCTGCAGCTTTAGATATTGCTTTAACAAAACGTGGACAAAGTGCCGGACAACCTATTCCCATGGCAGGAGTTCCCGTACATTCACACGAAGTATACTTATCAAAATTAATTGAAAAAGGTTTCCGAGTTGCTGTTTGCGAACAAATTGAAACGCCAGAACAAGCCAAAGCTTTGGGCAAAAAGGGGCCATTGCAACGCGGCGTTGTACGTATTATCACTCCTGGCACCATTACAGAAGAAAACCTTCTTGCTCCTTCAAGGGCAAACTACCTAGTAGCTATTAGTCCTATTGATAAAAAAAACCAACACATAGGCGTTGCTTGGGCTGACATATCAACCGGTACTTTTTGTGTAACAGATATAACGTTAAAATCTTTATCCAGTACCTTATATCAGCTAAACCCAGCTGAAATACTCATGCCTGAAAGCATTTGGCAATCACTTGATTCAGATGTGTTCAATGAATTTAAAAAGGTCATTAGGCCTTTGGCAGACACACGATTTAATTTTAACAGCGCGCAAAAGCAACTTTTGGAATCGTTTAAAGCCATTAGCCCTGAAGTTTTTGGCCTTGATGAGTCCAGATTAATTCAAGCTTCAGGGGTTTTGTGTGATTACGTACAATTAACCCAACAAGAAAAAAATCGACATTTACGTTCTCCGAAGCGCATATATAATGACAGCTTTGTAAAGGTTGATGCGCAATCTTGTCGCAATCTTGAAATTGTTCGCACATTAAAGGGTAATTTTGATGGGTCGTTGCTGCACACATTAGACAATACCCAAACTGCTGTTGGGGGAAGGTTATTTTTTGAACAACTCACCCATCCGCTTAATGATATTACAGCTATCAACCAACGCTTGAATAAAATTGATTGGTTTGCAAAACAGGGTGATATACGTGCCATGCTTAGAAATGCTTTGGCTCATTGCCCAGATAGTGAACGCGCCCTCATTCGCATTACCCTGGAAAGAGCCCTGCCTCGAGATTTAAAAGCAATCACTCAAGTGCTATCTGTAGCACAAACTGTAAGTCAGATGCTGGATCAACAATCTTTTTGGACGTTTGATGTGCCATTAGATTTAATGAACATGTTAGAGCAAACTTTAGAAGAGCATCTGCCAGCCACTATTCAAGAGGGTGGATTAATTAAAGCTAATGTCGATTCTACACTAGATGAGCTGCGCTACATGCGTGACAATGGTGCACAGCAATTAAAAGAATTGGAGCAGCGCTATCAAAGCAAAACGGGCATTTCAAATTTAAAAATTCGAACCAATAACCTAATTGGATATTATATTGAAGTCAGTGCTAGCCATTTAAGCAAAGTGCCTGAAGCATTTTTCCACCGTCAAGCAATTAGCAATGGCGCCAGATATATGACAGCTGAACTGCAAGAATTAGCAACAAAATTAGTTAGTGCCACAGCTGCTACAATTGCACAAGAGATAAAAATATTTCAAAGCTTGTGTGCTCAGATTTTACAACACAGAGAACAGCTAGAAGTTCTTGCTTTATTGATTGCAGAAATTGATACCACCAGCAGCATGGCAGAGCTAGCTGTTGTGAAAAATTTTGTCCGTCCAATATTAGGCGAAGCACCAGTTCTTAATATTAAAAGTGGTCGCCACCCAATTGTGGAAACGTATACCTCTAACACATTTACTCCTAATGATTGTAGCCTATCACAACAACCATTTGCCCTTTTAACCGGCCCCAATATGGCAGGAAAAAGCACTTACCTTAGACAGAATGCATTAATTATTTGGATGGTACATTGTGGGTTATACGTGCCAGCAACACATGCCGAAATTGGAATAGTTGATCAAATATTTTCACGAATTGGCGCAGCAGATGACTTAGCCGCTGGGCGTTCAACATTTATGGTAGAGATGGTTGAAACCGCAAGCATTTTACATCAAGCAACTGAGCGATCTTTCATTATATTAGACGAAATTGGACGCGGCACTTCTACCCAAGATGGCCTAGCCATTGCAAGTGCAGTTAGCGAACACATTATTAATAACATAAAAGCACGATGCATTTTCGCAACCCACTACCACGAATTGGTTGATTTGGCAGCGCACCAGCCTGTTAAGCTTTTAACCATGAAAATAATTGAACACGGTGGAAATGTTGTGTTTCTTCATGAAATTATCGAAGGCTCAGCCGATAAGTCATACGGAATTCATGTGGCCGAATTGGCTGGCCTGCCACAAACTGTTATTGCGCGAGCACAGGAAATTTTAAAAGAAACAGGCACCAGAATGGTTTCTGTAAATATCCCCGAGGCAACTGCTCAATCATCTGTTGAAGAATCAAACATGTTAAAGTTTTTGCGCGGCATTAAACCTGATGATTTATCGCCAAAACAAGCCCTGCAAACATTGTATGAATTAAAAGAACGCGCGAGTCGAAATCAAAACAGAAATGAAAAACCAGTTCTTGAGAAAACAAATTTGTTTAGTTAAAAAAGCTCTTTATAAATCTTTCTTCAGGTAATTGAATCTGGAATTTTTATCGTATCCACCACGAGATAGTTCAATGTTGAATCCAAGTTTTTGATAAAATCCTACAGCCTGAAAATTCATGGTTTCAACAAATGCAAACGTACAGTTACGTGATTTCCCATAATTAAAAGCATGTTGCATTAATTCTGTGGCAATACCTAAACAACGATAGTTTTCTTCTACAAAAAGATATTTGATGTGCAGCTGTCCCCAAAACATTTGCACAACAACACACGCTATAACATTGGGGCCATCTCTTCGTTCAAAGGAAATGGGCTCTTCGCTTAAACCATTAATACCTGTTGCTTTGATAGCGGCATTACTAAATTCTTCGCATATTTTATTTTTAAGTTCAGCGGTTAAAGTGGATTGGTGAATTTTCATAATATTTTTCCTACTTCAATATCTTGAGGATCTCTTTCGTGAGTATCAAGACCATCAAAAGGCATTTTCGTGTAGCCATACTTATAATAAAAATTATAAGCTTGTGGTGAGGACTGCACATGCAAACTTTTAAATCCCTGTAACTTCAACCACTTTTCACAAAGCTCTAATAAATAGCTACCATATTTTTGATTTCTAAATGCTTCATCAATCACAATAATACGCATGACAGCACGCTGATTTGGCCAATGCTGCAAATGTACATACCCAATAATTTGAGTGCCTTTGTACAGCACAAAATGTGTATGTTCTGCGTAGTTAAATGTCCAAGTGTAAGAATCATCCATGGGCACTTTATCGAAGAAATATTTCTGGCGATAAGCTTTAGTCGTTTCCCATTCTGCATAATGGGTGCAATGCATCAAGCGTAATTTATCAAACCCCGCTTGCTGTAGAACTTTTCGAATGAAGGCATCTTTTCCCAGATTATATCTAGAGAACGATGAGTGGGCCTTTTCATGAATATTTTCTTGCGTCAGAAGGCTCTCTTTTAATTTTGCATATTCACAATGCGCTTCTTGATTAGACCGCAGAAAATTTCTAAACAATAGATTCAATTCAATTTCGGCACTTCCGGGTTCATACACGTGAAGATGCACTGGCGTTTCAATTTTTTTACTAAAATAAGAGCGAAAAGGAATATTCATTTCACCCTTGAACTTAAAGCCAATGGATTCTAAAGGATCTATAGATTCAGCTGAATTTCTCACAACCAAAATAATATCAATGATAGGTTTCGCGTTTAACTCTGGTACAGAAGTAGAGCCAACATGGTGCACTTCAACACAATTGCCATCTAACCTTTCTTTAATAGTAGCAGCTTCTCTTTCAAATAGATTTGGCCAATCAGGATTATAAGACACAACTTCGATGGATTTATAAGTCATAAAAATCTCCGTACGTTTTTCCCTGCACATATTGTTTAATTCCATATTCCACAACTGGAATTATAGGTGATGGCAAAGAATTAACATCGAACCATTCCATTTTATCATGAAGCCGCGGCTCTTTATTTACAGGCTCAGACTCAAAATCTTTCACAACAAAAAATAAACTAACGTCTTTGTAAATTAATTAAGGATTTTGAAAATTTTTTGTAGTTACCGAAACAACAGTGCCGAGGTCAGGATCTATATCAAGACCAACTTCTTCAAATGCTTCACGAACAATAGTTTGTTTTGGTGTTTCATCCTGTTCCATTTTTCCAGTAACACAGTGCCAGTAACTCGGCCACAAAGGCGCCCAGTCCATTATTCTTAATAGCAAGACTTTAGAATTTTTCATTAGGATAAGATTGGGACAAACAAAAAAAGATTGTGGATTATTTTGTGAAGTCATATCTCTTTCCTAATGCATATTTTGATCATCAGCGATTTTACTCTTGCGACATCGCTCTAGTCCATCAATAATACGTCATGATCTTGCTAATTAGACATTGCACACCAAACATTAATTATGGACGCTGTGAATTTTCAGAGGCCTCCGAAAGAATCAAGGCCTATAATTTTACTCAAGATATTTTTTTGAATGAAATAACCTCTTTAAGTCCTCAGGTTGATATGCTTATGAGTGATGATAACTTAGATATTTTTGCTTCTTCATCACCACGTGCCCTCAAAACTGCTCAATTCCTTTTTCACAAAAAAGCAGAACAAATTATCGTTAGTGATGATTTTGTGGAATTTGATTTAAGAATTCTTCCCGTTCCAGCTTTAAAAGCCAAGCTCAATACATGGATACTCATTTCACGAATAATGTGGGTATTAGGCTTATTAAAAACGGATAAATCTTTTTTACAAGAACGTTTGCGCGCAAAAAATTGCGCTCATCTCTTAATAAAAAGAGTCCAAAGAAAATCAATTGCGTTGGTTTCTCATGGTCTGCTTAATTACTTTATCGAAAAAAATTTAAAAAAATCAGGATATAAAAGAACTGAAAAAATTGAGTTCGGTTGTTTTTCAATTACTAAGCTCCAACTCAATAAATCATGAAATAAAATCCCCAGCACAACAAACATTACAAACCAGCAATTTTACTCTTGCGACATCACGCTAGTCCATCAATAATGCAGAACCCATTTAGAACACAAAATCATGACCGTCATTGTTCCCTTGCTATATAACGAACGCAGCGAAAACAGTCCTGCTTTTGCACTAGAATCACCATTTCAGCCAGCGGGAGACCAACCTGCTGCTATAAAAGAAATTATTAAAGGCTTTCAGGCAGGTGAACGCGATCAAGTTTTACTGGGTGTTACAGGCTCTGGAAAAACATTCACCGTAGCGCAGGTCATTCAACAACTACAACGTCCATCATTAGTAATGGCGCCAAATAAAATTCTGGCTGCTCAATTATATTCTGAGATGAAGGAATTTTTTCCAAACAATGCGGTTGAATACTTTGTTTCCTATTATGATTACTACCAACCTGAAGCTTACGTCGCAAGAACAGATACATTTATTGAAAAAACTGCATCAATCAACGAACAAATAGATCGAATGCGACATTCAGCCACTCGGTCAATGCTAGAACGGCGTGATGTTATAGTTGTTGCCAGTGTTTCGTGTATTTACGGCATTGGTGGCGCAAACACGTATAGCGAAATGACCGTGCCACTTAAGGTTGGACAAATGCTTGATAAGCAACAGCTTATGCAAAACCTTATTTTATTACAGTACAAACGAAATGATTTAGCTTTTGCACGTGGAACATTTCGAAGTCGCGGTGATGTGCTTGATATTTTTCCAAGCCATTTTGCCGATCGTGCATGGCGCCTAAGTTTCTTTGGCGATGAAATTGAAAGCATTTCAGAAATGGATGTTCTAACCGGTGAAAAATTTGCAAAGCTTGAAGAGATTCGCGTGTTTGCTAACAGCCATTATGTAACACCGGGCCCTACCATTCAGCAAGCCATTAAAAAAATTCAAGCCGAACTTGTTGTGCGCGTTAACGAACTAGAAGAATTGGGTAAATTATTAGAAGCGCAACGGCTTTCACAACGCACAAAATTTGACGTAGAAATGATGCAAGCAACCGGCACCTGCGCAAGCATTGAAAACTATTCTAGATATTTAACAGGACGTGCTCCTGGTGAACCACCTCCTACTCTGTTTGAGTATTTACCCAAAGATGCAATGTTGTTTGTCGATGAAAGCCACGTAAGCGTCCCACAAATTGGTGGAATGTATAAAGGTGACCGTGCGCGTAAAGAAGTATTGTCTGAGCACGGATTTAGGTTGCCATCTTGCAAAGATAACCGTCCATTAATGTTTGAAGAATGGAATAACTTTCGTCCGCAAACTTTATTTATTTCAGCAACGCCAGGACCGTGGGAATTAGCCCAAACTGAAGGTGTATTTGTTGAACAGCTGATTAGACCAACCGGTCTTGTTGACCCTATTTGCACCATTAAACCTTGTGATCACCAGGTTGATGACCTGATGGAAGAATGTCGTCAAACGGTTGCCAATGGATTCAGAGTTTTAGTAACAACGCTTACTAAAAAAATGGCAGAAGCCCTGACTGAGTATTTGAATGATGCGAACATGCGCGTTCGTTATTTACACTCAGATATTGAAACTCTTGAACGTATTGAAATTATTCGTGGACTTCGTTTTGGAGATTTTGACATTTTGATAGGCATTAACCTTTTGCGAGAAGGATTAGACATTCCTGAGTGCGGGCTTGTTGCCATTTTAGATGCCGATAAGGAAGGATTCTTGCGCTCAAAAACTTCCCTTATTCAAACCATTGGTCGAGCAGCACGAAACGTTGAAGGCCGAGTTATTCTTTATGCAGATAAACAAACTAAGTCCTTAACTGGTGCCTTAGAAGAAACAGAACGACGTAGAAATAAGCAAATAGCCCATAATAAGCTACATGGCATAACCCCTGAGACAATCAAAAAAACAATATCATCGTCTTTGGATCTGCGTAAAAAACAACAAAATTCAGACTCTCCTCTTAAAGATCTTTCAGTAAAAGATATCGAAAAGAAAAAGAATCAGCTGTTGAAAGATATGAAAACAGCAGCCGGTAATTTAGAGTTTGAAAAAGCAGCTAGTCTGCGTGATGAATTGCGTGCAATTGAAGCATTAGAGATTAAGTTTTTGTAAACACTGCCATTGCAGCAAAAATTATGCGATGGTATAACCAGTAGAATGGTCGCATAGCTCAGCGGTAGAGCACTACATTGACATTGTAGGGGTCACAGGTTCAATCCCTGTTGCGACCACCATTTCGTTGTGTCTTATGCGTCGTTTTATATTTCTCATTCTATCGTTTTCAATTATCGGGGGAATCGTATTTTATGCTCCTGGTGGACTTTTAGTACCTTTAAACGTAAGCGAAAACACTACATTCATTATTAAAAAAGGCGATTCCACCTTATCAATTACAAGTTCTTTAAAAGAACAAAAAATAATTCCACATACGGTAAGCTTTTTATGTGGAGTAGCATTTTTCAAGATTAGAAAAGAATCGTTGAAACATGGGGAATACTTAATTGATCCAAAAATTACCTTGTGGAAATTGATGCAAAAAATAGCAAAAGGAGAGGTTGTTATTCACCACCTAACAATCCCCGAAGGCCTTACTGTTTATGAAATTTCAAAAAAACTTGAAGACATTTCGATTCTAACAGGCACTATTGAAATACTGCCTTTAGAAGGCACGTTGCTACCTGAAACCTATGATTATTATTGGGGAGAGTCGCGACAACAAATATTGCAGCGCATGGTAAAAGCCATGGAAATTCTTAAAAGCATAGTATGGGCAATATATCAAAAACAATGCTTTTTTAAAAATTGGGATGAAGTTCTGACCCTTGCTTCAATTGTAGAAAAAGAAACAGGATTGGAAGAAGAACGAGATCTGGTAGCGTCAGTATATTTAAATCGGTTGCAAATTAACATGCCCTTACAAGCTGACCCTACCGTCATTTATGCCGTCACTAAAGGACAAACGTCTTTTTACAGACCTATTTTCAAAAGCGACCTTGCCACGGATTCACCGTACAATACGTACTTAAACAAAGGCCTGCCACCCACGCCAATCGCCTGTCCTGGTAAAGCTAGCATTATGGCAGTTCTAAAACCTGCTCAAACAACCTATTTATATTTTGTGGCAAGCGGTGCCGGAGGTCATGAATTCAGTTCTAATTTGGGCACTCACAACCAAAATGTTAAGAATCTGCGACAAATTGAGAAACAAAGAAAGATGCAACCATGAATATTAAAAGACGGGGATTGATGTTGATATTGTCATCACCTTCAGGAGCTGGAAAAACCTCAATCGCTCATGCATTGCTTAAACAAGATAGTCATTTAAAAAATTCAATTTCAGTAACAACGCGCTCCAAGCGCCCATTAGAAACTCATGGAAAAGATTATTTTTTCATCACTGAAGATCAGTTTAAAGAAATGCTAGACAATGACGAACTTTTAGAACATGCAGAAGTATTCGGGCATTTTTACGGAACTCCGAAAAAGTTTGTATTCGAACAATTGGAAATGGGGTTTGATGTTGTTTTTGACATTGACTGGCAGGGCACACAACAAATCGCTCAATTAGCGCCGAATGATTTGGTAACTGTTTTTATTTTGCCACCTGATTTGCCTACATTATACGAACGACTAAAAAGCAGAGCTCAGGATAATGACGAAATAATCAGCATAAGAATGAACGAAGCAGCATCAGAAATAAGTCACTGGCCGGAATACCATTATGTAATAGTCAATCAAGCTTTTGAAAAAAGTCTGGCACAAATTGCTGCAATACTAACCGCAGAAAGAACCAGACGTAAACGTCAGATAGGCCTTGCAGAATTTGTGAATCAACTGCGTCAATGCGGGTAAGTAAAGATTAATACCATTCTCCAATATTTTTCTGTTTTTGTTTGTATTTCCATGCATTTGAACTAATAGTGCCCAATCCATACCACACACTATAATTCATGAGATATTCTACGGAATAAGATTTCAGGCCCTCAGTTGCTTGGGTAGAAGGCTTAAAACTAAAAAGTTCAAAAGCAACATTTCTTTGTTCAAGTACCTTGGTAAGGTTTTTTATGCTTTCTTCAAGTTCAAGATAATGAACATGATAAAAACTTACTTCTCCTACAACTGGGCAAGAAAACAGACCCATTCCATTTTGAATAACATCTTTATCTTCATCAGAAAAGTCACTTAAATTTTCTAACACTGTTGCTAAAGCTTGCTTGTAAGTTAGCGGTTTACCGTCAAGAGTGTTGAGATAAGCACACGGATCGCTTAAATCTCGAATATCATCTGCTACTGCATTAATTGGGCTGAATGTCCCAAAAAAACCTATTAAAAATAAGACTAATTTCACAAAAACCCCTAAGGCAACTGCTCTGAATTTCAGTGTGCAATAGGGATATTAAAAATAGATTAATAAGCTGAAATGGCTTACCCAATTTTGATTTTTCTGGAATCAAATGCATCGCGTACCGCTTCACCTGTAAAAATCAGCAAACTTAAAAGCACAGATATTGAAAAGAATGCTGTTAACCCCAGCCATGGTGCTTGGATATTATTTTTGGCCTGAGTTATCAGTTCGCCTAATGAAGCAGATCCTGGCGGCAATCCAAACCCCAAAAAATCAAGAGATGTTAACGTAGCAATAGAACCGTTCAGTATAAACGGTAAATAGGTAATGACCGCCACCATTGCATTAGGTAGCATGTGCCGCCATATAATGCGACTGCTTGGAACCCCTAACGCTTCGGCTGCACGAACATAATCAAGCGTACGCGTGCGGAAAAATTCAGCTCTGACAACGCCAACAAGGGTCATCCATGAAAACGTCAGCATAATTGCTAATAGCCACCAGAAATTCGGCTCAATCATGCTAGAAAGAATAATCAATAGGTATAAAACTGGTAAGTTACTCCAGATTTCAATGAATCGCTGCATCAGCAGATCAAACCGTCCTCCAAAATACCCTTGAAGAGAGCCGGTGAAAATTCCAACAATTGAAGCCCCTAAAGTAAGCGCTAAACCAAATAAAATAGAAATACGAAAACCATAAAGAGAACGGGTTAGAACATCACGCCCTTGATCATCGGTTCCCAGAAGATTGTCAAAGGTAGGAGGCGATGGAGCCGGTGAACTAAGGGCATAATTAACTGTATTAATGCCAAAAGGAATTGGTGCCCAAATAATAAAACCATCGGGCTTTATAAGGTTTTGCACAAATGGATCACGGTAGTTTGTGGAGGTTTCAAATGTGCCACCAAAAGTTGTTTCGGGATAACTCTTTAGCACAGGAAAATAGTAATTTCCCTTGTAGCTAACCAAAAGTGGCTTGTCATTTGCAATGAATTCAGCACACAAGGTTACTAAAAAAATGCCTACAAAAATTAGAAATGAGTAATACCCGCGCTTGTTTGCCTTGAACTGATACAGGCGCCGTTGTGTAATTGGGTTCATAAACTACCTTTCGTAAAGTGCCTCATGATAGCGTCTTCAACGGCTTTTGATAAGTCATGACAAATGCATCAAGTGCAGGACCAGAAAATTGTGGGTAATACCTCTTACGGATGGACACGAATTCAAAGCCAATTTTTTTATATAATTGAATAGCTGCAATATTTTGACATTCAACATCCAGGAAAAATCTTTGAGCTTTCGGAGCTTTAGTAATTACCCATTTCAGTAAAGCTGTGGCAAATCCTTTTTTCCGTTGTGCTGGATGCACACCGAGCGTTAACAAATCAGTGCAATCTTCAACGGTATAAATAAAAATAAACGCCTGCTTATCAATATGAAAAGCTTCATATTTGTTGTCACCCAAATGCTGCGACCAAAGCTCCTCTCGATCAAAGCACACTTTAAACAAAGGCTGAAACCAGGAGGCATCATCCTTGGTAATTGGCTCTGGTTTTATATTCTGGTGTTCTAACATAATAAGGTTCTGGTGTGCCTAAGCTTTCAGGGTTTGGATGAACTAAATAGTATTGTAGCAAATGGAGAGCTAAATTTTTAGGCGCCTGCCCCATATCACCACAAATGGATTTTCCTTGAGTCTTTAAAACGTTTAGTTCTTGTTCTGTTATGCAGCCAACTGTGTCATCGATTTTTGCAAAATAATCACCTCGAAAACTATCGATAACTGGAATTGCTCCATCAAAAGCCCATTGCAAAAGATCAAGGGTATTCGGACAAAAAAGCGTTGCCCCATACCCTATTTTAAGACCAATTGCTGTTGCTAGCTGAATGCGAATACTAGTAAAAGAACCGGGTCCTGTTGTTGTAGCAACAACCTTTGGAGGCATAGGCAAGAAGTCTTTAATCAGGCATGTTAAAATTCCCGCATGCGTTTGCCCAGACTCTAATACAGTAACTTGTTCTTTAAATACGCCGTCATGATGCCACGCTAATTGACAAACGCCGGTAGACAGTGAAAAGCCTAGAATAGCCATTAAGATGAACACATGGTATGGTATTGGGGCAAACTTTAGCACAAACAACGATGAAAGCTGTAATCATTTTGAGCGCTGGACACGGCAAGCGTATGAAAAGCTCTTTACCTAAGGTGCTTCATAAAGTTGCCGGAAAACCTATGTTGCAGTGGGTATTAGATGCGGTAAAAATTTTAAAGGCAGATCAGGTTATTGTTGTCACATCACCTGAACTTGTACATCATGAAATATTAAAAGGCGCTGAGGTTATTGTGCAGGACGTCCCCTTAGGTACGGGTGACGCACTTAGGCTTGGAGTGAAAAAACTTAAAAGTAATACTGATAAGGTTTTCTTGCTTTGTGCTGACACACCACTTTTAAACCCCCAAGATCTTAAAAATTTAGAACATTCAAAAGCCGACCTAACAGTTGTGGGAATGCAGCTTGATGACTTAAGCAAATCATACGGTCGTATTGAGCTCAATAACGAAGGTTATCCGATTACAATCAAAGAAACAAAATATAATGAAAGCGTGAAAAATGTTTCAATTGGAAACGCAGGTGTTTACGCTTTTAACCTAGGAATGCTCAAAAAGCTTTTACCTGATTTAAAAATTACTCCAGAATCTGGAGAAATTTATGCCACTGATCTTGTTGAGCTAGCTAACGCTAAAAAATATACAACAGCTCTAGTGCTTGCTGACGAAGAAAATTTCTTAGGAGTGAACACTCTTGTGGAGCTTTCACAAGCAGAAAAAATACTGCAACGTCGCATTAAAACTCAGCATATGCTAAATGGAGTGCAATTTTTATTACCCGATACTAGTTATGTTAATCATGACGCCGAAATAGGCGCTGGTTCAATTATTGAGCAGTCTGTCTACATTGGTGAAAATGTTCACATTGCACAAAATACAAAAATATTAGGGTTTTCATACCTTTCAAATTGCACAATAGAAAGCGCAGTAAGCATTGGGCCATTTGCACATTTACGCGGCAATGTCGTAGTTGAAGAGCACGCTTCCATAGGAAATTTTGTTGAAGTAAAGGGCTCGACTATAAGCAAAAATGCAAAAGCGAAACACCTAAGTTATATCGGCGACGCAACTGTTGGAGAAGGTGCTAATATTGGAGCTGGAACAATCACATGCAATTATAATGGCTTTGAAAAATTCAAAACTCAAATTGGAAAAAATGTTATGGTGGGAGCTAATAGCACTCTTATAGCACCCATTTCGATTAGTGATGGAGCATACATTGCAGCAGGCAGTGTAATTACAGAAGATGTCGGACCCGACAGCTTAGCTATATCAAGAACACATCAACAGGAGAAAAATGCATGGGCTTTAAGCTTTCGCGCAAAACACAACAAAAAATTGTCGTAGTTCTTTTCAGTTTCTTATTTGCGAATCTTAGTGCTGAATCCGCTCCTTATTTCAGCGTATATAATGTTGCACCAAAGTATGATGCAAACGCTCAATGCTTTGACTACGTAAACTCTAATGCACCTAAGGGAGGCGCTTTAAAATTTGCAGTAGTTGGAACGTATGATGGGTTAAATCCCTTTGCTATAATGGGCACTTCACCTATTCATATTGCAATATTCTGTTTTGCAAAATTGCTTGACGAATCGCAGGATGAAGTCGGAATCAGCTATCCATATGTAGCGAAAAATCTAGAAATAAGTGATGACAAAAAAACAATTACTTACCACCTTCGAGAAGAAGCAGCATTTTCTGATGGCACTCCAATAACTGCTGAAGACGTTATTTGGAGTTTTAATTTTTTAATAAAAATTAACCCTATGATGAAGCAGTATTATAAGGATATTTCAAAAGTTGAAGCAAGCGACCAACATACTGTTAAATTTTACAGCAAAAACCCCAAAAATAAAGAGCTCCCAAGCATATTAGGACAAATATATATCTACCCCAGTAAGTTTTTCAAAGAAAACATGAACGAGAGTGGCGTTATAACAAAACCATTTCCGTCAAGCGGACCGTACAAAATAAGCGTGGCTGACTTTGGGCGTACCCTTGTTTTTGAACGAGTGAAAAATTGGTGGGGAGAAGAAATTCCATCAAACGTTGGGCAGTATAATTTTGACAAAATTGAACTTCAATACTTTCGAGATCAAAATGCTGCATTTCAAAGCTTTTTAGCAGGTGGTTCAAATTTATGGATCGAAGCCTCTGCCAATAAATGGCACACAGACTACGATATTTCTGCTGTAAAGGATAGAAAAATTATAAAGAAAATCATCCCCGGGAGCAGCATTCAAGCTACCAAGGGTTTCGTTTTTAATTTAAGAAACAAAAAATTTCAAGATATTCGAGTTAGAAAAGCTATTTCCATGCTTTTCAACTTTGAAAGCTTAAACAAATCAATGTTCTATAACGAGTACTATCGTTTAAATAGCTATTATGGCAATGCTGAGCTAGCTCATAGCGGTGAACCGGCAGGAGAAGAGCTTAATCTTTTGCAACCTTATAAAGATAAGCTACCAGCCGAAGTATTTGGGCCTTCTTTTAAAAACCTTGCATACAAAGAAGATATTTTACCCAGGGAAATTTTACAGCAAGCCCTGGAATTACTAAAAGAAGCTGGATGGGAATTAAAAGACCAGAAACTTACCAATTCTAGAGGCGAAATTTTTGAAATTATTTTTCCTTATACAAACACCTCTCTTGAAAAAGTTATTTTACACCTGCAGCGCAATTTATCTGTTGCAGGCATAGATTTAAAGCCACGGCAAGTAGATGCAAGCACATACACAGAAATGGTCGATCAATTTGATTTTGATATGGCTATGGTAGGCATTGCGCAAAGCCATTCATTAGGCAATGAACAGCGAGAATATTTTGGTAGTAAGTCCGCACGCATAAAAGGTTCTAAAAACCTGGCGGGCATTGAAAATACTGTAGTAGATGAATTAATTGAAAAATTGATTGTGGCTAAAAATTACCAAGAAATGTTGAATTGTGTCCATGCTATAGACCGCGTATTATGCTGGAATTATTACATGATTATGAACTGGGATTTTGCAGGATTACGCGCCGCGTATTGGAATAAGTTTGCAATGCCTGAAAAATCACCAAAGTATTCGCCCTTCCCAGTGCTAACCTGGTGGGAAAAACCAGATATTCAACAACAAGAAGAAGTACAGCAAGACCAAGGAATAATTAACAAAATCATGTGTACTATAAGAGGTTGGATTTCTTAGATGATAGGATATATTGCGCGTCGATTACTACTTGTTATTCCCACCATGTTGGGGATTATGCTGCTTAATTTTATTATTGTTCAGGCTGCTCCTGGTGGGCCTATTCAGCAAGTGATCAGTCAAATGCGTGGCGATGCAAGCGATGTTGATTCACGGCTTGGCAGCAGCGGCGATCAAATGCAACGAGAACAAACATTTGGCACTGACCAGAGCTACCGAGGCGCGCAAGGTATTGACCCTGCTTTCATTAAACAGCTTGAAATACAGTTTGGTTTTGATAAGCCTGCCCACGAACGCTTTTTCTTAATGTTAAAAAATTATGCATGTTTTGATTTTGGAAAAAGTTATTTTCGTGACAAGTCAGTGATTGAGGTTATAAAGGCAAAACTGCCTGTTTCAATATCATTAGGACTTTGGACGACGCTGCTTGTATATCTTATTTCCATCCCGCTTGGAATTCGAAAAGCAGTTCATGATGGCAGCAGATTTGATATTATAACCAGTGGAATTGTTGTAGTGGCTTACGCTGTTCCTAGTTTTTTGTTTGCTTTATTTTTGAT
Source organism: uncultured Alphaproteobacteria bacterium (assembly GCA_903893805.1). Classification (GTDB taxonomy): domain Bacteria; phylum Pseudomonadota; class Alphaproteobacteria; order Paracaedibacterales; family CAITNM01; genus CAITNM01. The sequence continues at coordinate 52,931 of CAITNM010000026.1, read as the reverse complement.
TGTGCTTTTTGCTGGCGGTAGCTTTTTCCAATTTTTCCCCTTGCGAGGGTTGTTTTCAGATCATTGGTCTGATTTGAGTTTTATAGGAAAAATCACTGATTATTTTTGGCATTTATTTTTACCCCTATTGGCCATGGTAATATCGGGATTTGCAAAACTAACCCTACTTACTAAAAATTCATTTCTTGAGGAAATAAATAAACAATACGTAACAACGGCACGCGCAAAAGGTTTAGAAGAAAATAAAATTTTATATGGTCATATTTTTCGCAATGCAATGCTGATAGTAATTGCCGGTTTTCCTGCTGCTTTCGTGCATATTTTATTTACCTCTAGCCTTTTGATTGAGGTACTATTTTCCTTAGACGGACTAGGCTTGCTTGGTTTTGAAGCAGCGCTAAGTCGTGATTATCCGGTTATGTTTGGATGCCTTTATATGTTCACATTATTGGGTATGTTTTTGCACCTTATTGGTGACATAATGTACATGATTGTTGATCGAAGAATTGATTTAAATGCAAGCCGTGAATTACAAAATCAATAATTTTTTTAAAGTATTATGGTTCTTTTTAATAAGCATGCCCGTAACTGCAATGGTAGCTTCTGGCACTATTAGAGAACATGTATCACTAGCCTATAATTCCCCACAGCATGAAACCGCAGCACTTATTACAGATAGGAATTTAGGTTTTACGCAATCAGGTGTTTTAGTACGCAGAAATATTGTCATTACCGCAGCTCATGGCATGCAGCTCTTACTAAACGCAAAATACCCAATGAAAGATTTGGGAGCTTATCTGCTGATCACTCCTAAGCAACTTACTGTAACCTTTAGTATCAGTCCTGATCATGAAACTACATATAATGTTGAATATGTACTTTTAGATAGCCGCTATATTCGTTTTGAATCAGGCGATCAGCATAAATTTGATATAGCAATTTTAAAATTATCTGAGCCCGTAGAGGACATAACACCTGTTAATCTTGAAGAAGAGCTTGCACTAGAGCCCGACGTGCCGATGCTAGTAATGACTTGGGGCAATGCAGACGTCCCCTCACAAAAATTAAAACGTGGGTTTTATTTATACGAATGGAGTCTTTTTTTCCCCAATGTTGATGAAGATGCCTTAGCAAACTATCGAACAGTTATGTTAAGTTCCATTTTCTTTGATCCTGCTAACGAATTACCAAAAGTGAAACCAGGAGTGAACGAACCAGAGAGTGTGCAGCGTCGTTATTTTGCTTTAAAAAGCTGGCTGAATGACAAGCGCCCCTATGGACTAGCACTTCCTGGTACAAGTGGAGCACCTGTATTTGTTGAAACAAAAATTTTAGGAATAAGTCGTGTTCATTTTTTTGGATTAATAATGGGATATGCAACTTTAGGCGAAGAAATGGTATTAATATCAAAAAACAATGAAGACTTTGCCAAAGACCCAAAGAATGCTTACAACAAATATCAAACTATTATTACGACGCCGTTTCGTCTAAATATGCAGCCTAAAGCCAATACTAGTGAACAAAAACATTTTGCTGTAGATAAGCGCTATTTAAAAATGATTGATGGTCTTTCAAGCGGAGACATAAGTTAATGGGCATTATTGCCGGTATTGTGGTATTTTCATGCACCTGGTGGTTGGTATTTTTCATGCTTGTCTCTAAAGGGCTGGAAGTTGATGTAACCCCTATGATCGGCACACCTAAAGGTGCTCCAAAAACATTTTCCTTTAAGCAACGATTTTGGAAAATAACAAAAATAACATGCGTAATTTATATTGTCCTAGATCTGTTACTGCGCCATGATTGCCTGCTATGGATATTGAATTAAAATCTGGGCTATACATTGTCCCTACCCCAATTGGAAATCTTAAGGATATAACTTTAAGAGCACTTGAATGTCTGAAAGCATGCGATGTTATTTACTGCGAAGACACTCGTGTAACAATCAAACTGCTGCAAGCTTATGGTATTAAAAAACCTTTGCTAACGTATCATGAGCATAATGCTGAAAAAGCCCGTGAGCAGATTATCGAAAAACTTACTCAAAACGGTAAGGTTTGCCTTGTCAGCGACGCAGGAATGCCACTTATTTCAGATCCAGGATATAAACTCATTCATGAAATTCAGGCAAGAGGGATTTACTACACAGCTTTGCCTGGTGCTTGTGCTGTTATTTCTGGTTTATGTTTATCGGGCATGCCAACAAACCAATTTTTCTTTGCTGGATTTTTTGAATCAAAGGCAGCTAAAAAATTACAACCTATTCCGGGCACGTTGATTTTTTATGAATCTGCTAGAAGGCTTTTGAAAACTTTAGCATCTATGGCAACCACGTTTAATGATAGACAAGTAGCGGTTGTACGTGAAATTTCAAAAATCTATGAAGAATCAATTTTTGGAACATTTGACGAGGTCATTGAAACGTTTTCAAAGCGTAGTTCGATAAAAGGTGAGATTGTCGTTCTGCTAAGCCCTCCTTCTGAAAAAGAAGCATCGTTAGATAACATCAATGAACAAATCACTGATCTTATAAAAACTCATTCTATTAAAGACATTGCCGGCATTGTAAGTACAACCCATAGCATTCCCAAAAAGCAAGCCTACGACTTGGCATTAGAAATAAAAAATGCCTAAACTAGCTTATGCGCACTTATCAATTTCAAGCCCTGAATACGCATGAGCAAAAAATTCGAGGGACTATCCCTGCTAGTAGCCGAGATCATGCTTTACACAGTTTGCAGCTAAAACGTCTTCAGCCTATTTATTTACAACCTCAACGTTTTTCTTGGCTACGTAATAACCGTTCAAATACTTGGACCATTGAATGGGCAAAAGATGTGGGGTTTTTTCTAAAGCAAGGATTGTCATTATTAGAAAGTTTGCAAGCCAGCAAGCTTCGACTAAATCAAACACAAAAACAGTTTATTGATGTTTTACTTGAAGAACTATATGCAGGATCAACACTTTCGCAAATTTTATCAGAACATCAAATTTTTCCTAAGCTATTTATTGGCCTTTTAAATGTTTCTGAAGCCACTGGACAATATGCACAAGCCTTTGAAGACTACGCTTTGCTTAGACAAGAAGAGACTGAGTTTTTCAGACAATTGCGCACAAGCCTGCAATACCCTCTTGTTTTGGCCATTATTATTTTTGGAATGGTTATAGGTTTTAGTGAATTTCTTTTTCCAGTGGCTTTGGAGTTTTTTAAAAGTAATAATTTTGAACAACATTTAGCAACAACACTATTTATTCATTTTGCTGAAATTTTAAAAAGCATTCTCAAAACATTTACTAATGTGCCGCTAGTGCTTGCATTATTTGTAAGTTTTTACTTAGCCTCAAAGACTACAAAGCTAAAGTACGCTTTCTCTTGGCTTTCCATTAAGTGGCCAATATTTGGATCAATTTATCTTGAAACATTGCAAAGTTTTTATTTAAAAAGTTTTTCAACTTTATTGCAACGAGGACATCACGTGGTTCAAGCAGCAAACTATAGCGCAGACATATTGCAAAACGTGTATTTAAAAAAACAAGCGTACCTAATCGAACAGACAATAAAGCAAGAAGGAAAGGTCAGCACCTCTCTGGCAAGTTTTTTAAATCTTTCCAAACCCTTAGCCGATCTATTATTGACTGGCGAAAAGACCGCTCAAATAGCTGTTTACAGTGATATTTGTGCACAGACTTTAAAAAATCATTGCCAACAAAAACTCAAAAAAATATTAGCCTGGACGGGGCCAATTTTGATATCTATCATGGGTATAGTAATGATATGGATGGTTGTTGCCATTGTCGTACCGCTCTATTATCAAATTGCCAGAATGGATTAAAAATATCGAAACATCACCTAAAATTCAGGTTGATATCTATAACAAAAAAAATACTTTGGATGAAGTACGGTTTTACTTTAAATCCATTTGGAATCGTATTGTTAATTGGAAAAGTTATCCCAGAGATTACATAAATATATACGAATCTCAAGGCGCATTTACCCTTTTTCATTTTAAAAATAGTTTATTGGTTCACACTCAAAATATTTCTGTTGCTCACTATGATTGGAGAGAATATGTTTCTCAGCATGGAAATTTGCCAATTTACCTTATTGTACAGGGTCAAGATTGTGAATTTCGCAGCCTGCCTACAAATCAAATACGAATATGGGACCGATATTTTCTTTTTAACCAAATAAAGACAAATGAATTTAGCACCGAGGACTTAGTTAACCATTATCAACCCAAACAGCATCCGGAAAAGGTTGATATCTTGGTATCAATAAGAAGCAATGATCAGCTAAAACAAATATTCAAAGCTCTAGCGTCGATTAGAAGCCCTATTGGTGGGGTGCTTTCATGGGATATTGAGCAAAGTTTAGCCATGAAAAAACAGGCTAGTATTATTCGTCCTTTGCGAGCGTGGGTAGCAACCTTAATACCCATTGATAGTAATGCATCTACAATTTTAGTAATACACCAAGATAAAATCTTATTGCAACGAGTTATCTTTACCAAAAGCACCAGTGATTTAGAAAAAGAATTACGTTCTACTTTGAGATTTTTGCAAAGACAAGGCTATAAAGATGGTCAAGCCGTATCAATTTTGATGCCAGAAAGCAGTGCTGCTACTATCGAATTTTCCAATGCAGAACTTGAACTTATTCCAGTTTCTAAAAAGCTTTTGGAAAAGGAAGCATATAGACCAGTAAAGCCATTTTTAAATTTTGTCCCAAAAATGTTAAGTCAGGCAAAATTAGCGCACGATATACCACGGTTAGCTATCAAATTTTTAATCCCTATTAGTATGCTGCTGTTAATTCTTTGGGCTACTGTTCAAATAAAATCATTTTTTCAAGATTATGAGAATAAATGGTTGAGAATAAAATATGAGAAAATTCACAAAAGGACTTCGGGAAATTTCGCTGAACAGATACACCTTAGCAATCTCTTTATGAATTACATAAGCAGCAATAATAAGAATCCCTCGGTCACTATTAATGGCGTGAATAGACTACTTAAAGGCAGAATGCAAGTGTTAGATATGACATGGAACCAGACGGAACGTGGCACAGAGCTACGATTGAAAATCTCTTCGGCTGCAAAGAAAAATCATGATCTTAAAAAATATATCAACCTTAACTATGAACGGATTTTGGGAGATGTAACCCTTTCTTGGGATGAGCATGGCAATGAGACAATTCTTCTTATTCAACAGCAGGCAGGTCAGCATGATAATTAATTGGCAATTATGGAATAAGCCCGAAACTGGTGGAATTATTGGATCTCTGATATTTTTGGTGGGGTTTTGTTTTTTTATTCTTGTAACAACTGTGTCTCATTACAACTCAACACAAGAAGAAATTGCATTAACCACCTCAAAAATGACTTCATTAGTGACTCAAATTGAAGCGGTTGAAGCTTATGAAAAACTTAGTCAACAAGAAGCTCAAAAGTTTGGAACATTTAAAAGAAAAAAATGGATATTGCCATTAACACAAGATCGATTTAATCAAGCACTTTACACATTACAAAAACAGGCCAATGTAGAGTTTTTATTTATCCACCCTAAGCCATTGCCAGACTCTAAAAATATTAATAAGGCAGACATTTCTTTAAATGTACAAGTTCTGCGTGACCAAAGTTTTTTCAGCTTTTTGCAAAAACTTGAAACTGAGCTTCCAGGCATAGTAAAAATCAAAAAATTTGAGCTAAAACGAGCACGTGAATTAAATCCTCAGCTTGCCCAAAAAGTTAGTGAAGGAGAAAAAGTTAGTCTTTTCGAAGGGACTATTGAACTCGAGGTAGAATATGTCCAGTTTTGCGAAAAACTCGCCGCAATAAGTAAGTAGTGCAACTTGTCAGATTTTCTCCCTAACAATGCCGCCATACTGAACCAAGCTCAGCGTTCTAGATACTCAAAAAGGCTTGGGCTGACTGTGTTTTATTGGGTAATATCTTCACTTAGCGCTTCTTTAATGATGTCATCCGATGAGGTAAGTATTCTAGATAGCATTGCCCCAGTTGACGAAATTGGTCTCCTTCTTGACGTCCCAGAGATTCCAAATTTTAACACATCAGCAATGGAAGATGTTCTATTTCTAAGCGCTATCTTGTACTTTACCCCTACTCACTGGACTGTTTGGATTAATGATAAAACTTATACAGCCGATGACTTAGAAGATGACGCATTAAAGTTTACAAAAGTTACCAGTGACCATATTGAATTTCAGCATAAAGATATGACGAGAAAACCCATAAAGCTTAGGGCAAACCAAAGTCTTTTGACAGTCGGGCATCGTATTATTGACGGAGATGCCCGGCAAAAGCCAAAAGCTATCCAGCTTTAAGAAAGCTCTTGTAAACTTGGATGTGTCCTTCTATCAGTGTTTCAATATCATACAATGAAGAAGCACGTAGCCTGTTTGCTGCGCCTATTTCTTGTGCTTGCTTCGGATTCAAGCTTAACGCATTGTCAATTTTTTGAGTCAGGCTTTCCAGATTATTATAACTAAACACCCAGTCAGGATTATTTAGAACCTCACTTGATGCCCCAAGATCATTCACAATAACGGTTTTCCCCATGCTCATAGCTTCAACTGTAACCCTACCAAAAGCTTCGGGCTTTATTGTTGGCACTACAACTACATTTGCCAGATTTAAAAATGGACGAAGATCTTTTTCATCTAAATGAACATGCAATTTAAGTGAAAGCGCTGCAGCTTGGCTTTTAAGCTTGTTAACAAGCTGAGGATTTTTGCTATCACCAACAAAGACAACAATCATCTGGTTTTTAAAAGTGCTTCGATTTGTTGCTTCAAGTAAAATATGATGCCCTTTGATATGAGTAAATCGTCCAACTAGAAGAACGATTTTAACATCATCGTTAACGTTCCATTGAGACTGAAGCGCCTTTATTTGTGGCATGTCCAATTCAGAGGAAAAGAATTTTGTATTAATACCGGATGGAATTTGAATGCAGTTGGAATTTGGGTAATACTTTTTAACATGATTTTTCATATACCGAGATGTCACGATAACAGCAGATCCCAGGGCCATAACCCTGTTATAACACCACTTTAGAAAATTTTGACTATAAGCTCCGTGGTAGGTTGTTAAAAAAGAAACATTCATGGATTTTGCCGCAAAGTATGCACTCCAAGCAGGAGCACGTGATCTTGCATGAACAATATTGATATGATGATCTGCAATAATTTTTTTTATTTTTTTTACATTAGAAAATATTAAATAAGGATTTTTAGTATTCAAGGGCAAACAAATATGCACAACATCTGGATGTAGCTTTTTTGTCAGTATTCCTCCTGCACTTGCAATAAAGCTTCCAAGACCTTGCTCAGCTAGAGCATTAGCCACGAGCAAGGTTGTTTGCTCAACACCTCCCGCATGAAAGGCTGGCAAGACCTGAAGTATTGCATTCATAAGATTTTCGAGTATCAATTCTTCGTTAATTTTTATATGATAACCTCAAAATATAAAAGTTTTTAACGTAATTTTTATTTAAATGCGATTTATTGTCTTAATTATGATTTTATCCCCGGTTCTTTGGGGCGGTATGGCTGTCAATAAAATGCAACAGCTACCGAGGACGTATATTACCTTAAATGCTCAACAAGGGTGCTCGGTTCATGTTGCAGCATGGATTTCACCAAGCTGCACTCATTGCGCTGAATATTTTGCTCACGACATCCCCAAAATTATGGCAATGCCTGGTTTTTGTTTGGATTTACATTTTTTCCCTCACCTTTATTTGTTGGACAAGCCGGTCTCAATCTTAATCTTGAGTCAAGGTCCAGATAATGTGCTCAGAAATGCTGACTTCTTTTTTAAAAATCAGAACAAATGGCTTGAAATATCTGCTTCTCGCGAAAAAATAAAGGATCGAGAAGAAGATCTTGAGAAATTTTTAAAAGATATCGAAGCAGATTCATCGAAAAATGTTCAGAAAATTAAAAACTACCTTGTAGCAAACGACCCCTTTTTATACGTAAAGATGTTTGCTCTAAATATTTTTAGCGTAGAGCATTTAGAGCATTATTTGCCAAGAGGCGATGTAGATTTAATTAGCGAGCTAAGCTTGTCTCTAGTTAAGGATTTACCAAGAAAAGATGGCGCTGCCATAAATTTTTCACCGGCCTTTACAAACATATCTGGTCAATTAATACCTAATGACAAATTAAACAATGGGATTCTAACCCCCAGTGTTGCGGAAGATATGTTAAAAACAGCAGGTCCATTTGTGCCACGTCAGATTGCTCGTGTAATTCCCCAAAAAAAAGTTGCCACAAAAGCCCACCATATTGATATAGATGATGATATTCAGGACGCTGATGAAGATGAGCCTATAGCAGAAAATCCAAAAAAACGTAAACACAACAAAGTCGATGCACGACAATCCAAGAAGCAAAAAACTTCACCTTACGACAACGAAGAAATTGAGGAGGATATGGACGACCTCCTATATAAAACTAACCCGGATGAAGATGCAAACGAAACAACAATTATTTCCAAGAAGCTTCAAAAAATTATTAATGAACAATTAGATGACCTAGATGATGAATATGATCATCAGGATCTGCTGAATTAGGGTTCCTCTTAAACGATTGCACAATTACTAATCCTTGCATAACCTTCGAATTTCACTTATCATGTGGATCAGTTATCAGGAGGTTTTATGGCTCGAGTTACCGTTGAAGATTGTATCGAAAAGGTTCCTAATAGGTTCGAACTAGTTGCTTACGCAGCGAAGAGAGCACGAGAAATTTCAGCAGGAGCAAGTATAACTGTTGCGCGTGATAATGATAAAAATCCTGTCATTGCTCTTCGTGAGATCGCAGAGAACAATCTAAACCTTAAAAATATTGAAGAAGGTATCATCAAAGCCTTGCAACGAGCGGTGCTTACTGATGAGTTAGACGTGGAAATTGATGGCGATTTGCTTGAAGTCATGCAAGATGCTAGCCAATGGCATAAAGACGAACCTACTCCAAAAATTAAAGACGTTGAAGATAGCGACGACGAAGCTCTCGAAGATTAATCAAAAACTGGTTAGAATGTAAGAATAACATTCTGAGAGTATTGGTGTGAAAGCAATTACCCGCAAGCCGGTAGTTCGTCAATTTGAGCTTGTTGAAAAGCTTAAGCGATACAACCCCAATACCGACGAAGATTTAGTTAACAAAGCTTATGTTTTTTGCATGAAAGTGCATGGGCAACAGTTACGCGAATCTGGCGATCCATATTTCTACCACCCCCTAGAAGTAGCTAACATACTAGCAGATATGCGGTTAGATCATTATTACATCATTACCGCATTACTTCATGACACTATTGAAGATACACTCACAACTTATGCAGAACTCGAAAGCTTATTTGGTTCTGAAATTGCGAAGCTAGTTGACGGAGTCACCAAGCTTTCACAGCTTGAGCTACAGTCATCATCAACACCTCAGGCTGAAAATTTTCGAAAATTATTCCTAGCAATGTCTAATGACCTTCGCGTGCTTTTAGTTAAGCTCGCTGATCGCGTTCACAACATGCGAACCCTTTATTTTATTAAAGACCCAGAAAGACGCAAACGAATTGCCCAAGAAACTCTTGAAATTTACGCTCCTCTAGCCAGTCGTATAGGCATTACAAAATTTAAAGATGAACTACAAAATTATGCTTTTGAGCATTTGCACCCCGATGACCACACTAATGTCATGGAACAACTAGCAAACATGCCTCAAACTCAACAATTGATTGAAAATATCAATACTGATATTACAAAAGTTTTAGAAAATGGCGCGCTAAAAGTTCAGGTTTTTGGACGAGAAAAAACTCCCTACTCTATTTGGAAAAAAATTCAAAAGCGTAACATCACATTTGAACAATTATCTGATCTAATGGCTTTTCGAATCATTGTTACTAATTTACAAGAATGCTATCAGGCACTTGGGCTTATTCACAGTTCTTATATTATGGTACCTGGGCGATTTAAAGATTACATAAGCACACCAAAAGCTAATGGTTACCAATCATTACACACAACATTAATTGGCCCATACAATCAAAAAATTGAAATCCAAATTCGCACACAAGAAATGCATGAAGTTTGTGAGTTTGGTGTCGCAGCCCATTGGCACTACAAACAAAAAATTAAAGATAGAGAAGCAGTGAATTTTCATGAAGGAACTCAGTATAGCTGGGTCAGAAACCTTTTAGAAATTTTAGAACATGCTGATAATCCAGATGAATTTCTAGAACATACCAAACTTGAAATGTTTCAAGATCAGGTATTTTGCTTTACTCCAAAAGGAGAGGTTATTGCACTGCCAAAAAGCGCCAGTGTACTTGACTTTGCCTATGCAATTCACGGGGAAGTCGGTAACAGAGCAGTAAGTGCCAAAGTCAATGGAAAACAGGTTCCACTTCGCACAGAAATTTACAACGGAGATCAAATTGAAATCGCTACATCAAGACAGCAACAGCCCTCTCCTAGCTGGGAAAAATATGTCATTACAGGAAAAGCAAAAGCTCAGATTCGTAAATTTATTCGCACTAAACAACGTGATCAGTTCTTAGAATTAGGAAGAACACTTCTTGTTAAAGCTTTACAAAAAGAAGGCTATGGGTTTGATGAAAAAGTTTTAACTCAAAACATTAAAGAAGGTCAGCATAACAATGCTGAAGATATTTTAATTAGTATTGGGGAAGGCACTTTTAGCGTCAAAGAGGTCGTTAAATATTTCAAACCCCAAACTATACCGACAGTTGATGAAGAAGTAATAAAAGTTAAACCTCAGAAAATTGCAGAAAATTTTGCAAAAATTCCTATCAAAGGCCTAATTCCTGGTATGGCTATCCACTATGCGGGCTGTTGCCATCCAGTACTTGGCGATAACATTATTGGTGTTGTCAATACTGGCAAAGGCGTTACAATTCATACAAACGACTGTCATCAGCTGGCTCTAATTCCCTCAGAAAATGGGTTTTTAGACCTAACTTGGAATGAAGCCAATAACGAAGATCTATTCGTAGGTCGTTTAAAAATTATATTTATTAATAAGCAAGGTGCCTTAGCTTCAATTACAAGCGCTATTAGTAAATGTGGAGCGGATATTAATAACTTAAAAATTATCAACAGAAGTATAGATTTTTGGGAAATTATTACCGATATAGGGGTGCATGATAAAGATCAGCTGCAAAATATACAGGCCAGCCTTCGCACCTTAAACCTTGTTAGTCAGGTGGACAGACAATGATTTTAGGAATAGGTTGTGATATTTGCGATATTCGTCGCATAGGAAAGCTCATTGAAACACAGGGTGAGCAATTTTTAAAACGAGTTTTTACAGCTTCTGAACGAGAACGCTTACAAAAAAGAAAAAATTCCACTGCTGGATTTGCAAAAGTATTTGCTGCAAAAGAAGCATTAGTCAAAGCTCTTGGCAATAGCACAGATATCTCATGGCAAGATATTGAAGTTGTGAAAAATCCTCATGGTCGCCCCGAATTTAGATTACATGGGCCCGCTCATGAAATGGCAAAAAAATTAGCAGAAGGTACTTACTTACTACACTTAAGCTTAAGTGATGAGCCACCTTATGCTTTGGCTTATGTCGTTTTTTGTAAAAATCTTTAAGTTAAAGAACTTTACAGTCTACCAAAATATGCATTCATTAATTCTTTACCAAAAAAAAGTGAAAATTCATGGTTCTTTAACGGACACTCTGACAAAATTAAATATGTCTATTTACAAATGTTGGATTTATCTTGATAGCCATACGGCCATACCTGGTCAATAAAATGAGCAAGAAAGAACATTACTTTAACCTCTTTTTAATCGGTTATGGCTTATATTAAGTATATGGGAAAATTCTGCTATTCATGCTAGATTCTCCTGGTGCGGCAGCGTTCGTGTGAGTTTAATCCCTTGGCTCAATTTACATCCTTGGGAGCTGTCTCTGGCAGAGCCGTGGCTTTGTTATATGGCGCCCACTTGGCATTTTAGCCACGAGAGGATCATCCCCTCCACGGCGCTGGCGGCACCTTTTGTTTTAGGAGCTTGAGTGACGATTTTAACCCGTTTTCAAGGTAATGCAGCTGTCGTTGTGCTAGATCGTCCTCAACAGTATAACGCTACAAATCTAGAAACTATTCAGAAAATCGCACAATTTCTATTAGAATGTTCCACAAATAACCAAGTAGAAAAAATTATTATCACATCAGAACACCCCAAAGCTTTTTGTGCCGGCGGTGACATACGCGCTGCCTATGAAGCCATGAAAAATAACGATTTAAAACTCGGGCCTAATTTTTTCAATGCAGAATATAAGCTTGTATATGACTTAGCTACTTACCCTAAACCGATTATTTCCCTTGTAAATGGCTTATGTTTTGGCGGCGGCATGGGTATTTCCATGCACAATCAATACCGTATCGTAACTGAAAATGCTGTTTTAGGAATGCCCGAAACAATTATTGGTTTTTTCCCGGATGTTGCTGCTAGCTTTCGGTTTGCACAGTTTCCAAAAGCTTGGGCGAATTTTTATGGACTTACAGGTAATAATATCGCAATTGCCCATGCGATAAAGTGGAATATGGCTGACTATTTCATTCCATCAATTGCCCTACCAGAGCTCTTAAGTGCTTTGTGTGTGAATAAAAAAACTGATCAGGTTATTAAGCAATTTAGCCAGCCTGCACCTGATAACCTTATATTTGGCAGTGAATGGGTTGATTATGTTTTTTCAAAAAACTTGAATAGTATTTTTGAATCCTTAAAAATTCACGAACATCCAGAAGCTAAAAAAACACTTAAGGAATTGAGCGCAAGATCTCCGTTGAGCCTGCGCGTAACTCATAAATTGCTTGAAATGTCCATTTTCCTTGATTTAAAAAAAGCGCTTCAACTTGACTATGTAATAGCAGTAAATTTTTTAGAAAATCCTGATTTTCAAGAAGGCATTCGCGCTCAAATCATAGATAAAGACAAAAAACCTAAGTGGACATACGAAAGCAATAATATTAGTGATGATATAGTAAGAGGCATCTTTACACCTACTTTTTTAGATTGCGAATTTGCCGTTGCTGAATCCATGCAAAATCTTGTGAATTAGTTAAATTCAACGTATACTCAAGGTGTCGATATTTTATGGTCTGCTTTTCTCATCGTGCTAAATCTTAGTTACGCCATCTCCTTCCTCGCGACGACAACCACCGGTTGGGGCCGGTAATCATTCATCATCTTTTAATTTTTATTTGTATATTTTTTAGGTTTAATGATTCTCAAGGAGAGCCATATGTTTCGTAAAATGCCGTTTATTTTAATGGCTATAATAACTGCCGTTATATTTTTAGACCCTTTTATATCACTGCCGCTCAAGCAAGGCTTGTATGCAATTAGTTTAAGTATTAAAGCAGCAATTGTGCTGCTGCTTCCTTTAATTATTTTTGGTCTATTGTTCAAAGCAGCTGTAACGCTTTCTAGTGGAGCTACAAAAATCATCGGGATGATTTTAATGTTGGCATGCTGCTCTAATTTTATTTCTACATTCCTCAGTCATTATGTAGGAATTTGGATCTATCATTTTGATTTATCGATGATATCGCCAAAAGAAACTTCCGGATTAGACCCACTATGGTCTTTGATTTTGCCAAAACTAATTGCAAACGATAAAGCTATGTTTGCTGGCATTATATTAGGAATTGTCGCTTCAAAAATTTGTCCGGTACCCGCTCGTAAAATTGCAACAAAAGTAGATCAATGGATTGGCTGTGTCCTTAAAGGTTTTGTTTATTTGATTCCTTTTTTTGTTATAGGTTTTGTAGTAAAGCTTCAATTTGATGGCGTTGTAGGGACTATTATAAAAGACTACTCGGCAATCTTTGCGCTTATCGCATTTGCCCAATTTAGTTACATCATGCTGGCTTATTTTTTACTTAATAACTGTGAAATAAAAGCTTTTGTGAATAGCATAAAGAATATGCTCCCAGCTGCTATTAGTGGCTTTAGCACAATGTCTAGTGCTGCAAGCATGCCACTTACCATCATAGGAGCCGAAAATAATGCTAAAAATAAAGATTTAGCACGTTCCGTTATACCGGCCACGGTAAATATTCACCTTCTTGGTGATTGCTTTGCCATCCCTATTCTTGCATATGCAGTATTAAAAAGTTTTGGCATGGCTGAACCTTCTCTACTAAATTACCTTACTTTTTCACTTTATTTTGTAATAGCAAAATTTTCTGTAGCGGCCATCCCTGGTGGGGGTATCTTGGTTATGCTACCTATACTCGAAGCCTATTTGAGTTTCAATGCAGAGATGATGTCACTTATTACGGCTCTTTATGTACTATTCGACCCGGTAATTACCTGCGCTAACGTTTTGGGTAATGGAGCATTTGCTAAAATGATGGATCGCTGCAATAGATGATAGCACTGAAAGGAATAATTCTCTTTAATCGAACAAGCTTGATGTTTTCACGGATTGCTTCCTGATTTCCCTCTGGTCAAAGCTGTTTTTTTATTCAATACTATGTATTAGTACTTTATTGGGAAGTGTTAGTGGCGCGTATATCAATTGAAAATGTAAATTTCTTAGGAAAAAAAGTTGTTATTAGACTAGATCTAAACGTACCGTTGAAAGACGGCGAAGCCCAAGATGTTACACGTATTGAACGAATCATTCCGACTTTAAAACTGATTCTTGCTACTAATCCAAAATATATTGTTATTCTTTCCCATTTAGGGCGACCAAAACCTAAGCCTTATGCTCAGTGGAATAAAAATGAAAGTCTTGCGCCAATAGCGAATACTTTGCAAAATTTGCTTGGGCTTCCCGTTATTTTTTCAAACAAACAAATTGGACCTGAACTTTGTCAGGAGCTCAGCACAATACCAAACAACTCGGTTATAATGACAGAAAATATCCGTTTTTACAGCGGGGAAGAGACAAGCTCAAGTGAATTTTCTCAGCAGCTAAGCCAGCTTGGCGATGTCTTTGTGAATGATGCTTTTTCGTGCTGTCATCGTATTCACTCATCCATAGTTGGTATAACAAATTATCTACCATCCTACGCTGGACTTTGCCTCGATAAAGAATTAAGTATTCTAGAAAATGCTTTGGTAAGTCCAGAACGACCAGTTATTGGTATTGTTGCTGGCAGTAAAGTTTCAACAAAAATTGATTTGCTACTTAACCTTCTAAATAAGCTTGATTATTTGTTTGTAGGAGGAGGAATGGCCAATACACTTCTATGCGCTCAAGGATACAAAATGGGGGGGTCTCTTGTTGAGAATGATCGTTTAGGTATTGCTGAAGCAGTTTTACAAAAAGCAAAAATCAGCAAATGTGAGCTTTTACTGCCAATTGATGCTGTAGTAGCCAGAAAACTAGCGCCCAATATATCCACACAAATTGTAGATATTGATATGATAGGTGCTGACCAGGCCATGTATGATATTGGCCCCAAAACATTAGAGCGACTACAAAATATTTTAAGGTTATGCAAAACAGTCTTATGGAATGGTCCCGTCGGAGTTTATGAAGTTCCACCTTTTGCTCAAAGCTCTGTCATTATAGCCAAGGCTATTGCGCAACAGACACAAATGGGAAAAATCACTAGTATTGCTGGAGGCGGTGATACAATCGCTGTTGTTGGTCAAATCGGTGTTGATTTTACGTATGTATCAACAGCTGGCGGTGCTTTTTTAGAATGGCTTGAGGGAAAGACATTGCCTGGAATTGAAGCCCTAGAGTTGAAGCAAACAAAACTTGTTCATTAGCTAAAGAGATTTCTTGAGTGCCCTACTCTAGCTTTGTAAACTTTGAATGCTGATGCATCAAAGCCATTTCGTGCGCTGTACATCCAAAGTGATGTCCTATTTCATTGATTAATACGTGATGTATTAGTGCTTTTACGTCTTCTTAATTTTCAACCGCATGACGTATTAAAGGACAGCGGTACAAATAAATAATATCGGGCTTTTTATAGCGTGTTTTTTTCTTCAGTGGCAGAGGTACACCTTGGTACAGGCCTAATAAGTCATATCGATCGGTCATTGATAGTTCTTCCAAAACATTGCTCTCTGCAAAATTTTTAACCTCAATAACAAAGTTTTTAAGGTGAGTGCGAAATGATTTCGGCAATCGCTGTAAACTTTCATAAGCGAAATCATAGATCTCAGCAACAGCTGGCATACGCAGAACACAAATTTCATTTTTTTCCATGTAAACCCTTTTTAATTCTATGGAAGCCATGGTTTAATAGTTAAGTTGTAACCTATAAAAGTTAACAAATAACGAAGGGTAAAAATGTTATCCAAAAATTTTAAATTTATTTTGTTTTCTGCCGTTACTAGTCTTTTTTTGACCGGTTGTGAATCTGTTAAATCTGCAGTCGGTATAAAGCAATCAAAAGTATGGATTGAAAAAATTAATTTCAAAGCTACTGCGAATGCAAATGATTCGTCACCAATAAAAATCCATGTTGTTGTTGCTTACACAGAAAATCTTGCTACAGAAATTGGGAAATTAGATGCAAATGCCTATTTTCAAAAGGCAAAAAAACTTAAAGCAGATGCTGGTGATGATTTAGATGTATTTAGTATCGATGTCGTTCCTGATTCATCGGTCAGTCTAGATATTGCTCCATCTCACAGTGCAGGTGTTGTTGCACTGATGTTTGCTAGATACACAAGCCCTGGAGACCATCGCACAAATGTAAGTGCTGATTATGAAATTCAAGTTGATCTTGATAAAAGCGATCTTAAAGTAACTCCAATTAAGAAGGGGTGATTTTTATATTTTGATATATAATTAACATGTTAAATCTTAATATTCTTTTTTATTGCATTATCTTTTAATATAGGCTAGATTGCAGTTGAAATTTTAGGTTCCGATTCCGCGCCTACCGATGTGTGGTAGGGTTATTTGGCGAATTCCAAAAACTTTTTAAAGCGTTATCTGTTCACCATATTGCAGCTTAAGAGCTTGCCTGTGGATAAATTTCTGTCCATTTATTGTGGATTATAGATAAACGTTTTTTATGGAGTTTTTAAATGAATACATTTAATGAACTGGGATTGCCAGATTCAATTACACAGTCACTTACACGCATGGGCTTAGTAAAGCCTACAGAAATTCAAGCACAAACAATACCCTTAGCGCTTGAAGGCAATGATATTTTAGGATCAGCCCAAACAGGTACCGGAAAAACAATGGCATTTACGTTGCCATTGGTAAATCACTTACTTAATAATCCAAATGCTACAGCACTTGTATTAGCGCCTATTCGTGAAATTGCTCAGCAGGTCATGAATGCTTTAAAAAGTCTAGTGGGTGATTCAAGAGATTTCAACACAGCTCTTATTATTGGTGGTGAACCTTACCCTAAGCAGCTTATGCAGTTAAAATCTCGCCCAAGGGTTGTTATAGGAACACCAGGCCGTATAATTGATCACTTAGAGCGCGGCACTTTACGTGTTGATAACCTAGAATGTTTAGTGCTTGATGAAACTGACCGTATGTTTGATATGGGATTTGGCATTCAGTTAGATCATATTATCTCCAAGTTACCGACTAAGCGTCAAACAATGATGTTTTCAGCGACAATTCCACCAGCTATTGAAAAGTTGGCAGGAAAATACCTGAACCAACCAAAGCGTGTAGCAGTAGGCTCAGCAACTTTGCCAATTCCTAAGATCAAACAAGAAATTGTTAATATTAGTGAAAAAGATAAGTACAAGCGCCTTTTGCAAGAGCTTGAGCAACGCGATGGTACAATTCTTGTGTTTGTAAAAACAAAAATGAATGCTGACCGTTTGGCTGAAGCGCTTCGTAAAGAAGATCATTCAGCATCAGCTATTCATGGTGACTTGCGTCAGCATCAACGTGAGAAAGTAATTCGTTCATTTCGTCTAGGTAAGTGCCGGGTTATGGTTGCTACCGATATTGCTGCTCGTGGGTTAGATATTCCTCACTTGATGCACGTTATCAATTATGATGTGCCTCCATGCCCTGAAGATTATATTCACCGTATAGGTAGAACAGGCCGGGCAGGCGCTGAAGGGTTTGCTTTATGCTTTGTTACATCACAAGATGCAAAAAAGTGGAATGCTATTGAGCGATACATGAATCCTAAAGCTCATGAGGGATCAAACCGTAATTCTGGTTCAGGTTCAGGAAGCGGCTTTGGTCGATCATCACGATCTGGGTCTGGTGATTTTGGAGGGCAACACCCTTTCGCAAATAATGACAGAAGGAAACCATTCGCCGGTAAAAGTTCTGGTGAATCCAGAGGCGGAGCAAGAAGTGGTGGTTTCGGAAGTTCCGATGGCGCAAGCAAAGGCGGTTCACGAAGCGGTGGTTTCGGTGGTGCCGGTGGCGGTGCTTCTAGAGGCAGCGGCTTCGGCGGCGCAAGCAGAGGCGGCTCACGAAGCAGTAGCTTTGGTGACGCACCAGCTGGTGAAGCTGGCAGCGGCGAATCAAGAGGCAATTCAAGAGGCGGCGGCTTCGGTGGAGGCGCTTCCAGAGGTGGTGGCTTCGGCGGAGCAAGAAGCGGTGGTTTCGGTGGTGCCGGTGGCGGTGCTTCTAGAGGCGGCGGCTTCGGCGGCGCAAGCAGAGGCGGCTCACGAAGCAGTAGCTTTGGTGACGCACCAGCTGGTGAAGCTGGCAGCGGCGAATCAAGAGGCAATTCAAGAGGCGGCTTCGGTGGAGGCGCTTCCAGAGGTGGTGGCTTCGGCGGAGCAAGAAGCGGTGGTTTCGGTGGTGCCGGTGGCGGTGCTTCTAGAGGCGGAGCAAGAAGCGGTGGCGCTAGCGGAGAAGGAAGAAGCAACTTTTCAAAACCTGACTCACGTGGACCAAAAAGCGGAACACCAAATAAGCGTACTTTTAGCTAAATCTAACATTTTTTATTACTGACACAGGGCTCTACAGCATATTGCTGCAGAGCCCTTCTTACGAAATGAAACTATTACAAAAAAATCAAGGATATTTAGCAACACTAACCAAGAAAATATATAAGCTTTTAAAGATTATTTGAAAAACCCTCTTTCGTTTCAACGCCAGATACCGTATCAATAAACATCACTAGTTGTATTTTGGCAGGAGCCTTTCTTGTTCACTTGGATTTTAGAGTATTTTATACCTTTCATCATATTAATTTCAGTTATTGTCTTTGTTCATGAGTGGGGCCATTTTTGGGTTGCGCGACGAAACAAGGTAAAAGTTGAACACTTTGCTATTGGATTCGGCCCTGAATTGTTTGGCTTTTCAGATCGTCAAGGCACTCGGTGGGCATTTCATTTGGTGCCATTAGGCGGTTATGTAAAAATGCTTGGAGATGCTGATGCAAGCAGCGCTACAGCTGATGATGCAATTATTACAAAACTTACTGAAGAAGAAAGACAGCAAACACTACATGCAAAAACCCCATGGCAACGCATTCAAGTCGCAGCGGGCGGACCACTAGCAAACTTTGTTTTCGCAATTGTTGCAATGATTGCCTTATTTGCAGTTTTTGGCAAACCTATTACCCCACCAGTTATTGGATTTGTTGATCCAGCAGGAGTAGGTGCGAAACACGGATTACAAGAGAATGACCGTATAATTGAAATAAACAACGAACAGATACGTTATTTTGAAGACTTACTGCCTTTTATTCGCAGTGGAAAACATGATGCACTTTCAATCAAAGTGGAACGTAACAATAAACAGGTTCATTTAGACATCCCACTTACCATCAAAGGTGAGACTCAAAAAGTAAAAGTTCTGGGAATTAAACCACACGCATCTCAAGAATATGAAAAACTACCAATTAGCACTGCAATACAAACTGCTTTTTCAACTTTTTGGAAAATGTGCAAAACAATTGTAGTTGGATTAGCTGAATTAGTAACAGGGCAGCGCAAAGGTGATGAACTAGGTGGAATTCTTTCCATCGGCGACATGGCGAAACAAAGTGCAGAATCAGGTATCGCTGGTATGTTATGGTTTATGATTATTATGTCCATAAATCTTGGATTAAT
Source organism: uncultured Alphaproteobacteria bacterium (assembly GCA_903893805.1). Lineage (GTDB taxonomy): Bacteria > Pseudomonadota > Alphaproteobacteria > Paracaedibacterales > CAITNM01 > CAITNM01. Next base: position 32,906 of record CAITNM010000026.1, on the reverse strand, counting down.
TAACCTATTTCCAATTCCAGTTCTAGATGGCGGACAAATGTTAATGAGCGCTATTGAATGGGTGATTGGTAAACCTATTTCTGAAAAAGTTCAAAAATATGTTTTTGGATCTGGTTTTGTAATCGTGATCAGTTTAATGCTCTATTCTACCTGGAACGATATAATACGCTTCAATGTGATCCAAAAAATCTGCTCAATATTCCAAATAATCAGAGGATGGCTACCCCTATGATAAAATATTTTCTTTTTGTTTCCTTGCTATCCTTAGGTCTGGTTTATGGTGAAGGACAAAAAATTTCTCAAATCAATATTCAAGGTAATAACCGCATTGAAAACCAAACGATTCTCTCTTATTTACCAGTAAAAGTTGGTGATGCAGCGGACCTTGATACTAACGATCAGTGTTTAAAGACACTGTTTGACACTGGGTATTTTCATGATGTAAAGGTCCACCGAGAAGGGGCCACGGTTGTTATTCAGGTTGAAGAAAACCCAATCATAAATAAAATTGCTTATGAAGGTAATGACAAGATTAAAGATGCTGATTTTAAGAAGGAAATTCAGCTGCGCCCTCGTGAAGTGCTTTCATATGCAAAAATTCAAGCTGCTCAACAACGAATTTTAGAAATATACCGTCGACTTGGTCGCTTTAGTGCAAAAGTAGACCCCAAAATTATCCGCTTGTCTGAGAATCGCGTTGATTTAGTTTTTGAAATTGAAGAAGGGCCAACTACATTTATTCGTAAAATCAACTTTATTGGAAATAAGACTTTCAAAGGAACTCGACTTGAAAAGGTTTTACAGAGCAAAGTCTGGCATTGGTATCGCTTCTTTGTGAACGATGACCTTTATGATCCAGATCGTTTCCTCAACGATCAACAGGAAATCAAGAAATTCTACAATGACCACGGTCATCCTGATATGCGGTTGGTTTCATCTATTGCCGAATTAAGTCCTGATAAGACGGCATATTTCTTAACCTTTACGATTGATGAAGGTAAAAAATATCAGTTTGGCGACGTAAAAATTAATTCTGAAATCAAATCAGTGAATGTTGAAAAACTCAAAGAATGCATTGTCATTGAAAAAGGTGAAGAATTTAGCGGAGCCATTATTGATAAATCAATTAAAGCACTCACCGAGGCATTAGGAACAATGGGATATGCCTTTATCAATATTGAGCCTGACATTCAAAAAAATGCAGAAACAGGCATTGCTGATATTGTTTTTGACATAAAAGAAGGCCCTCGAGTCTACATTGAGACAATTGAAATAAAAGGCAATGATCGCACCAGAGACTATGTAATTCGCCGTGAAATTAAAATTCAAGAAGGTGATGCATACAATAGCAAAAAAATAAAAGACGCAGAACAAGCATTAAAAGACCTGCAATATTTTAAAGAAACGCATGTTCAGCCAGAAGAAGGCTCGGCAATAGATAAAGCAAAACTCAACGTGGAATTGGAAGAGCAGCGCACTGGAGAACTAAACGTTGGTATTGGGTATTCTACTTTGGATGGTCCCTTTACCTCATTAGGAGTTCGTGAGCGGAATTTCAGAGGTACTGGCCAGACACTTCATTCAAATGCAATGATTTCTAAAAGAAGCATGGGTATAGATGCTGGAATTATTGAGCCAGCGTTCTTAGATCGAGAACTCGTAGGATCAGCAACTATTTCGGCTAATCAGTCAAAATATTCTCGTTCACACAAACATAACACTATTGGTACCAATTTTGGTTTGGGATACAACCTTAGTGAGATGTGGTGGCAGAACTTGGAATACACAATACGATCAGAGAAAGAAACAGGATTTAATGACAAAGCATCTTCAATCATTCGAAATCAAAGTCATAACGCCTTACTTTCAGAAATTGGTCAAACAATTCACTTTGGAAAACTAGATAGTAGAACAATTCCCACAAAGGGGTTTGACCTAAGCTATGCAACTAGTTTTGCAGGATTAGGCGGTACTATAAAGTACTTACAACACGTTTGGAATGCTACATTCTATCATCCTTTATTTGCTGAAGATGTTGTTTTGAAGGTGATGGGTGAAACAGGAATAATGCAAAAAATGGGTAAAACCATTCGCGTAGTTGATAGCTTCAACATGGGATACACAAATTTCCGTGGTTTTGATTTTCAAGGTGTAGGGCCTCGTGATAAAAAAACTAAAGACCCTTTGAATGGTACAAAAATGTGGCGTCAGGTAACCGAAATAAAGTTCCCATCTGGATTACCTGATGACTGGAAAATTAGTGCGAGCATCTTTAATGAGTTAGGTTGTTTATGGCAACCAGGCCAGAAAAACAGCGATACCATTGATAGCAAAAAAATGCGAGCTTCAGTTGGTGCAGGTATACTGTGGACATCACCTTTTGGACCTATTGGTATGTCTTATTCAATACCTTACCGTCGTCATAAGTATGACGAGCAACGTCATTTTCAACTACAGTTTAGTAACATTTTTTAGCAATGTTTAAGCGCTTTACACCATATGTATTCCACGTTGTCTTAGCGGTAATTACCGTAACAGCCGCTTATTTTGTATTAAAGCCAAACTACAAAACTACCGGTCTTACCATTGGTTTAGTCAACATGGAACGCGTTCGCTCTCAGGCAGAGCCATTTCAACAATTGCATAAACAAGATTTTGATGCGCTTGCAAAAGCAAAAGAACATCTTGAAGTTCTTGAAAAAAGCATGCGCAAAGAATACGACGAACTACAATCGCTGCAACAAAAAAAACATGCAAAAGCAGAAGAATTAGCAAAACGCAAATCAGCGCTTGATATAAAAGTTGCTGAGTTAGATCAACATTTTCATCATGAACGTGAGTCAATAAAACAAAAATTTGAACGAACTGCTCTGGCCATAGAATCTGAGTTAGAGAGCATTATTCGAAATTTCAGTAAAAAGTATAAAATTGACCTTTTTTTAAATACAGCAACCAATGACCAACGAATTGCCCTAGTGGCTGATGATAGTTTAAATCATACTGACGCCATTATTAAGCTTTTGAACAAAAGGATTCCTAATATTCAAGAGATAAAGGAATAGCAATGTTTTTTCAAAAATCTCTCCCTATTTTTATTGAGGAGTTGGCACAAATTATTGATGCAAAAGTTGATGCTTCTGGCCTGCTCGTTAAAAACGTGGGACCGCTAGATAACCTTCAAGAGGGCATTATTGGGTGTTATCACAACACAAAATATAAAGCGTCTTTAACAGAAGCAAAAAGCGGGTTTTGTATTTTAAAAGAAGAAGATAAACATTTGCTAAAAAACGATGTAATAGGTTTATTTACGCCAACACCTTACCGAGCATTTGGAAAAGCAGCTTTGTATTTCTACGCAAAACCGCAATCCACTGGAGAAATTTCTAAATTAGCCGACATTCACCCATCTGCTAGAATTGGAAAAAATTGTCAGATAGAAGCCTTTGCTGTAGTCAAATCTTTTGCTCAAATTGGCGATAATACAATTATTCGTAGCAGTTGTGTGATTGGTGATCACGTAAGTATCGGTAGTGATAGCTTACTTGAGCATGGCGTTATTATGACTAATACGCTTGCTGGAGACCGACTATATGTTAAGCCTGGTGCTTGTATAGGACAACCAGGATTTGGCTTTCATATGGACGAAAGAGGACATTTTGATATTCCGCAGATTGGATGCGTACGCATTGGTAACGATGTGCAAATTGGAGCAAATACAACAATTGATCGCGGCAGTCAGCATGATACTGTTATCGGAAATTTTTGTCGTATTGATAACCTAGTTCAAATTGCCCACAACGTTGAGCTGGGCGATGGCTGCGTCATTGTATCGCAGGTAGGAATTGCTGGAAGCGCCAAATTAGGTAAATTTGTGATTGCAGGAGGGCAAGTAGGAATTGCAGGACACCTAACAATTGGTGATGGCGTAAAAATTGCAGCACAAAGTGGCTTGATGAGAGATGTGCCTGCCGGTGAAACTATTTCAGGTTCGCCTGCTATTCCAATTCGTGATTGGCATAAGCAAACTATAGCAATACAGCGTCTTTCTAAAAAGTAGAACTAAATTTCTTGATTCTTAGAATCAATCGCAGGACGTAATATCATTAACAAGATCAAAGCGAGCAAAGCAATCGCTCCGCTACCCATGAACGTTACAAATTGATCGTACTTATCGGCAAGAGAACCACCAATGAAGCCAGCAAGCAATATGCCACTTGCGTTGATAAGGTAATAAAAACCTATGCCTGTTCCTCGTAAGTCCTCTGGAATTTGATCTGCGATGATGCACAAAAACATGTCTTGACTCATGCCGATTTGAATACCCCAAAGCGCCACTCCAATAAGCATTAAAGGAAGGCTACTAGAAAAGGCTAGAAATGCATCGGCCACGATCAGTATCACAAAGCTTAATGCTAAAAACCCATAGCGACCTAGACGATCAGAAAGCATGCCAACGGGATAGGAAAATAGCGAATTTGTGCAGTTATATAAAATTAAAATCCCATGAGCAAAACTAGGGTCCATACCAAAACTTTGAATAGCATGCAAAACTAGCATGGACTCTCCAATGCGTGAGCTCATAAACACCATAGCAACAATCATTAGCAGCCAGTAAGGCTTGCCCAATCTTGCTAAATCTTTAAGGTGCAACGGGTGACGTATGGGTTTTTTATCTGCGGTTACTTCTTTTTCATGGGGGTCTTTAACAAAAAAGAGTAACAAGAAAAATCCCACAGCAGCTGGAATACTTGCCCACATAAAAACCTGCTGAATATTTTGATCAGTCATGGTCATAGCAACAATTCCAAGCACACCACCAACGAATGAACCTGCAGTAGCCATGCTTTGACGCAAGCCAAAGCATGCCCCCTTCGTTCCATCAGGCGCTAAATCACCAACCAAAGCGTCGCGTGGAGTAGATTGCATACCGTTACCCAAGCGATCAAGGAGTCTGGCAATAATCACCATAGGAACCGTTGCAAAAAGGGCAAATATTGGTTTTGCGATGGTGACCATAGCAAAGCCAATGACCATAACTTTTTTCGGGCGACGCAAGTAATCACTGATTAAGCCGGAAAGAAGCTTCATGACAAAGGCCATGGCTTCAAAAAACCCTTCAAGCATTACGATAAAGCCAGTGCCTGCGCCCAGAATTTGCTTTAAGTAAAGCGCAACAACACCAAATACCATAACCGTGGAGATGTTAAGCAACATACTGGCAAAGCCAATAGCCCAGATAGATAAAGGAATTTTAGATTTAGCAATATTCATAAAACCAAACTGGAAAATGAAAGATTAAAATACCAATTAGAAAATAAAAAAACAAGCATAAAGCTTGCTTTTTTATTTATTTAGATTCTAGCACCTAAGCAACAGACTGCTTAGTATCCTTGTCTTTAGGAGCAGCTTGAATCAGTAAAGCTTTATCACGATCTTGGGCTGTTGCTTTCATGCGACGCATAGCACTACCTGTACCTGCAGGGATCAAACGACCCACAATCACGTTTTCTTTCAGTCCAGCCAAAACATCAAGTTTACCAGAAACAGCGGCTTCTGTTAGAACACGTGTAGTTTCTTGGAAGGATGCCGCTGAAATAAATGATTTCGTGTGCAGCGACGCTTTTGTAATGCCTTGAAGAATAGGCTGACCTGAAGCAGGACGCTTACCTTCTTTAATAAGAGCATTATTTGTATGATCATAAATAACTCGATCTACGTGATCTCCAACAATAAAGTTGGTGTCTCCAGCATCATACACCTCAGTTTTTTGTAACATTTGACGCACAATAACTTCGATATGCTTATCGTTAATAGCAATACCTTGCAAACGATATACTTGTTGAATTTCGCTGACTAAATACACAGCCAAGGCTTCAACGCCCATAACGCGCAAAATGTCATGAGGAACAGGATTACCTTCAACTACAAGGTCACCTTTTCTCACATAATCACCTTCTTGAATAACGATATGTCTACCGCGAGGCACCAAATATTCTACTGGTTGCAAAGCATCATTTTCAGGTGTGACAATGATACGGCGTTTCGCTTTATAGTCCTTACCAAATTCAATTTTTCCATCAAACTCGGCAATGATTGCTGCATCTTTAGGTTGACGTGCTTCAAACAACTCAGAAACTCGTGGCAAACCACCAGTAATGTCGCGTGTTTTTGAAGTTTCACGAGGGATGCGCGCAATCACTTCACCAGCAGGAATATTAACACCATTTTCAACAGAAATAATTGCATCAATTGGCAAGAAGTAACGTGCTTCAAGGCCGTTTGATAATTTGATTGGATTGCCTTTTGCATCGCGCATGCTAATCATTGGGCGAAGCTCAGCGCTTGTACGAGATGATTTAGCATCAATAACTGCACGACTGGAAATACCAGTAGATTCATCAATCACCTCTCGCATAGTTACGCTATCAATCAAGTCAACGAAGTGAGCTATACCTTCTTTTTCTGTTATTACAGGAATTGTATATGCGTCCCATTCAGCAATTTTTTGCCCCTGTTTAATAGCAGCACCTTCTTTTATCAAAAGTTTTGCTCCGTATTGAATTCGATAATGCACACGCTCACGATTCTGATCATCAAGAACAATGACTTCACCATTACGTGAAAGCACAACACTTTGACCAGATGCGTTGTCAATCGCATTAATATTTTTATACCTAACTTTACCAGGCATTGAGCTTTCTATGCTCGATTGCTCAGCACTTCGTTGAGCAGCACCACCCATATGGAAAGTACGCATGGTTAACTGTGTACCAGGCTCTCCAATTGACTGAGCAGCTATAACACCAACTGCTTCGCCTACGTTTACAGTGGTTCCACGAGCTAAGTCACGTCCATAGCACTTAGCGCAAATAGCCGTTTCCATTTCACAGGTCAAAACAGAACGAATTCTGACTTCATGAATACTAGCCTCACTAATAAGTTCAGCGGTATCTTCTAAAATCATTTCACCTGCAGCAACAATAACTGCATTCGTTAATGGATGGACAATATCTTCTGATGCAGTACGTCCCAAAATACGATCAGTCAATGGAACCACTGTGTTAGCACCCTCAACAACTGATCTCATGTGTATACCTTGTGTGGTTCCACAATCATCAGCAACAATGATGCAATCTTGAGCAACGTCAACTAAACGACGCGTTAAGTACCCTGAGTTAGCTGTTTTCAAAGCTGTATCTGAAAGACCTTTACGTGCACCATGGGTTGAAATGAAATATTCAAGAACGTGCAAACCTTCTTTGAAGTTTGAAATAATTGGCGTTTCCATGATGTCACCAGACGGTCTTGTCATCAAACCACGCATACCCGCCATCTGACGCATCTGTGTGACTGAACCACGAGCCTTTGAATGAATCATCATGTAAACCGCATTAAACGGCTCACCTGGAAGATTCTTTGACATTGCTTGTAACATGGCGTCACCAACTTTATCAGTGCATCGTCCCCAAGCATCAACAACTTTGTTGTATTTTTCACCTTGAGTAATTAAACCATCGAGATATTGCTGCTCATATTCCGCAACAGCAGATTTTGTTTGGCCAATCAATACTTCTTTTTCTTTTGGAACAATCAAATCGTCTTTACCAAAGGAAACTCCGCTCTTAGTCATGTAAGTGAAGCCTAGAGTCATAATGCGATCAACAAAGATAACTGTTTCTTTTTGTCCGCAGTGACGGTAAACATCATCAACTAGAGAGCTGATTTCATTTGAAGTCATTACTTGGTTTACAAGTTCATAAGGCATTTTGTAATGCTTTGGTAAATAGTTACCAAGGAACAAACGACCAGGTGTTGTGTCTACACGCTGATAGGTAACACTTCCATCTTCGTGATAAACAGGAACTCGAGCTTTTACTTTTGAGTGAATGTGTAAATGACCTTGTGATAGAGCGTGTTCAACTTCAGAAATATCTGAAATAAGACTCCCCTCACCAGGCATCCCATCAGCAATTAAGCTCAAGTAATATATTCCAAGAACAATATCTTTAGAAGGAACGATAATTGGACGTCCGCTAGATGGGCTGAGGATGTTGTTTGTCGACATCATCAACACACGCGCTTCAAGCTGTGCCTCTAAAGAAAGTGGTATATGCACCGCCATTTGGTCTCCGTCGAAGTCAGCGTTAAATGCTGTACAAACAAGCGGATGCAATTGAATTGCCTTACCTTCGATAAGCACAGGCTCAAAAGCCTGAATACCTAATCGGTGAAGAGTTGGTGCGCGGTTCAGCAGCACTGGGTGCTCGCGAATTACATCTTCAAGGACATCCCAAACCTCAGGACGTTCTTTTTCAACCATTCTCTTAGCAGCCTTTAGCGTGCTAGCAAGTCCATAGCGTTCTAATCTTGCGTAAATAAATGGACGGAATAACTCCAAAGCCATCTTCTTAGGAAGACCACATTGGTGCAATTTCAACTCAGGACCAACCACAATCACAGAACGACCAGAATAGTCAACACGCTTACCTAGTAGGTTTTGGCGGAAACGACCCTGTTTACCCTTAAGCATATCTGCTAGCGATTTTAGAGGACGCTTATTTGTACCAGTAATCGCACGACCACGACGACCGTTGTCAAACAACGCATCGACTGATTCTTGAAGCATACGCTTTTCATTGCGAATAATTATTTCTGGTGCACGAAGTTCAATAAGACGCTTCAAACGATTATTTCTGTTAATAACGCGGCGATATAAGTCATTTAAATCTGATGTAGCAAATCGACCACCATCAAGCGGAACCAATGGACGTAGCTCAGGTGGAATTACCGGAATAACTTCCATTACCAAACACTCAGGAGGCGTATTCGATTCTAAAAATGCCTCTAGAAGCTTCAAGCGCTTCATTATCTTTTTGCGACGTATTTCAGACGAACATTCTATAAGATCTTGACGAAGCTTTTCACTTTCGCTCTTAGGCTCAATCTTGCGCAGCATTTCACGTAATGCTTCAGCACCAATGCCTGCATTAAAAGCTTCTTCGCCATATTCATCTTGCGCTTGCATGAATTCTTCTTCAGCCAATAACTGCCCATAAGACATTGCTGTCATACCTGGATCAAGAACAACGTAACTTTCAAAATACAGAATTTTTTCAAGGTCTTTTAGGGCAATATCAAGCAGCATTCCTGCGCGACTAGGCAAAGATTTTGTAAACCAAATGTGAGCAACAGGAGCCGCCAATTCGATGTGCCCCATACGGTCACGACGGACCTTACTTAGCGTAACTTCAACTCCACATTTTTCGCATATCACACCGCGATACTTCATGCGTTTGTATTTTCCGCACAAACATTCGTAGTCTTTTACCGGACCAAAAATACGCGCACAAAACAAACCGTCTCGTTCAGGTTTGAAGGTACGATAGTTAATAGTTTCAGGCTTTTTTACTTCCCCATATGACCAAGAACGAATACGTTCTGCCGTTGCAATAGTAATTCGAATAGCATCAAAATCTGGAAGAACATCCATTGCGTTGAAGCTTCGTTTAATCTCTCGGTTCATGCCTTACTCCCGAACAAAATGTAAAAAAATTAGATTTAGTAAATATGGGGAACCCAGGTTCCCCACAGAAATTATTCAAACTGCTCAAATGCCACATTCAGGCCAAGTGAACGAAGCTCCTTTACCAATACGTTAAAGGATTCTGGAATGCCTGTTTCCATATTATCATCTCCTCTAACTATCGCTTTGTATACCTTCATACGGCCAATAACGTCATCCGACTTAACTGTCAACATTTCCTGAAGAGTGTAGGCAGCTCCATAAGCTTCAAGAGCCCAGACTTCCATTTCTCCGAAACGCTGACCACCAAACTGAGCTTTACCACCCAGCGGCTGTTGAGTCACAAGACTGTACGGCCCAATGGAACGTGCGTGAATTTTATCATCAACCAAATGGTGGAGTTTCAGCATGTAAATGTACCCTACAGTAACCTTACGATCAAAAGGTTCACCTGTACGTCCATCATATAGGTCAACTTGACCAAAAGTTGGCTGTCCAGCATAAGTCAACGCATTGTTTATTTCTTCGTGACTTGCACCATCAAAAACTGGTGATGCTATAGGAACACCTTTACGGAGGTTATTTGCCATTTCCATAAGCTGATCATCATCAAGTGATTTAAGATCCTTTTGATCTTTTTTATCAGTGTAGATATCCAATAACTTATTGCGAATGTCTTTAATACCAAGCTCGTTGTCACGATATTTTTCTATCATTTCATTGATTTGGCGCCCCATGCCAGCAACTGCTGCACCCAAGTGGGTTTCTAAAATTTGCCCAACGTTCATACGAGAAGGCAAACCAAGTGGATTCAAGATAATATCAACAGGAGTACCATCTTCAAGGTGTGGCATGTCTTCCATTGGAACAACTTTTGACACAACACCTTTGTTACCATGGCGACCCGCCATCTTATCACCTGGCTGAAGCTTACGTTTCACAGCAATAAAGACTTTAACAGATTTCAAAACACCTGGTGGCAATTCATCACCACGACGTAGTTTTTCAACTCTGTCCTTAAATGTGGCCTGAAGGCGAGCACATGAACCGTCAAACTCAGTCTTCATGTCCTCTATTTCTTCCATTACTCCTGCATCAGAAACAATAATTTTTTTCCATTCAGCGGGATGAAGCTCAGCTAACATTTCAGCAGTAATTTCTTTGCCTTTGGTTAAGCTCTTTGAGCCAGATGAAAAATTCTTACCAACAAGAAGATCCTTCAGTCGCTGAGAAAAACTACGCTCTAAAATTGCTCTTTCAGCTTCACGATCTTTTGCAAGGCGGTCAATTTCTTGGCGCTCTAACGCTATAGAACGCTCATCGCGCTCAATACCGCGACGTGAAAAAATACGTACCTCAACAACAGTACCAGAAACCCCTGGAGGAACTCGAAGTGAACTATCGCGCACATCAGATGCTTTCTCACCAAAAATCGCTCGTAAAAGCTTTTCTTCTGGAGTAGAAGGTGCCTCACCCTTTGGCGTAACTTTACCGACCAAAATATCACTCGGGTTAACTTCCGCACCTACGTAAACGATGCCAGCCTCGTCCAAGTTACGCAGACCTTCTTCGCCTACGTTTGGAATATCACGAGTAATGTCTTCATTACCAAGTTTTGTATCGCGAGCCATCAACTCAAATTCTTCAATATGAATTGAAGTAAATACATCGTCTTGAACTATACGTTCTGAGATAACAATTGAGTCCTCGAAATTGTAACCTTGCCATGACATAAACGAAACCAAAACGTTACGCCCCAATGCCAATTCACCAAGTTCAGTTGCAGGACCATCAGCAATAATATCGCCACACTTAACTACATCGCCTTTTTTAACTAACGGACGCTGGTTAATACATGTGCTCATGTTTGAGCGCTGGAACTTTAGTAGGTTAAAAATATCAACGCCTGATTTATTATCACTATCTTTTTCGGTAACACGAATAACAATTCGCTTACCATCAACTTGATCAACCACACCATCGCGTTTTGCCGTAATTACAGCACCTGAATCTTTTGCAACAATAGCTTCCATGCCAGTTCCAACAAGCGGAGCTTCGGCCCTCAAAAGAGGAACAGCCTGACGTTGCATGTTTGACCCCATAAGTGCACGGTTCGCATCATCGTTTTCCAAGAAAGGAATCAGTGAGGCAGCAACAGAAACCAGCTGTTTTGGAGAAACGTCAATATAATCAACACTAGAACGTGGAAAAATACCAAATTCGCCTGATTTACGACAAGTTACAAATTCTTCTACGATACGACCCACTTCATCAAGCTCAACACTTGCTTGGCCAATAATGTAGCGACTCTCTTCCAACGCATTCATGTACACGACTTCATCAGTCACGTTACCTTCACGAATTTTACGGTAAGGGCTTTCAATAAAGCCATACTTGTTTACACGTGCATAAGTTGCCAATGAGTTAATCAACCCAATGTTCTGACCTTCGGGTGTTTCAATTGGACAAATACGACCATAATGGGTTGGGTGAACGTCACGCACTTCAAAGCTCGCACGATCACGTGATAAACCACCAGGTCCCAGTGCTGACAAACGACGCTTATGCGTAATTTCAGAAAGAGGGTTAGTCTGGTCCATAAATTGAGATAGCTGGGAAGAACCGAAAAATTCGCGAATAGCCGCAGCAACTGGTTTGGCATTTACCAAATCATTTGGCATGACTGTATCAATATCAACAGAGCCCATGCGCTCACGAATAGAACGTTCCATACGAACCAAGCCAACACGGAATTGATTTTCTAAGAGCTCACCAACTGAACGTACACGACGGTTTGCAAGGTTATCAATGTCATCAATTTCACCTTTTCCGTCACGCAATTCAAGGAGAATTCGAACCATGGAAAGAATGTCATCTTTTTTCAAAACCCTAACATCGTCCGGTGTATTCAATCCCAAACGTGCATTCATTTTAACGCGCCCTACAGCTGATAAGTCATAACGCTCAGGGTCAAAGAACAAAGCTCTAAATAGGGCTTCGCCACCTTCAACTGTTGGTGGCTCACCTGGACGTAACGCACGATAAATATCCATCAACGCTTCGTCCCGATTTTGGTTTTTGTCTGCTTGCAATGTATTAAGCAAATAGGCGCCAATATTCACATGATCGATGTTCAAAAGATCAAACGACTTAACTTTTTGGTCGTTCAGAATTTCCATTGTCTCAGCTGAAAGCAAATCACCAGACTCTATATAGATTTCGCCTGTTTCTATGTTAATGCGGTCATCAGCTAAATAACTGCCTTGCAAGTGCTCTTCTGAAAAAGCAATTTGCTTAAGCCCTTCGGACTCATACTTTTTAGCAAGACGCGGAGTAATCTTTGTGCCCAATTCAACGGCAACTTCGCCTGTCTCAGCATTAATCAAATCATGAGTTAATTTAACACCCTTCCAACGGTCTGAAATGTAATCAGTTACCCACAGTTTTTTATTTCTTGTGTATGTAACTTTTTCGTAGAAGGTGTGCAAAATTTCTTCACGGGACATACCCATAAGGTCTTTTGGATCAAGAGTTTTCTTGGATGATTTAGCTTTTTCTCTCGCTTTTTCAGTATAATCGCTATCAAGAGCCATTAACAGTGTCGTAACTGGAAGTTTGCGACGACGATCTACACGAACGCATATCTGATCTTTCGGGTCAAACTCAAAATCTAACCAAGATCCACGATATGGTACAATTCGCCCTGCATATAATATTTTGCCTGATGAGTGAGTTTTCCCTTTATCGTGATCGAAAAACACGCCAGGACTTCTGTGCATTTGAGAAACAATAACGCGCTCAATACCGTTTACAATAAACGTTCCGCGATCAGTCATTAATGGCGTGTCACTAATGTAGACATCTTGCTCTTTGATGTCACGTATTGAACGTGATCCTGAGTCACTATCAACATCCCATACAACAAGACGGAATGTGACTTTAAGTGGAGCCGCGTAGGTTAACCCACGTGTACGGCATTCTTCTTCATCAAATTTTGGTTTTTCAAAGTCATAATGAAAAAATTCTAAATGAGCCTTTCCAGAATAATCCTTAATTGGAAAAATGGAACTAAAAACTTCCAAAAGACCAGTATTGTAGCGCTTTTCGTGTTTTACGTTAAGCTGCAAGAATGCTTCATAAGAATTTTTTTGCAAAGCAATTAAATTTGGTAGTGGCGCAACCTCTTGGATGCGACCAAAATTTTTACGAAATCGCTTACGACCTGTAAATGAGCGAACCATGCACGAAACTCCTACACGATGAAAAAGGTGCTAAAAAAAAGATACGCAAATACTTTTTGTATAAATTCATAGAAAGTAATATAAAGCGCATACCTAACAAAAATAAATTTTTTTAATAAAATTGATCTGACCGCCAGTTTGTAACACTAGCGTAAAAAAATACGCTCAGCAAGCTCCTTCATGGAAATTGCCGAGCGTCAAGATTATTTTACAGAAACTTTAGCACCAGCGTCTTCTAGCTGCTTCTTAAGTTTTTCTGCTTCATCTTTAGATACACCTTGCTTAACTGGCTTTGGCGCACCCTCAACAAGGTCCTTAGCTTCTTTCAAGCCAAGACCAGTGATTGCACGAACTTCTTTAATTGCATTAATTTTGTTCGCGCCACCTTCTTCAAGAATGACATCAAATTCAGTTTGTACTTCTGCAGCTTCTGCATTTGCAGCAGACGGAGCAGCAACTGCAACAGCAGCTGCAGCGCTTACGCCCCAAGTTTCTTCTAACAATTTTGAAAGCTCTGCAGCTTCTAATACTGTTAATGCTGATAATTCATCAACGATTTTCTTTAAATTAGACATAATTATTCTCCTCAGTTGTCTCGCTTTTGATTAACCATTTTTTGCTGAAATCACTCTTGCAACACGAGCCGCAGGCTCTTTAAGCAAGATAGCCAGCTTCGTAGCTGGTGCGCTAATAACAGCAATAATCTTACTTCGCAACACATCATGTGATGGTAAGGTAGCTAATGCTTTTACTTCGGCTAATTTCAGAACTTTTCCATCAAGGCACGCTCCCACAACTTGAATCTTGTCGTTTTTGTTTGCAAACTCGACAAGAGCTTTAGCTGCAGCAACAGAATCTACTGAATAAGCCAACGTAGTTGGACCGACCAGCATTTCAGTTAAGCCTTCTAGTTTAGTTCCTTTAACGGCAATCTGAGCGAGGGTATTTTTTAAAACCTTAAATTCTGCATTAGCAGCACGCATATCACGACGCAGCTTAGTTACTTCATCAACCGTTAAACCCGATTGACGAGCAACTACCACTAGAGTTGATGCCTCTAGTCGCTGGCGCATATCTGCAACCAATGCTTCCTTTTGCATACGGTCCATTTTTATACTCCTTCACTCGTTACTTTTTGAAACAGAAAGGGAAGAGCAGATGCGCAACCCATTCTGTCTATGTAGGCAGTTTTCACTGTTAAACGGTTACCCGAACCCACAGTCTTGGACAGGATAGGCTCCTGTTCCTTTCCCATAGGTTTCTCTATGGGAATGCCATTATTCAACCGAAAATTGTAGGCCTGGACCCATGGTTGAACTTAAACTCAATTTTTTAATGTATGTGCCTTTTACGCCGGCTGGACGTGCTTTTGAAATCACATCAAGCAATGCTTTAATGTTTTCCTGTAATGCACTCTCTGTAAAACTGGCCTTACCGACACGTGAGTGAACAACGCCTGCTTTTTCAGTACGGTACTCAATCTGACCGCCTTTAATTGCAGACAAAGCGGCAACCACGTCCGTTGTAACAGTTCCCAGCTTTGGATTTGGCATTAAACCACGTGGACCTAATATTTTAGCAACCTTACCCACTACACCCATCATATCTGGAGTAGCAATACACTTATCAAAAGGAATTTCACCCTTTAAAATTTGATCTATAATTTCTTCTGCACCAACAAGGTCAGCGCCAGCTTTTTTAGCTTCCTCTGCCTTAGGACCACGAGCAAAAACAGCAACCTTATAAACCTTACCTGTACCGTGAGGCAAACTTAAAACACCGCGGATATTTTGTTCCGCTTTTTTGGCATCTACGTTGAGATTTATAGCGATTTCCACTGTTTCATCAAACTTCGCTGTTGCGTTAGTTTTTACTAACTTAACAGCTTCGCTCAAAGAATATACTTTTTTATCGTCTATGCTTTTGAGTGCATTTTTAATACGCTTACCAGCCATAATTATGCCTCCACAACTTCTAAGCCCATTGAACGAGCAGAACCGACAAGCATTTGGCATGCCGCATCTAAATCATGAGCGTTCAGGTCTTTCATTTTTATTTCTGCAATCTCACGAATTTGCGCCATCGTCACTTTTCCAACAATTTCTCGTCCGGGAGTTTTCGTGCCTTTCTGAATGCCAGCAGCTTTTTTCAAAAAGAAAGTATTTGGCGGTGTCTTTGTGACAAACGAAAAAGTACGATCTGCGTATACTGTAATCACAACAGGCAAAGGCGTCCCTGGCTCAACCCCTTGGGTTTGCGCATTGAAAGCCTTACAAAATTCCATGATATTCAAACCGCGCTGACCCAATGCTGGACCAATTGGCGGAGATGGGTTAGCTTTTCCAGCGGGCACCTGGAGCTTAATATAGCCCGTAATTTTTTTGCCATAATTCCTCACTAATAAATTGAGCTGTGGTGCGGCTTGGCAGCCTTCCACAGATTTACTTACTGTTTTTCAACTTGACCAAATTCAAGCTCTACAGGTGTTGGTCGACCAAAGATCATAACAGAAACCTTTAAGCGACCCTTGTCTTCATCAACTTCCTGAACGAAACCGCTGAAGGACGTAAAGGGACCGTCGCAAACTCGAACCTGCTCCCCTATTTCGTATACCACATTATGTTTTGGTTTTTCAATAGAATCTTGTACTTGCTGCATGATTCGTTTGACTTCCGATTCACTAATCGGACTTGGCTTACCCTTAGCCCCTAGAAAACTAGAAACTCTGGGAATATCACGCACCAAATGCCACGTACTATCATTGAGAACCATCTTAACAAGAACGTAACCTGGGAAAAAATTTTTCTCAGCATTGACTTTTTTATTGCCCTTGCGGATTTCAACAACTTCTTCTGAAGGCACAAGAACTTGCTCAAACATTTCACTTAAGGAATGTTTTTCGGCGTGTTCTGTAATAAGCTGGGCCACTTTTTTTTCAAACCCAGAGTATACGTTTACCACATACCACTTAGCAGCTGACATAACGTTTTATCCAATAATTAAATGTAGTAGACGATAAATAATTTGATCCACAACCATAAAATAGGCTGCTGCAATAATTGCAAATATAAACACAACCACCGTTGTAACGCGCGTTTCCTTGCCACTTGGCCAGGTGACCTTACGCATTTCTTGACGAACCTGAGCAAAAAACTCAGGAATCTTTTTTGTAAGAGGTGTCTTTGTATGATCGGCCATAAAGTATTTCCTTGAAAAGAACAACAAAATGCATTTTGTCTGTCTAACACAGACTCATCCGCAATTTGTATAAGATTGTTAGGAAAATGTCTATAGAAAACTAACATGGCAGGAGTGGAGGGGCTCGAACCCACAACCTTCGGTTTTGGAGACCGACGCTCTAGCCAATTGAGCTACACTCCTAAAATCACCTTTCGGTAACCATTCTTGTTTTAGTTTATAGATGGAAAATTGTCCAGGAAAATATCTTGCATTTTTCTAAGGTTACAGCTATATATTATTTACATTGTCGCGGGGTAGAGCAGCCCGGTAGCTCGTCAGGCTCATAACCTGAAGGTCGTTGGTTCAAATCCAGCCCCCGCAACCAATTCACGTAAGGCTTTCAGCCATCACCTTCTTCTGCTATAATTCTGTCGGGTATACCCTGGGTATACTTATGGAAGAAGACACAAAAAATTTCTGAAGTGCCATTTCAACTGAAATTCCTTTTTTCATAGACAAAAAAAAATCATTTACGAATAAAACAACCGTTTTTACAAGCACCTAGTTTTGACTAGCCTAACGAGTTTCCTATATTTAAAAATTCTTGAGTTATGTACGTGCGTACGATTGGATTTAGATCCTGTGCGTGAATCCGTTGACCTAATTAGCTATCTTTGTGAGGACGAAGAAAGTCCCTGGTCCGTGTATAATTTTCGGGGGATCGATAAAAGAATTACCCCGCGTCAGTTAAGTAGGCTTCTTTCTCCCTATCAAATCCATACGAAGAACATGGAAATTGGCGGCATACAAAGAAAAGGGTTTGATAAACACATATTTGAAGAATCGTGGAAACGATATAATATAAATGTTTCTTCTAGCCTCCTTGAAAATGCCGTATTTACCGTCCAGCCGTCCATTGGTTAGGTAAATAAGGACATTCAAGCCTTCAGTATTCGTCCATCAATACATCTGCGATACCGTCCACCTCAGACAATGATTCGTCCACTCGTCCAAAAAACATTAGCAAAACTGCGGTTGTGGACGGTTGGACGGTAAATACGGCAAATATGGAGGCGCATTGAGAAAAAAATAAATATGAAATAAAGGAATTTAATGAAGAAAGCTTCTCAGCTTAACAATCATTTCGGTCTGCCACCGAGCCCCCACATCCAAGCTGACAAACTAATGTGGTAATCATAGAGGTGTTCAGGTGGCTCTTTACCCCTGGAGGCCGCAAGAGCTTGAGCAAGACGGATTTGTGATGGCTTAGCTGGTCTGCCATAACGCTCGGGGATTTTGAGTGGGACACTTGGTCTGCACTCTTTAGCGATATTCTTGATAAAATATTCGTGTTCTTCTGGCACTCAAACTCTTACTTGTACAAATCCTTCTTGTCTTTTTTTGTCACGATACTCTTGCATTCTTGATGTCATAAATAAACGCCGTAGGTAACATAAGTGGTGTAAAAAGTGTAACGCACTTTGTCACACCGCATAAGTGCGCATTTAGCAAAATTGGCAAAATGACACTTGATAACACTATCGCAATATGATCCAATCCAGTTGAGCAAGTACACGTTAGGGAACGAGATTTAGACTCTCTTTCTTTTATCTTATGGGTTGTTTTTTAGTTTTTATGTTTGTGTGTTCTCTAGGGGCGAGTAACGAATGATACTGCAAAAAAATATCGAGACAAGCCAACTCGCTCAGGTTCTCAAAACACAGAATGAAATGCTCTCAGTAACAACCATAATGCTCGTCACAAACTCTCTTGGGAATTTTAAACAACGCGGCATCCGCCTCCTTAAAGATCATGAAGCACAAAAAACAAGGATATAGATTTAAACCTAACAAACTCATAGTAGCGGTTAGTATTTTTGTCGCTGGGCTCTTGTCTTATCCACTCTTTATCGAAAACATTCCATTCTCCTCTACTCCAAAAGTTTCAATAGCAGCAGTGCCTGTATCATTGGATGTTTGCTTCACTCCCGGTCAGTCTTGTTTGCCTAAGGTAATAAAATCCATCGATAACTCCAAATCAAGCATTTTGCTGTTGGGGTATTCTTTTACAAGCAAGCCTATTACTCAAGCGTTGATCCAGGCTAAAAAAAGAGGTGTAAACGTTCGTATTGTTCTTGATCACAGCCAACAATATCAAAAGTACTCAAAAGAGGTCATTCAAATCTTGCTTAACAACCGCTTAGACGTGAGGTTCGATCATTCAGTCAAAATTGCTCACAATAAGGTCTTGATCATAGACAACCTACAAACAATAACAGGCTCATACAATTGGTCACACTCAGCAGAGTTTAACAATGCAGAAAATCTCGTGTTTATTAACGCTCAAGAAGTCGCCAAGAGATATACCGTGTACTTTGAGGAACGTTGGAACGTTTCCAAATCCTTCCATTCTCAAAAAACACTTGGCAAACCCAAATGATATGATCATATTACGGATCGTAAAAATCAACCAATCTAAATAGGACTGGACACCTCTGTTCCCTGCTCTTGCAACGCCTGTTGATTTAAAAGCAGAAAAAAGCCTCAGTTAGATGCTTAAAGGAAAAATTGAGGTTGCTCGATATGCCTACAAAGAGGCAGATAGCAATGTCTTAGGGTATGTGGTGCGGTTAGAGGATAAGAGCGGTCATAAAATCACGCCTACGCTTACCTATTGTCAAAATGACAAGGGTGAAAAACAGTGGCGATGGCAAGGATTTGGTAATGATCGTCCTTTGTATGGATTGGATCAACTTAAAGCAAAGCCGAATGCACCTGTGCTGATCGTTGAGGGCGAAAAAACCTGCGAAGCAGCGAGAGAGCTATTCAAAGATCACGCAGTAGTGACATGGTCTGGTGGAAGTGGTGCTGTTCAAAAGTCTGATTGGAGCACTTTAAAAGATCGGTCTGTTACGATTTGGCCAGATCATGATCAGCCGGGACTTAATGCAGCCACTAAGATTACAACTATTCTGGAAAATCAGAGTAATCAAGAAGGTAAAATTGTTGAAGTTAAAATCGTCAATTTGCCCACAACCTTGCCCCATAAATGGGATTTAGCCGACAAAGCACCTGATGGCTTAGATGCTCGAGACATCCTAGACCGTGCAGTAACCAAAGAACCCTCCCCCCTCTTGTTTATAGCAAAATTGCTGTCCAATCTATATAATCCCCGTGGTTTTACGTTAGATCACAGATTCTAGAAAATATTCCACCTGCTTGCAGATGGTGGAAGATTTCCAATAACATCTAACATACCCTCTGCAGCTTCACTTTCATTTTCAAAAATACCAAGATCTATTGCATCTATTATCGAATGCCACTGTCTTAATACTCTTTTATACACATCACTAAGTATTTCTTGTGTAAATAATCTACGATTTGATAAAGGGACTGTAATTCTTATCCCAGGCCAATTCTTCCAATGAAAATTAAGGCATAAATCTTTAAGAAGGACCCACTTACCCATAAAATTTTCATCTAAAATAAAACTAACGATGTTGTTCTTGGGCACTATGCTATATAGATCGTTGAAAGGAGTTGTCGGCATTTTGCTATCGTATAGATTAAATAATACTATCTTTACTTGGTTAAGTAAGGTAAGACATTTTTCTCTTTTAAATTTTTCTACTTCGTTCAATGCATGTGCAGCTTCTTCTCGATTCGCAGCTACAATAAAATATTGATAGCTGTTATAGTTATCTTCAAGCGATATATTGCATCCAGGATTGATAAAAAAGACGCTACCATCTCTCTCACATCTCTTAAATTTAAACTCAGAACTACAAGATGCAGAAAACCTAAAGGCTTCAAAAATAACATCTTCCCCCATCTCTAGTAAAGGCAGAAAACCAGCGAGAGCGGCTTGAGGTATGGGGAATCGTACCTTATTTCTCTCAGCTAAAATTGCTGATGCTTCTGGTAAAGCAGTTGCAGTATCGATTGGAAAAGCACAACGACTAGGAAGAGTAGATGATGAAGAAGAATTTCTTACTGGTTGCATCTCTAAAACTTGGCGACTATTTTGACTTACAAGGTCATCGTCAGCAAACGGAAAAACAAACTCTTCCCCACACGATACTGCTTTGGAGTTGAAGAGAAATAAACAAAAAACTCCTCCTGCAATGAAAATTTTGACAAAACTATTCATAATAGATCTCCTTCATCATTGTATATAAGCTCTAACAGAGCTTATATCTGCTCCTGGCAGCACATCTTCAATACTCTTAAGTGCAAATCTTGGAGCACCACTCTGTACATCTCCTCTATTCCACCTAACATTATTATGATACTGAGCGATGGATAATACTGCGTTACGCAAACGTACGTGATCATGTGTCCAACCAAAAGCGAATATATAATAGCCCGCCCAAGACAACCCTGAACCTCTTGTTGGTTTTAGCCATGGTGTGAGTTCTGTGCACGCATCAATATTAACTCCAAAAGCTCTTAAGAAACGACAAGAAAATGTCACACAGTTTGCAACGTTATCATTCCAATCGTATCCATAAAGTTTGTACTTCGGAAAACGTCCTCCGTCTTTTAAGTTATTTACTGTGTCAACAACATCTTGAACACTTATAGCGTGATTATTAAGACTCCATGTGATCATATTGCCCGCAATAATGCTATCTTCCATGCACGCAGTTTCTTCATAAGTAAATCCGTCAGGAGACATTGAACGGAGGGGAGGGACTGTTTCGAACGAAGCTTTGTAGCGTGCATCATTAGAGACATATCTTAATTTTATTTCGGGATCAACTTGTTTACGAGATAATATGGAAGTGTTTACCAAGGGTAACCCTTCTCCGTAAAAGCCTAACTGTCCCGTCCATACTCGCTTTTTTGCTTCTTCAGTTCCCTCATATACTTGGAAAGTAACTTTGCATCCATTATAAGCACTATTTGCCGTACTGTGATAAGCTAAGCTAACTTCGCTATGCACTGCTGCCCAGAGACATACGGGCAGGGTAAAGAAAAATAATCCTCTATAAAAAACAATATGTAATAATCTCATTTTAAACTCCTATACAGTTACTATTAACTTTCATCAGCAAACATTAGTTTGCCAGACTTTACTTTTTGCTCACGCAACATTAAGCGGTCTGCCATACGTTGAGCAAAGGGATGTCCTTTTTGTGCCGCTTGAATAAACCAAAACTTTGCTGACTCTGATTGTCCGTCTCCTTCAAATAGCTCTCCCAATAAGTAAGATGAGATTCTCTGAGTTACAATTTCTTCAGTTGAATATGGTACCCCTGAGCGCACATCCGCTGCTCTTTGGGCCCAACTTATTGCATTATCAATCTCGGTGTCCTTTAATGTTAGTGCAAGATCGTAAGCTGCTTTTAAAGATCCCCGATCCCACCCTCGCATGTACCATTTCTTTGCGTACGTTTCTGTAGCAGGTGCTGCCTTGAGTAATGCTCCTAGCTTACAAGCAGCTTCTGCATGTCCTCCAATAGCAGCCTCTATGTAAGCGTGAAGCGCTGCATCTCTATTGTTTGCTTGTATCGCCTCTAATCCACGGGTAAAGCTAGCTTGAGATCTTAGAATAAGGCTTGCCTTAAATATTTCCATTACTCCTTCAAGAGCTGCTTTGGCAGTCCTAATAGAGAATCCATTAGCGTCATCCATAGGTAGTTCTTCTGCAGGAGGTCCTACTGGTATTTCTATAGGTTGTGCAGGTGTATAAATGACTCCGGCACCATATTCCGCGTGTAGAGAGGCTAAATTCATATCCGCAGTTATCCTAAAGGGGTGCTCTAGAGTTGGCAGTTCAATAGACAGTAAAAACTCTGCTGGAATCCTCCTAGCCTCTTTTAGTGCTTTAAGATGTGCTTTTAAAATTGGCATCATCTGGGCAATAGTAAAAGCAGGGAATTCTATTGAGCGAGTAAGTCTTGAAAGCACAGCGGCGTGAGTAAGCGGCTTATTACCGGTCAAGATAATCGTCATACGATTTATTCTTATAAGATCTCTAAAATAAGGACTATTTACTGCAACTGTCCCAGATTCTAAATATTGCGGTAAAAAATTTAAGGCAGGCCCTGCTGCACCGATATTTTCTAAGATCTTATCGATTTCATCTATAATTAGAATAGCATTAGTATGGGTTCTTCCAGACTCATCAGGGGTTAACAAAGGAGATAATAACCATCCTACATTGGGTTCTGGGTTATAAAAGTTAATGCCTTCAAGGTTTTGTACATTTAATTCAGTCACATCTCTCAAAGTAACAATATGGTATGGAAGTTTAAGAAACCTTGCTATTTGCTTGGCTGCTTCAGTTTTACCGCAGCCAGGAATTCTGCCATGAAAAGAATATCTCCCTCTTAAGGAAACAGAGGTATCATCTGGCACGACAGAATCGGCTGCAATCCTTAATACTATAGAGCGAAGAGCTTCTTTTACGGGAGCATCAAATACCCTGAAAAAAGGATCTTGATCAAAACGATTCCCAAGGGCAAAAAGGCTTGCGTCATGGTCTGAAGATAATAGCACTTTGGGAGTAATAGGTAAGCACAAAGCTTGCGCTAAAAACTCTCTAGAAATAAAAGCGTAAGGATTTCCTGGCATGCGCAAATCAAGCAAGTTTGTTTCTATAGCCTGTTGCAGCCTTGTTAGACCTATTTTTGCTTTCTTCTTAACATAGGCTTCCTCAAAAGAACTGACTTCTTCGGTTCTCAATCCTTCTAGATAACATTGTTCTTCTACTTCTAAGAGTTCTATCTCTGTTCTTAATTTTTTTACCTCTGGAGAAGAACCTTTGAGAGTATTATCTAGCTCTCCTTTGATGCCGAGTACTCCACCAAAGATGAGTGCAGGTCCTATAACATCACCAACACCAAGTGGCAACATAGCCATAGCAACTCCACCAGCAGCTACTCCGCCTGCACCTGTTAGTACCCCTAAAATCCTTTGTAATAAAGCTTTCTTATCCTCAGAATCAGCTTCTCTCTCAAGGAAAGCTATTCTAGCCCTAAGTTTCCCCATAATTTTTTGTTTTATTTGTGCTACTTTACTTGCGTACAAATGTGCAACAAGCAATTCATCTAACTCAGTGTCACTTATAGTGTGAGTATCTAACCTAGGCCCAATCTTAGCCAAAAGCTCAGTTTGATCGTATATAGCTTGTATAAATACCCTATAATAGCAAGGAGGCTTGAACATGCCTGGGTCTCTATCAGAGGAATAAGCTTCTGATATAAAAACTCCAGTACATAACAACGGTACAATTTGCCAAATTCTTCGCAACATAGCTTTCTTTCTTTTGGGTTTGCAGTCAGACAAAATTCTCATTTTTAATGTTATTTGTTTTTTAAGTAAATATTTGGGTTTGAACATCTGTTAAAATGTGTTGTACGCATGATTTTCTCCATTTTTAGAATTGAAATGTGGTACCTTCTTTTGCAAACTATTTGAAGGTATTTTCGAATAAGTGAACATCTTATCAAGATGGATAACCGCATTAGCCTTATGAATAAGAGATGGCCGGTGAGTAATGATAATTTTTGTCATTTCACGTAAATTTGCTTCTATATTGTTTTGAATAATGAGGCCAGTATTTTCATCAAGAGCGGCTGTACTTTCATCAAAAATACAAATTTTAGGTTTTTTAAGAAAAATACGTGCAAGTGAAAGGCGTTGTTTTTCTCCACCAGATAACTTCAAACCACGATCGCCAACAATCGTGTTAATTCCCTGAGGGAGTTTATTTATAAAACCTAAAAGCATTGCGTTGTCTAAAGCGCTTTCAATCTCAAGAGAGGAAGCTTCTGGTTTTGCAAAAAGAAGATTGTTCTTAACTGTATCGTTCAATAAATAAGCTTCTTGGGGTACCAATCCGACTGTTTCATATAGAGATTGAAAAGAAAGCTGTTTTATATTTACTTGATTGATAAAGATTTGACCTTTTGTAGGGTCGTATAATCTTAAAAGAAGCTTGGCGATTGTAGATTTTCCAATACCTGTTTGGCCTACAATGAGTACGGTTTCACCTGTATTTATTTTAAATGACACATTATCAAAAATGTGGTGTTCATTGTATTTAAAGGATACGTTTTTAAAGTGAATTTGAAAGCGAGATCCTGATAAATGAATAGGACATGATATTTCTTTGACATTGCTTTCCGTCAATAACAATTCCATTATTCCTTTCATATCGACAAGAGCTTTTTTTATTTCTTGTGTAACGTGACCTAAAACACTCATTGGAATAATAAATTGCAGGACATACCCGTTAAATAAAACAAAATCTCCGGTTGTTAACTCTCCCCTTAAAACACCTTGTCCAACAAAATAGGTGAGAGCTGTAAGGCCTATTCCTAAAATTAATGTTTGTCCTAAATGAACAATATTAAATTTTGTTACAAATGAAATTTCTGCGATTTCTCGTTTTTTTAGCTCTTTTTTGCACGTTTTAATTGCTAAATCTTGGTTTCCAAAAACCTTAATAGCCTCATAATTAGAGATCCAATCAGCTATAACACCATCAGCATTTTTATCTATTTCATTTGCATGCTCACGATGTTTTAAAACTACATGCATAGAGTAGAAAGTGTAGATCACGAAAATGATTAAAGTGACAGCTATTAAGGAGCTATAGAGAGATGAATAAAGACTTGAGATAAGAATGATAGCAACCAAAAATTCAATGACTATTGGTAAAACATGAAAAAATATACCTATTACAATCGAGGGAACATGTTGTTGTGCTCTTCTAATTATGTTTGTTAATGCACCGGGTTTTTGATTAAGAAAATAACTCTGAGGAAGACTGTAAAGGTGAGAAATAACTTTTATTCCTAAAATATAATTAATACGCTGTTCAATTCTGTGAGTTAGTAATGCTCTCAGATGCGTAGATGAATGACTGATCATCCAGATCACGCCATAGCTTAGTAAAATCAATGAAAGTGTTGCATTGCTAGGAGAAGAGAAAAGCTCCACAATTTTTTTTAATAAAATAGGTATTAGTATATTTGCAAATATTCCAACCCCTAAAAGTAAGAGAGAGGAAAAAAAATTCAGACGCAGTTTGGTATCCTTAAACGTAGTAAAGAAAATTTCTCCAATACACTTAAAGTACTTTCTCTGGTTCATTTTCATGTTCATAAGTTTTTCTCATTCCAAAGCTTTAAGAAAATCTCAACAGAAGCCAGATACATAAAAGGCCATAGATGCTTTGTATCCCCATTTCCAATAAGAGTTATTGTTCTATGCAGACCTTCTTTATTAACGAGTCCTTGTTTTACAAAGTACCCCTCTAAACAAATTTCTAAGATGTATTCCAAATTTTGTTTAATACCTAACTGAAATAATCCTGTGGTTTGGCTTTTATCTCGTCTCCAAACCGTCTCTGTATTAAAACGATCTCCAACAGCTTTTCTTAGTGGATAGCGATCATATCCATTATCAAAGAGTTCATAGGTTGGAAAAGAAAGGGCAAACTCAACAACTGGCTCATAAAGAAAGGGGTAGTGAGTTGGGCTAATTTGATCCATTAACTCTACATGAATAGAGTTAATGCCCTCGTATAGATTATCAATCTGATCATATTTTCCTGGTATAATTTTTCTTGGTAAATCTTCATATATGGGATGAACATAGTTAGGAGAAGCCTTGTGAAGTAGTTCTTGTTTAATCCAGTTTGGAGTTTCATCATTAGTCTTATTAAGAGGCTTTTTCCCTTTATCTGATGCAAAAAAATAAGATATTAAACTTAATAAGTTTTCTTTAGCAATTGCAAACATGGGATCGCGGTAAAATTGGGTAATATTTTTTAATTCTTTTTCAAGTCCCTTAAATCCCTTTTCGAGAAAATAATCAGTAACAGACTTTTTGGAAGGGGGACGCATAAATATATGATCACTTCCATGCCCACTTAAAAAAGTATAAGAAGATGTCTGTGGAATATTATCAAATATAGTTTCTAGCCACCTTAAACTTACTAATCCGGGAAAAGGTTTATTGGGCATAAGGGGAAGGTTTCGATGTGGAGGATCAAATGGTAAAGAATGAGAGGCGTCAATTTCAATAAGTTCAATATTTGTCTCTTTACAAACTTTGCGTGCGTGCACTAATTCGTTAGAAGATTGAATTTGAGAGTGAAAGTAATTTAAAGCTTTTAACGACTGATCTTTCCTCACAAGATCTTTCAAGCAATAAACAAGAGCAGAAGAATCAAGCCCACCTGAAAGACTGACACATATATCCTTATAGGGAGCAATCCATGGTTTTAAAGTGGATTGCAATACATCTACAGCGTCCTTTTTTTGATTTTTCGAAGTTTTGTAAGAGTTGAGCGGATCCCAAAAAGCAGTTGTTGTTCTTTTGGTTTTTGTTAACTGCAGACTACATGCCGGAGGTAGCTCATAAATATTCTTAAAAGGCGTTTGAATTGAGCTACTGGTACCATGCACAATATAAGAACATAGATATTCCAGGTTATATTCTGGCTTCTGCGAAAGGACTTTAAAAATAACTTCTATATCGGACGAAAATAAAATGTTTCCATCCGGGAAAGGATAATAAAAAAAGGAAGCTGTCCAGTTGAGTCAAGAACAATTTCAAATAATTGCGTGCTGTTGTTTAAATTAATATAGACATACTTACCCCAAATTTTTTCCAAGACAGCTTTTTTTGATAAATCAGCGTAATTTTTAAAATCTTCTTTTTTAAATGAGCCGTTATGATTCTTGTCAAAGACGCGTCCTAGTAAAAGAGAAGTATCATTTTCCCAAATATCATCCATATCTTGTTCATTTGAAATTTTGCCATAACACAGAACAAGAGAATTTTTTATTATAACCTTCGCATTTGTGGGAATTAACGAATTAATAGCGGTTATAAGCTTATTAATTTTATCTTGTGCACCATTAAAGTGAATGTACCCTGCATATATCATATTTTTAGCTTTCTAAAAGGTTCATTCAAAATCACAGCTAATCCTTGCCTTAAATCTTGTGAATCCATAACGACTTTTCCAGCACACTCAACCCATGCATGAGCAAAAAAAGGATAATTTTGAACCCCAATCTCAAGGTTACATTTCCATTTTCGTTTTAAAGCCAGCAAAACAAAGGTCATGGCCCACTCTAAGCATTTTGTCCTAGTTGGGTATATCAAGCATGCTTTATTAACTATGTTTGCTAGGTTTATAAGATCTTCTTCTTGCGGAACAGTATATTTTGACTGATTTTTTTTAGATCTTTTAATTAGGTGAATTGCCGAATATAAGCCATTAGCTTTTATATAAAAATTAATTTTTATAAGGGTAAAAAGAGCATTCAAAACAGTAGGGTTGATTTTAATTTTTTTAGTATTTAAGGGTAAGCGCCAATCTGCATTTGATACCCCAGTAGATGTAAGGTTCATGCTTATATGAAAAGGATAAGGAGTATCTTTTGCCACGATAACATTGTCATTTAATAGTTTTTTAACAATGGATTTGTTTTCAGAAGAAATTTTTTTTTCAAAAACTGTACTTAGTAATTCTGAAAGCTGTTTTAGATAAATGGTATATTTATCTTTTTTTGTATCCAAAACAATAAATTCATCTCGAAACCGAGTAACATAAATGTGATCATTAAGATGGTAATACATACTCTATCCTCATAGGTTTAGTAGTAGAGACATCATTTTTTGATTAAGGATGATGTCTCTTTTCTTTATTTAATCAAATTATTTACCATAATCTGTGGTAGCTATGTCCTTCTCCCTTAAATTGACCCACTCCCTGAGTCAGGGCAGAGGCGCTTTCTTCCAATTCCACAACAAAATCATCCTGAACTTCTGTATCTAATTGATCTTTTTCAATTGCAATAAGACCCATTTTCTATCTCCTAATTTTAAAATTATTCATTAAGTCCTTATTTTGATTGGGTTAAAAACCACCACCATAAAGTCTTCCGTGCCCTTCAGAAAATTTACCAAAAGGTCCTTGAGTTAAAGTAGAAGCACTGTCTTCTAATGAGATAATGAATTCAGAGCAAATTTCTGCATCTTCTTTTTCAATTTCAATTTCCGTGACGTTCATTTCTTTCTCCTTAATGTACCTCTCAAACTACTTAGTTAAATTTAAGAACCTCAATCCGAAAGAGAGGGATAGCGACTAAGGTTCTGGGGGAATACTCTCAGTTTTGAAGAGCTAAAAACATCCGTGAAACATACGGATATTTCTTTAGAATGTTCTTTATGAGGAATAGGTTCGCTGAAACAAAGCTTGTTTGGCTTGTATTTTTCTTTTATAAATTGCACACATCTACGTAATAAATACGTAGATATCAATGGGTTAGAAGAACTTTGTTTTCTTTAAATCCTATAAAGATATTCCATGGAAATCACAAATAATTAACAAATCTGAGGCCCTATTTTATGCAAGAAATGCAAATTCTCTTCTCTCAAAACTTCTACTTGAAGCATTTATCGATGATCGGCAATATTCATTTTACAGCTCGCGAAATTGATGTGATTGCGTGCATTTTGAGTGCAAGAAGAACAAGCAAAATAGCCTATCTTCTATCTATTAACTCAAGAACAGTCGAAACACATATTCGTAACATCATGTCTAAGAGTGGAGCGAATACACGCGAAGGAATTATCGATTTCATTGAAGTATTCCCCGATAAAGTTTTTCTTTTAAGAAAATATTACGCTCTCTTACGAGTTGAAGCTGTTTTTGAAAAAAATCTAAAAGATATTTCAAGATTAAATCAAGAAAACAATCTTTGCTTTTTACTCCATGAGAAAGATACAGACTCTTTTGCTGTCCATCTTAAATCACATTTAAATCTTGCAGGCATTACGATATCACGTACTGTACAAAAAAAAGCAGAAGCTTATGTGATATTTGTTTTATCCAAAACCATGTCCGAAGCAGAAACTTCTTCTTTTCTGCACAAATATAGTTCAAATAAAATCCTTTTTCTTTTGCAAAAAGATCATCAGGAAATTCCTAAACAGTTTGTCGATTTTGAAATCATCAATTGTACAAAACATGAGGATTATTATTTTTCGTTTTTTATAATTCTTAAAAAACTTCTTCCACATCTTGATATCAACAAGGTCGCTGCAGAATTTAAAGAAAAATATAAAACAATACATTTAGGCTCTACGCAGCAAGAGGTTGCTTTACCTGAAAAACAATTAGAAAAAAATTTTATGAGCCAAATAAAGGCAAGCTATCTTACCGCAATTATATTGGCTGTTACGGGGCTTTGTGGTGCTTTTTTAATTTTTTCTTGGAATCAAAATAATGAAGGCACTTCTTTCCGATCTGATTTAAGGCTCCCTGCGCATTCGCTTCTTCTTAATCGTTCTGAGATTATAGATCAGATTGAGATGAAACTTAAAAAACAAGATGGCATTCAAACTGTTGCTCTTGTGGGGGTAGGAGGAGCAGGCAAAACTACCGTTGCGCGCCAGTATGCTTGCAAACGAAAGATAAATTATTTATGGGAAATTAATGCAGAAACTAAGGAAAGTCTTAAAGCATCATTTGAAAATATTGCTAAAAAACTTGCTAACACCGAAGAATATCAAAAAACTTTAAGAGAAATACAGGCGATTAAAGATCCTGCGGAAAAAGAAGAAGCTATAATCCACTTTGTGAAATCTTGTCTAAAAGGAAAGAAAGAATGGCTTTTAATATACGACAACGTAGAAACATTTACAGATATCCAAAAATACTTTCCATATGATTCTGAAACCTGGGGAAATGGCAAAGTTATTATAACCACGCGTGATAGTAATGTTGATAACAATAGGTACATTGGTCATACTATCGTCATCGGAGAATTGAATACAGATCAGAAATTTACCCTTTTTACCAAAATTATGAGGAGTGAAGATATTTATTCACTAACCGTGGGTAAAAAAGAAGAGATTAAGAAATTCCTAGAACAGATTCCACCTTTTCCATTAGATGTTTCTATCGCAGCATATTATTTAAAGGCAACACAAACATCATTCAAAACTTATTTAGAAAATATTACTAAGCACGATAGTGATTTTACTGATCTACAAAAAACTCTTTTAAATGATACTAGCGAGTACACAAAAACTAGATATGGTCTGATTACCGTATCTCTACAACATATCATTAATACACACAAAGATTTTAAAGACCTTTGTGTGTTTATAAGTTTAGTTGACTCTCAAAATATTCCAAGAGAACTTTTAAATAATTTCAAGAATAATATGGTTGTTGATAATTTTATTTTTAATTTAAAGAAATATTCTCTTCTGATAAATAACCCCTCAAATACAGCTCTTTCCATTCACCGAAGTACTCAAGCTATAAGTTTATCTTACCTTATGAAAAAATTAGATTTAGAAAGAAACAAAGAGCTCATAACATCCATCGCAGAAAGTTTGGAAAATACTCTAGATGAAGTGATCAGATTGGAAGATTTGGTAAAAATGAAAGAATTAATTAACCCTTGTGAAATATTTTTATGCCACGGAAGATTCCTTAACGATAAAATAGAAGGAATGATCAAAAGCAAGCTAGGAACCATTCATTATTTTTGCGGTGATAATACTAAAGCAAAAGCTCTTCTAAAAGAGAGTCTCGTACAGTTGAGAGACTCTTACGAAGAAAAGCCTACTCGTATAGCTTTTGCTACGGGATTTTTAGGAAACGTTTTGAGAGATCTAGGTGATTTTAATGAGGCAAAAGTATTGTTGCAAAAAAGTCTTGAAATTTATAACCAACATTCTATGGATGATCCTCTGAGACACGCATATTTTGTGGTATATTTGGGTACATTGGACATGTCATTAGGACACTATGACAATGCTAAGAGGGCGTTTGAAAGGGGTTTAACTATTCATGCAGAGCATTTTCCTGAAAATCAAAACTTTGTAGCTTGGGCATCTGAACAACTGGGAACTCTTGAGAGAAAGTTAGGGAATTATAAAAAAGCAGAGGTTCTGCTGGAAAAAAGTCTTTTGATTTTCACCAAAGATTACCATAACGATATGGATATCGCGTGGGCATTACAACACTTGGGCGTTGTTTATGCGAAACTCAAAAAATATGATAAAGCAAAAGATGCCTTAGAAAAAAGTCTAAAATCTTGGGCTTCAACTCTCCCTGATAATATTGGTCCTTTATGGGCTTTAGCTCATACATCTGATCACCTTGAGAAACATGAAGATGTTAAAAGTTTATTTGATAGTCTTCGTAAAATTTACAAGGGTCATTTTCATGAAAATTATATTTACGCTGGTTTGATTTTAGGACACCTGGGAAATTTGTATGGAAAATTAGGAAATTATGAAAAAGCCAAAACTCTATTGGAACAAAGTCAATTCATTTACGAAACGAATTATGGAGAAGCCCATCTTGCGACAGCTCCCATTTTAAACGATCTCGGCGAAATTTATTTTCTGCAGGATGACTTAGACCATGCTGAGGATTTTATAAATAAAGCTTTTCTTATTTTTGAAAAGAATAAACATCCTGATGGTCATGAATGTTTAGAAAACCTATCAAAGCTATACATAAAAAAAGCATCTATTGAGTCAGAAAATGGTGAAAAAGAAATATCCCAAAAATTCCTGAACACGTCCATCACCTATCTAAAACATGCTCTCGATATTGTAAGGACTCATTTTCCAAAAAGTTCTGCTCATGAAAAAAGGATTCAAGAAAATCTTGATATGATTGAGAAAAAAAGGGGAGAGATTTAAGAGTTTATTTTGTACGTTAGTCGAAGAATATTTTGGTTTTATAGGGATAACAGCACTTTTAATCGTATTTATAGGAATTTATCTCTTTTCCGTGTTTTTGTTCTCTCCTAGCCCTAATAAAGTAGAGAGTGTAAATAAAAACTTTCCTGCAGAACCACCTCTTCAAGCATCCAATGCAATTTCTTAAAGAAAGACTCAGAAAATTCTAAATTGTTTGTACCCATTATCTGCTACAGTGGCCCATGATAATCAGTAGAGAAAGTT
>CAITNM010000025.1 GCA_903893805.1 uncultured Alphaproteobacteria bacterium | reverse complement strand
GCTGAAAGTACTCTATGTTGCCTATATGATAGTTCTTCCAATAATGTTTGCACATGTGGCATGGTATCACGTCGTTTTAGGTATTGTATTAATGCATATGGTAGCAGGGCTATCGCTGGCTTGTGTTTTTCAGCCAGCTCACGTAGTAGAAACATCAGATTATTCGCCGCCATCGGAAGAAAGGAAAATGGAAAATAACTGGGCGGTGCACCAGATATTAAACACCGCAGATTTTGCACCAAACAATAAATTGATATGCTGGTTTATTGGCGGTCTTAATTTCCAGATCGAGCATCACCTATTTCCGCATATATGCCATGTTCATTATCCGCAAATAGCCAAGATCGTAGAAGATGTAGCTGCTGATTTTAATATCCCGTACAATGTAATGCCGACATTC
Organism: uncultured Alphaproteobacteria bacterium; assembly: GCA_903893805.1. Classification (GTDB taxonomy): domain Bacteria; phylum Pseudomonadota; class Alphaproteobacteria; order Paracaedibacterales; family CAITNM01; genus CAITNM01. The sequence continues at coordinate 1,601 of CAITNM010000025.1, read as the reverse complement.
AGAAGCGCTTTGGTAGCACATGGTAAAATGCTTAAGAAATTAGGTAATTCGGAAAAACTTTAAGGGACAATTAATAAAATTAAAAAAGACGTGCGTGGCACGTCTTGCAATGATATTAAATGGTGCTGTAAAATTAAATCACTTTAACGTTTACGGCATTTAGACCTTTTTTACCATTTTGCACTTCGAAAGAGACCTTGTCATTTTCACGGATCTGATCTTTCAGACCTGAAACGTGAACGAAAATGTCCTGGCCACCATTTGATGGCGTAATGAAACCAAATCCTTTGGTCTCATTAAAAAATTTTACTGTACCTTCTTGCATTGTAAATTGAATAAAAAATTAATGAATAAGCAAATCTACATTTTTTTTTAAAAACAACAAGAAAAATCATATTTTCTTTTAAAAACTATTTTTCGAATTCCAGGTTGACCGAGTGCTTATTTTTAGGACTTGTAACAGGGATGTTTTTACCTACTCAAATCATCAAACCAGATATGGCCAGTGCCGGCTAATAGTGTACCAAAAGCTATGTTGGTAGCGGTATCAGCTACGTCAAGAATAAGTACACATTTCGTCCACTTATCGAACCTATTCATTGGTTTTCAATTTGTCTTTAAATACTCTTTTGAATTTTTCTACTTTGGGGCCGATCACAAAATGGCAGTAGGGTTGGTCACCATTTTCGTTGTAATAGTTTTGATGGTAATCTTCCGCCTTGTAGAATTTGGTGAAAGCTGTTATTTCGGTAACTACGGGTTTATCCCAGGCCTTTTCATCATTGAGTTGCTTTTTGTAAGTTTCTGCTTTCTGTTTTTGCTCTTCGTTATGATAAAAGATAACAGAGCGATATTGTGTGCCCACATCGTTGCCCTGGCGGTTGAGTGTGGTTGGGTCGTGGCATGTCCAGAAAGCTGCGAGGAGCTCATCGAAGCTGATCACTGAAGGGTCGTAAAATATATTGCATACTTCTGCGTGGCCGGTATGGCTACTGCATACCTGCTTGTATGTTGGGTATTCCACATAACCGCCGCTAAATCCGGACTCTACTTTTTTGACTCCTTTCAATTGTTGAAACTGGGCTTCTATGCACCAGTAGCAGCCAGCTCCGAAGGTTGCAACCTCAGAAGTGTGTATGGCTTCGGTTGAGTTGGTTGTAGTCATTTGTTGAAATGCTCTTGATTTTTCGAAATTAGTATGCTGTGCATTTGAAGCCCATGGGGCAAAAAGCAGCAGTGAAGAAATGAATTTGATTGCTTTCATCATTAAGTAAATTTAGGTCTATATACGGACTAATGATACCTGGCAGATTCAGGAAAAACTTTAATTAACTTTTTTACAACCTACCTAAAAATCAGTCATCAAGGCTTACGACTAAATAAATATGAGGACTAAGCAAAAAATCTTTGTGAATATGCCTCTGCTTATCTAATTTTGGCCCTGGAGAGATGGCAGAGTGGTCGAACGCGGCGGTCTTGAAAACCGTTAAAGTGTAACAACTTTCGGGGGGTTCGAATCCCTCTCCCTCCGCCAGAATAGAACTGTGAAACAATTCGCTCCATTGGTTATCGGGGTCATCGTCGCCAGCGTGGCATTCGCG
>CAITNM010000024.1 GCA_903893805.1 uncultured Alphaproteobacteria bacterium | reverse complement strand
CCACCTGCGTTTTTGCCACCGGCTTTTTTACCACCTGCGTTTTTACCACCTGCGTTTTTGCCACCGGCTTTTTTACCACCTGCGTTTTTACCACCTGCGTTTTTGCCACCGGCTTTTTTACCAACTGCGTTTTTGCCACCGGCCTTTTTGCCTTTAGTTTTCTTGTTCTTGGTTTTCTTGTTCTTGGTTTTCTTGCCCTTACCTTTTTTGCCACCGGCCTTTTTGCCCTTACTTTTTTTACCCTTACTTTTTTTACCCTTTGTCTTTTTGCCTTTACCTTTTTTACCTTTAGCTTTCTTTTTCTTTTTCTTTTTCTTTTTCTTTGATTCAGAGTCTGACGCGGATGATTCATCGTCAGTTGCATTTGTTCCTGCAGCTGCATCTGATCCAGCAGCAGCTTCACCACCACCATCGCCTGAAGCAGCAGCTTCACCACCACCATCGCCTGAAGCAGCAGCTTCACCACCACCATCGCCTGAAGCAGCAGCTCCACCGCCACCATCGTTTGATCCAGCAGCAGCTCCACCACCGCCATCGCTTGAAGCAGCAGCTCCGCCACCATCGCTTGAAGCAGCAGCTCCGCTACTTGCTTTTCCAGAGCTTGTAGCGCCACCTTTTGTTCCTGAGTCTGTGCTGGTGATAGAGCTTAAAGATTTATTTACATCGCTCATCTTTTGATCGAATGCTTCAGCATCAACGTGAAAGTTGGTAGCTATTAACAAAATTAAAAAAGCAACAAACTTACCCATGTGATTTTATTTATATTGATTATGTATAATAATTATCAACTATTTATATTAATTTTTTGTAAATAATCATAGTATTGTATGATTATACTTCCGAATTTCGATGGTGCGAGAACTTTAAGAGAGGGAATATGGCTCTGGCTAATCTTTTACAGGGCCAGATTTCGCTTTGGGTGGGGACAAGTTGAATGGATGCTTTTTCGAATCGGCATCAGAATGTTCAGGTGTGGTGTGTTTATCAAGTTCGCTTAACGCTAATTCATTCCACAAGTGTTGTGCCTGGCGCATGGCTTTCGCTAGGAATTTTGCTATTTTGGGGACATCTTCCGGTTTCAACAATATAACTGCAAGTAATGCCAGAAGAATCCATTCGGAATTGGGAAGCATTACATTATTCCATGGTCGTGTTCAATGAGTGGATAATCGCGTGGGGAAAATAGCTGATAATGCCACCATTCGTTATTGTAAAAGTCCCAGCCAGCGCTCATCATTATGCCCAAAAATAGGTAGCGATTTCTTGCTATTTCTGGGGATAAAATCGCACTATGGTGTGAATGATCAGTGAAATCATCAAAGGGTGTGCCCATATCAAGTTCTTGTCCATTTGTCTTATCAACTAATGTTAAATCGATAGCAATGCCACGAGTGTGGTTTGAGCCTTTTTGCGGATCTGCTACATACATGGGGTCTGGGCAGAAATCCCACAAAGCTTGTGCGGCTTGCTTGGGGCGAAACGTGTCAAATATTTTTATTGTATACCCTTGCAGGTCAGCTAAAAGAATGGCTTTTTCAAATAAGGGCATTGCCTTTTCATGCAAAAAACACCGAGCATTTTTGTATATAATCTTACCTGTAAAATTTGCATCAGTTGCGTAAAGCAATTCCAAAATCACAGGGTGCGAGCTTTGTGTAATTTCAACCAAGGACATTTTAATGGTTTGTTTAGGATTATTGCTTTAAAGTAACAGAAAGTGGGGGAAGAGTTTAGCTAAAAATGTCTGATTTTTTATGGCAAGCATTCGTAACATTACTGGTTATTATTGACCCTTTTGTGGTCGTTCCGGTATTTATTTCACTGACTCGAGCTGATTCGCAGGCGCAGCGGGAGAAAACCGCTAGAAAAACCTGCATTATTGCAGCAGTTCTGTTGATTTTCTTCGCTTTAGCAGGTGATCGCTTGTTAAACATGATGGGTATTTCTCAACCTGCATTTCGTATTGCAGGTGGTTTTTTGTTGTTATTGGCTGGCATAGAAATGGTAATGGCAAAATCTACAGGTTCGCGTACACCTACAAATGATGAGGAAAAGGAAGCCACCGATAGTGAAGATATTTCAGTGTTTCCACTAGCTATTCCATTAATTGCAGGGCCTGGAGCTATGACCTCTGTTGTGGTTCTCATGCGTGAAGCAGAGCATTTTAACACTACAGCAGGCTTGGGAGTTATCTTAATAGCTATTTTTGTATTGTTTATTACTTACATTGCAATGCGCTTAAGCGAAAGGCTAATGAAGCTACTTGGCGTTACGGGCATGAATGTACTAACGCGTGTTTTTGGCGTGATTTTAGCAGCACTTGCTACCCAGCATATTGTTCATGGGGTGACCGCAGTAGTTAAGGGCATGCGGTAGGAAATAGGAAGACAAATTTTATTCAACTAATCGACACTACCCCAGAAAAAGATCTAAAAAGTGCTTAGCATCGAAACATAACTTAAGCTAAGGTTAGGCTTCTGGAGTGTCGAGGTGATTATGAATAAACATTTTCTTTATGTCTGCGTTAAATGCAATTTAGAAAATAATAAAGATGGCAAAACCTCAGGGGTGGTATTGTTGGAAAATCTTGATCACCTACTGCAGCAAGAAGCACAACTAAAAAACGTACTTTCACTAAAACCTATTTCATGTATGAATGCTTGCAAAAGATCCTGTTCGGTTGGGTTTGCATCTAAAGGCAAAGTCAGTTATTTATTTGGGGATTTAAAAGCTGAAGAACACGAAAAAGAGATTTTAGAATGTGCTTCTCTTTATGTTTCAAAGTGCGATGGAATCGTCAAAAAAGCAGAAAGACCTGAAAATTTAAGGAAAAACGTTTTAGCAAGACTTCCCTTCCTGGACGAATAATATAATTTAACCTTTATTTTTTAATCTTTCGTGCGGGAAGATGCAGAACATAACAAAAATCCTGCTAACTCCACGATATAAATTAATTTAAGTAAATCCGACTCCATGTCTAAGCCTCCTAAACGTGTTACCAATTAAAAAGTGGCGACTAACCCTTACCAATTATGTTGGAATATTTTTAGACTATTTCCCCTCAGATGCTTCTTCGACCTCTCAGCTAACCTTCTAAGCCTATTTCAAAAAATGTTCAAGATAAAATTTTAGCTAATTTTTCTATAATTAGATGACATCCAAGAAATGTATAAAAATCAAAGTAACCTAATAACTTTTGCCCAGGCGTAGACACGGATCAGTAATTTAGCTAAAAGGAGAGCTATAGCCAATGCGATCTCAGTCATCATTTAATTGTAATCAATCGTTATTTAAGTCTGTTCAAAATAGGATAAAGTGTGAAATTTAATCTAAATTATATAATTCCTATGTTTGTTGGTTTTTGCTCGGGAGTACTATCTCCGTTCATAATGGAAAAGTTGAAAGGTAAAAAAGAAGGAATAGGGAAACTTACCTCGATAGAAATAGAAATAAGTACCTTAAAAAATACTTTTCAGGATTTTTTGTCACGTTTAGCTCCTCTAGAAGAAAAAGTGAGAGCTTTAGAGATTAATCTATCTCATAATACTGGCGTTTTGAAAGGTCAAAATCCCGATATGCCTTTGGAGGATACCACAACTAGTGTGCAGGCATCTTTCGCACCTATAGGTTCTTCAAAAGCAAACTGATTTTTTATAATTTTGGTGAGATCGTTTTTACAAGAATACCTCTGTTATTTCCCACTGTAGTTTCGCAGGTTGACATAGTTGAGCTTTTGCGATAATTCCTTTTACTAAAAATAAAAGCATAGCTAGAAATTTACTTCACTTACTTGAGAGCTCTTGGGAATCACTTTATGGCGCATATAATTTTTTGTTTTAATATACTTATAATTTGTACTTTTTTAAATAATTGCTACTCATTTTCGCAAGACTACATAATGGGTTATGTGTCGTGCATCGTAAGTGACTTAATACCTGAGGAGGCGCTAGACTTTCATTTGGAAAATGAAAGGCTGCACATTCATCTTTTGAAAAGAGACCTCGATCCATCAACAAAGGAAAAATTGCTTCAACGCTTGAAAAAAACAAAACTTTTTAAGGGCGTGGATATTACTGTGGTGAACGCTCAACTTCCTTATGCTCAGCCTAGTGCAGCATGTTCTTTAAACTCTCACACATCTCAATCTTCTCATGAAATTTTGCCTTCTGATGTTATTTATGATCCTCCAATTGCCGATCCTAAATGGCCCAAATTTTCGGTTGGTTACCAAAAACACTTTAAAAATAAATATGGAAAACGTATTTTCGATCTTTCCTTCGGAGAAAACGTGCCCTTGTACGTTATAAAACAGATGGATGGGCGTATGAGCTTGGCCTTCAGGCTGGGCTTTTTGGCTTGATGGATGTCGACTCTTCTCCTACGAGGCTCATCAGACTACTTTGTGGGTGGGGGACTATCACTAGTTTATGACAGAAAATGGCAAAATTTATTCCAATTTTCTCATCTAAGCTCTCACTTGGGGGACGAATTCTTAATCAGCAGGCCAGATTATATCAATAAAAGGGTTAATTTAAGTTACGAAGCATTTAAGTGGTTTACAGCATATAAATTCAATTCCTTCCGACCTTATGTAGGTTTTGGCTATTTAGTTCATCGTGACCCGTCTACGCTCAAACCTTTTAGTTTTGAGGCTGGAGTAGATTATATCTCGGAAAAAAGTTTTTTATTTGATACCACACGATATGTATGTGGCATACATACGCACTTTTGGAGCCAAAATAATTTCAAGCCAAGCTTCAATATTAGAACTGGTCTTCAAACGGAAGATGCTGTGTGGAGGGGGAGACATATGCAATTTTTGATAGAGTATTCTCAGGGTATATCAAGGCATGGGCAGTTTTATGCAAAAAAAGAGCATTACATAGGTTTACGTGTGGCTTTTTCAAATTAAAAGGTATTTCTTTTATAGAAACTTTTAACTTTTCTCAAAAATCTTTAATTTTTCTACAAAAATGACCCCGTAAAGGTGAACTTCACAAGGTTTATGTCATTTAAGTACATTAAATTTTATGAGTTTTTAACGTAGAAGCTCAAGCTTTTTTCGAGCACATCGACAGCGGAAAACAACTTAACGGAGTGTCACATGGCGATACATAGCAAAACAATTGATAATCTACAAAAGCAAAAAGATGTTATGAAGGAAGGTCTCGAGCATGATGCTTATGAGCTTGGGGGCAAAGTTAGAGAGAAGCTTGAGGAGAGCCAGGAATATGCGAAGAATAGCCTGCATTCTTTGGAAGAACAAGCTAAGTCTAATCCGTTGCTGGCTATCGGACTTTCTTTCCTGGCAGGAATGCTGGCATCTAAGCTTTTCGGCAACGGCAAGTAGGTGTTTAGATGATTATTAAAGCCCTTGTCGAAGGCCTTAGTTCGGTGATCGGGAGATCACTGACTTCACCCACTGAATCATATAGAGTTACCCCCCTTAGTCTGATTTTTATTGGGGGACTTGCGGGTATAAGTCTTATACTGGCTGAAGTTTTCTTTGGTTTATCCGTGTGTAAGGTGCTGCATTTTGACTGTGGATATAGTGAAGGGCTTTCTATGTTGATGGCTGCTTTGATATACATAGTCCAAGCAGTAATTGCCACTTTAGTAGTAAGATATCAGCTTAAAAAAATGAGCACGGAAAACATAATAGTAAAAGAATATAAGATTGCAAAGGACGTCATTAGTGCATTGATAGCTGGTTATAAAAGTAAGTGAATAGAGGGCATATAGCTCAGTTTCATTTGAAAGTACTGCTGTTAGAGCGCAGCTAATAGTGATTTTTACCTATCATACCTGCATGCTTATTTTCTTTTTTAGACGGAATTCACTTTTTTTTTACGTAGACCTACCTTCTTAAAAAAAACAAGATGACGACGTGAACTTACTTAATTTAACAGGAGAGTATTATGAACTTGAAAGAAATATTTAAATCAGTCGTTGTCGCAAGCGTCTTATTAAGTCCTTTATGTGCAGGTGAATTGAAGGTAAAGAATAACGCCAAAGTTACTGTAAGCGTCACTGTAAGGGCTAAAGAGAATAAAAGCGCTACTACTCCGTTTATTGTTACGCAAATTGTTCAACCAGATGAAGAAATTACTATAACTTTGGATGAAAAAAAGCTTGATGGGACTACTTTTTCCAGTCCAGGGAACTACTGTTGGCGACCCTAATGCTGTTCCTTTGACAAGTAACGAATGCGTTCTCACTGGCTGTGAAGCTAAAGTTGTATTTAAGTTTAAAAGTGATGGATCAGCGCTTGTTTGCGGTGTGACGCAAGTGAACGGCTAATTCAACAAAGAGCTTATAAAAATCAAAGGGCTTTCTGGAATAAATCTAGAAAGTCATTAACTTATTGCTCCCGATTAGTTATTTTTGTCCGTAAGGCACTCAATCTATTCCACTAGTGTTACAACCGCTGGTTACTATAAACAAATAATTAAATGTGTGAGGATTTACTTTTTTGCTTACAGCCATAAGCTACTAGACATTGAATGCCCAGACATAAAATAATTGAAGGTCCAGAAGGCCAGTCAATGTGGTACGACAACAAAAGTCCTGAGTAGCATCCCAAAATACCAAGCAAAGAACTTATTTTAAAAATTTGGCGATAGTGGGTGCACAGTATTCTCCCAGTAATTGCAGGTAGCATCATTAACCCCAAAGCCAAAAGTGTTCCTATAGCTTGATAGCTGGCGACAAGGTTGCTAACCACTAGGGCAAAAAAGCTAAACATTAATAGCTTGTGATGATAACCAGCCACTTGGAAGAGTAGGGGATCAAAGCAATACATTAAAAGCAACTTTCGAAAATTAGCAAGAAAAAGCGTGGTAATTACGCAAACCCCGGCTATTAGTGAAAGGGTCACTGGATCTATGCCCAAAACACTTCCAAATAGTAAATGCATTACATTAGTATTCGTTCCGTGATGAAATAAAATCAGGACTCCCAATGCAAGTGACAGGCTGTAAATAACAGTGAAGCTGGCTTCTTCTGGAATAATAGAGCGAGTGCTTAATTGATTGGAAATAAACGCCACAATTAACCCTGCGGCAATTCCGCCAATGAACAGCGGTACTGGTGCCATACCAAAGAAAATTGCCGCTAAGGCTATACCGGGCAATATTCCATGGGCAAGGCTATCACCAACAAGACTTAGACCTCGAAGCAATAAAAATACTCCTAAAGGTACTGCTGATAAACAAAGTAAAAAGCAGCTAAGCAATGCTTTTTGCATGAAAGCATATTCAACAAAGGGAGATATAAGAAAATCCCACAAAGTGCCAACTACTATCATGCTGACTGAACCAAGCTTTCGTTGCGACGCATTGTAGTGCAGCCATTTTTAACATCAATAATCATCGGTACAAACGTGTTCACAAAATGCCAATCATGGATGGCAAGCAGGATAGTTTTTCCTTTTTGGTGTAAGTCTTTTAAGACATCGGCAAGGTCATTAATAGTTTCTTCGTCAATGCCATTAAAAGGTTCATCAAGCAGCAGTAAATCAGGGTTTTGTAATAAAAGTCTTGCGAATAATACTCGTTGAAATTGTCCACCGCTTAAATTTTGTATGGGGCAGTCCAACGAAACAGCTAGTTTTACCGTGTTAAGAGCATTTTGTAATGAGTCAGCATCATAGGCGTCATTCGAATTAACATAACGACTCATTTTTAAAATATCAGCGATTGAAATAGGAAATGTTCTATTGAAAGAACCATTTTGCGGCAGATAGGCAACTGCTTTGAAGGGGTGTTTCACGTTTCCTTTAGAAGGTTCTAAAAGTCCTGCTATCAATTTTAAAAGAGTTGATTTCCCAGAACCATTTGAACCTATTACTGCGCAATAAGAACCCATAGGAATAGAAAAATTCACATTCTTTAATACAAGTTTTCCTGGGTGATACCCAGCTTCCAAATGATTAAATGTTAAGTAGCTATGGCTCATGCTTTGTACCATAGCATGAGTCCTCAAAGCTGGAACAGAATAAAATTAGATCCTTAAATTGAAATAATAGTACATTTTTTAGAAATATTAACCTTTTCCAAACATAATTGGCACTAGAAGCTGAAGAGTAAATTCACATGAAAACACTTCTTCTTAGCCTTTTCTTAGGTGTTCTTGGTACAGTTTGTGCAGCATCATCTTCTCATCTTTCACTTAATTTAGACTCAGCGTCATGTCGAATTGGCGAGATTTCCACTGCGGCAAGACCTTCCTCACATTTGTGGAGGAAATTTGATCAATTCACTAATGATCCTGATTTTTTTGAACGAAGTGTTGTTGCGACAATAGATGGTAAGTTTCCAGAAATTTCTCAGCTTATGTTGTGGATGGATACACATCAATTACTAAAAACTGCTTGCAACTTAAAGCGCCTACATTTTTTGACTCCCACTTTAAAAGAAGCATATGAAAACCTTTTTTTTCTATTGGAGTTTCGCATTGATAGCTTAAACTCAGAAGACACAAGTCGCTTATGGTCATGTGTTGCTGAATGTGGGTACAGCGTTCCAAAAACATTTTTCAAAAAACTTGATAGGCATACCTATAGGCATAGTGACGATTTTAGTTCCGCTTTGGTTGTTTCAACCCTTAAGCATTTATCTGCTTTACCGGAAGGGCACGCCTATGAACGTTTTGTCTCAATTTTACCGCACATAAAAACACTTCCCAGTGATTGCGATTATCATAATCTACTGTTTTTAAAACCTTATTTAACTGAGGTCAGAGGAAAGGCAGTGCCATTAAAAGAATGCATGGTCAGTGCGCTTGAAAGCTATCAAGAAACAGCTACTTACCGCGTTAAAATAAGTGGTGTACAATCAGAATTGGCGCATTTTTTAAAGCGTTTTGAGCCTGCTTTTGCATGCGAAGTGCGATACAGTGACCTAGATATTCACCTTGATATAGCAGATGTTGCATCCAAAATTGTGGTCGATATGGACGGCTTGCACCATTTTAAAAGAGATTCACTTACCTCTCAGTGTTTTAGAAGGCATTTAGATACCATGCGCGATGCAATTCTATTAGGCAGGGGTTGGAGTGTGTATCGAATAACTCCTGACCAATGGGATTCCTTCAAAGAATCGTTTGCTGGAAAAATGACTCAGCAAAGCACGCTTGAAACTTTTTATAAAATATATGCGGTTAATTTTTGACAAAGAATAGCCTCTCAGCGCATAAATTATAGGTGATGTGAAAAACCATTTAGCGTCACAAAATTTAAGTCGGAGACATTTTAATGAAACTACTTGGCTGTATTTGCCTAATTGCTGGCACCGCTATTGGCGCGGGTATGATTGGCTTGCCCATAGCACTTGCGAAATCAGGATTGTTTTTGGGGTCCCTTCTTATGATAGGAACTTGGGTAATTTGCTATTTATCAGCGTTGTTAAATTTAGAGCTTAATATGCGTGCAGGGAAGGGGCTACCCCTTGGTGCCTTAAGCTTACATTACAGTGGGAAAAAGGCATATGTTGCAGGGTCAACAAGCTTACTCTTGCTGTGTTATGCGCTATTGTGCGCCTATATTTATGGTGGTGCATCTACTCTTACTAGCTTTGAAGGGTCGCCTTTATCATTTAATCAAGCCGCTTGTGTTTACGCGGGATGCCTTGGCTTGGTAATGATGTGCTCTATTCAAAAAGTTGATCTTTTAAACCGCTTCTTCTTTCTGGGCAAACTTTCAGTAACTGGCGTTATTTTATTAGTGGTTTTTTGGTATTTAGATTTTGCTAACTTGCCGGCCATGCCACAAGCAAACCTTGTGCTAAAAGACATGAGCTTGGCTATTCCAGTTGTGTTTACGTCGTTCGGATTTCAGGTGATTTTTCACACCGTGACGAATTATACAAATAATGATCCTATTATGTTGAAAAGGGCTTTTTTTTGGGGAAGCTTGGTGCCACTGCTTGCCTATATTGCTTGGACCACGGTTGTGTGCAGTCTTATTCATTCGCATAATCCTGTTTTGTTTGAAAAAATGACCTTTTCAGGTGTTGACCCCGGTGAAATACTGCAAGCTCTTTGTCAAATTAACCGGTCACCAATCATGCATCACTTGACTTGGGCAATCGGGTTTTTTGCCGTTTTAACGTCAACCATTGGGGTGTCATTGGGGTTGATTGATGCCTTAAAAACGAAGCATCCCATTTTGAATAATCACTGGGTTGCAGTCGTTGGCGCGTTAGTTCCGGCATTGGGTATTGCTATTCTTGTGCCGAATGCATTTCTTAAAGCCCTTAGCTTTGCAGGCATGATTTTAAGCTTTATGGCGCTATTGCTTCCTATGTACCTTTTAAGGTGTGCGAATCGCGCCGATGCCCCCCTTAAGTACTGGTACCCCGTTTTGAAAAACCCGATCATTCTTACCGCAATTGTTGTGTATGGAATATGGGTGATTGCTAGTGAGCTGCAAAACCTTTTTGGTGGTTAGCACGTATCAATTTTACTATCTACCAAAGCTTGCAGTTGGTTTTTTACTACTGCAAGCTTTTTAGCATCGCGCGACCTAGCTACCAAATTGGTGCCTTTAATATTAACAGCCTCATCAAACGGGTAGCTGCCAATGGTGACTCCCTCTGGGGCATGAATGGCACTTAGCTCGTCTGCTAGGTCATTTTCAAGAACGTATGCTTTTACGGTGACTGATAATATAGGTGGGGCACTGCGCAAGGTTGGCAAAACGACATCAAACATACCTTGCATGACAGTTGGAATGCCGGCCATTACAAAGACATTTTCCGTTTGAAAAACCATTTTTTCATGAAGTACCGCGCCTTCAGGGGCTAGGGACATGCGTCGTCTGGCATCGTTAATATTGTCGCCGTAATAGTCTTCTAATATCTTTAATGCTTCTGGGTTAACAACCAACGGTTTGTTAAACGCGTTGGCAATGCTTGCTTGGGTAATGTCGTCATGAGTGCTACCAATACCGCCGGTTGTAAACACGTAATCATTACGGGCGCTTAAAGCGCGCACAGCTTCAATAATCATGTCCTCAGTATCTGGCACAATTCGGCATTCTTGCAAAACGATGCCGCGTTCAACAAGTTTACAGGCGATATAGTTTAAATTTACATCTTGGGTGCGCCCCGATAATAGTTCATCACCAATTAAAAGTACCGCTGCTGTAATCACTCAAACCACTTGGAAAAATAGCTAATTACCTGTTTATAAACATCTATTTTAAAAGGCACAACCCGGTTTATTGATTCATGTAAGGGAATCCATTCCCAGGCGCAAAATTCAGGTGTAGGTTGTTCTAGGTTTATTTCACTGTCCTGTCCTGTGAATTTTATGAGAAACCATTTTTGGCGTTGGCCTTTGAAGCGGCCCATCCAAATGTTGGTGGCTAAATTTTCAGGTAAGTCATAATAAAGCCAGTCTGGCATTTCTGCTACAACCGTGGCGCTGGTTACGCCTGTTTCTTCCCTAAGCTCACGCAGGGCTGCAATTTGTGCGTCTTCGCTTGTGTCAATACCCCCTTGGGGAAATTGCCAGCTGTTGGGCCAACCTAAGCGTTCTGCGTCAACACGTTTTGCTACAAAAACTTTGAAATCTTTATTGATAAGCACAACCCCAACACAGGGGCGGTAATCGCTATCATCAGGTGTCATTTGGACCAATTGTCTAATTGAATATGACCAATATTTGCTTGAAGCCAGTCTATGAGATGAGGAACGTGCTGTATTCCTGGCTGTATTAACAGCAATCCACGATTTTTAAACTTAGCTTGCTGTAGAACAAAGTCCGCCTGTTCGGTAACACGTATATCTTTGTCCATAGATTTTACAAAGCCATCAGGCATGAAAACTCCCATAGGCATTGCTGGGTTTGGTAGAATGTTGTTGGTGTTTGCATACACCATCCAAATTCCGCGGGTGTTTAGCCATTCTTTTACTTTTTTTAAAAATTCAATAAGATTTAGATCTGACGCTACAGACCACACGACCAATCCTTTAATCCATGGATACTTTGTGATTGTTTCTTGCAGTTTTGGCCATTGTTCTTCATTTAAGTAGTCAATGCTTACGCTTAGGTTGAAGTTGAATTTTTGCGCATCCTCAATAATTTTTTCCTGCAAAATGCAATGTGAGGGCACGCACAAAATAACATCAGACGAAAGCTTACTTAAAAGGTCACGAGAAATATCCTCACGCATGCAAAACTGATCAACAATAATAGTGATATGAGGTTTTTCGTGTTTTGCGTGAAAACGTATTTGATTGGTAACAACGGTATTAACGATAGCTGCTGGTGAAACGGTTTCATTTTTTGGCTGTTCTGCAGACAGCACACCTACGCCTAAAAAGACCGTAAGAAGAATATGGGGCGAGTGACCGGTCTTGAACCGGCGACCTCCAGGACCACAACCTGGCGCTCTAACCAACTGAGCTACACCCGCCATAGATCTTTTATACCGGTGAAGAAATCCTTTGGTCAATGAAAAAGTAACATTTTTAAGGAGTAATAAATTCATCTAGAGACAATTTAGGAGCAGAAAGGTCGCTCCAAGTTGATTTTGTGCTGCATATTGCTACGCCACTTGTTGGTAGTTGGCGTATTGAACGACCATTAACATCAGCTATCCACTGCACTGCTTGTGATAATCCTGGGTTATGGGCGATTAATATAATTCCTTTATATTTACTATCAACCTCGCTAATCATATCCCATATTGTTTTTTGCTCACCTTTGTATAAACCGTCATCGAACACAATTTCAATATTAGCTGGTAGAAGAGGCTTTATACCTTCCAAGGTTTGACGGGTTCGTCGTGCATTTGAGCACACGACGTAATCAACACCTGCAAGTTTCCCTTGCAGCTTCAATCGTAGAACATCTAGCTGATGCATGCCTTCCATGGTAATGGCGCGATCTTTATCGGTTTTACCATATTGAGGCATTTGCGCTTCTGCATGACGCATAAAAATTAGTCGACGTAACATAAGTTATAACTTCGTTAAGAAAAAGAAAGTAAACTAACCTAGTTAATCGTAGGCTAGTTTTTCTTACTTTGGCAATCACGCAACTACAAAAACAAGCGATTGTTTATCAAATCCTTAAAACTCATGGTGTTGGGCCTATGAGCTTTTGGAAAGAGTTTAATAAAACAAAAGATATAGAGCAGGTGTTCAAAATTTTTGAATCACGCTATAACCTTGAAAATATTGATATAGCCGTTCAAGAAATTCAACATTTTAACCAACAAGGAATTGTGTGCATCGGATTTTGGCAAGCTGAATATCCTAAACAATTAAAACGCCTGCATGATGTTCCTCCATTAATTTGGGCAAAAGGGCGAATTGAGTTTTTGCACGACCTACAAATTGCTGTTGTCGGTGGGCGTAATGCCTCATTTCATGGAATAAAATTTGCTAAAGATATTAGCCAAACCTTAAGTAGTGCAGGGTTAACAATTGTCTCAGGGCTAGCACGCGGAATTGATAAGGCAGCTCATCAGGGTGCCTTAAATTACCGAACTATTGCAGTTTTGGCAGGGGGCATTGATAAGCTTTACCCCCAGGAAAATGCACAATTATATGAAGAGCTGCTGCTAAATCACTTGGTCGTATCGGAAATGTCACCAGGAGTAGAGCCCACTGCTGCTCTGTTCCCCAGAAGGAACAGAATTATTGCAGGTTTGAGTTCAGGTATTTGCATTATTGAAGCCGCTTTAAAATCAGGCTTACTTCTTACAGCAAAATATGGACTTGAGATTGGGGTGTCTATTTTTTCGTGCCCTGGTCACCCTTATGATCCACGTACTAAGGGTTCAAACATGCTAATTAAAGATGGGGCTTTTTTGTTAGAAAATGCACAAGATGTGCTTGATCAAATTTCCCTGCCTCAACTGCCTGTTAAAACTGTTGAGCAATCTCAATTAGTGCAAAATCAAAGCACTGATAAGCTTTCCCAAGAAATTTTGAACTATGTGAATCATACGCCGGTTAAGGTCGATGAATTACTAAAAAACCTAATCCATTATTCCACAGAGCAAGTATTTATCACCTTAAGCGAACTGGAACTTAGCAATAAAATCTACCGCCCCAGCGCTAACTTGGTTGTGTTGGCGTAGAGAGCTAGCGATTGTTATCCCGAAGAATTCTAGACTTATCTCGGTTCCAATCACGTTCTTTAATAGTTTCGCGCTTATCAACCGTGTTTTTACCCTTGGCCATGGCAATTTGCAATTTTACCTTGCCGAATTCATTAAAGTACAAGCGCAATGGCACAATCGTGTAGCCTTTCTTGCGAATGTTACCGACTAGCTTTTTGACTTCACGTGTTTTTAAAAGAAGTTTTCTAGGGCGCTTTGCTTCGTGACCAAAACGATTAGCGAAAGTATATTCCGCAATATCTGCGTTAAAAAGATAAATGGCCGATGGGTCATCTGCCATTTCGCCGGCATAAGCTTCATTAATGCTGGCCTTACCAATGCGCATAGATTTCACTTCACTACCTAGCAACATAATGCCAGCCTCGAGTGTTTCTAAAATCTCATAATCGTATCGTGCCCGTTTGTGCTGGGCGATTAATTTTTCTTCTCTTTTAGCCATACATAATTCCCAACAAGATAATGCCTTATATTCTGCACATAGTATAGATTATGGATATTAATTGCAATAAATGCTAAAGAAACGCTTAAGTTTTACATTAAAAACGATAAATATATCGTAATGCTGGGTCACGTACCGTAGAACTCGTCGAAAGTTGTAAATTACAGCTTCTTCGGTAGCCAGGATTTTGTCCATAAATGTAGTGTTGCGGATGTAAGGTTGAGTCTATCAGATACAGTAGGAAGTGTGTATTCAGGTCTTCTTAGGCTTACTCCGGGATAAAGAGCTTCAGGTGGCATAGCTATATCTATATTTTCATCACGACCCGCAGCATTGTGAAAGGCAACTGTTGTCACGCAAGGCCCTGTTTGAAGGATTGTGTTGAGATCAGCATGAGGAGATATTTCGGTGTAAAATTTTTTGTTTCTTGCTTTTTTAGTAGCAAAATTTCTTTTGATCAGACGAATTATTTCTCTTATGACAGGGTGATTGGGAGAAGCCGCCATAAAGGCATTCCCAATAAATTCAGACATAGGTTCAACCCCGAAAAGAGAGTGATAAGCATAAAAATATGGTTTTAGTGAGTGAAAAACCAGCAGGTCAATATCTAGATATCCTCCTCCCATTTTCATAAGAGCTTCAGCCCGAAGTATGTCACTTGCTTTGCCAAAATTACGTTCTGCCAAGGCTTCCTCAAATTCACTTTGTAATTCTAAAGGTCTCAGTAGATCTGAAAATTTTACAACCTGAATGTCAGTACCCTCTAATGCTTCCATAGTTTTTGGAAGTAATGCAGGGTCTTGTACAAGAAAGTAGTAATTCCAACCATCCGTGCGACGGTTATTTTTAGCGCTAGATTTGGCCATCTCAATCATTTGTGGATCAGGTTCTTTTGGATCTATAGGATTAGTCAACCAAATACTAAAAAGGTTAAGAGGAATGCGTGGCGTAGCAGGTAGTGGGCTTCCTATGATTGATTCTAGTTTGAATCTTTCATATAAACACTGGCGTTGGTGATATAAATCAGCGGGTATGATTGCTTCTTGTTTGCACACATAGTTTTTTAAAAAATTGACATGCCCCCTATATTTTTGAATTTCTGCTTGTCTTTTTTCATCAAAACCTGAAATATTTGACGTTTTATCTGGAATAAAAGAAAAAGGATTTAATGGCCTTGGAAAAAGAAGCATTGGTTCTGGTTCGATGGAACACTCAAATCTAGCGCTTGTTGAGTAAAAATTCAAAAATCCATGTGATTCCGTGTTTAAATTCAGTTTTTCATAGGAAAAAAAATTGGGCGTATTCGTCATTTCTCCAGCAGCAATAGTTAAATCTAATTCTACAAGTTCCAGTTCCGATGTTGTTTCAATGCACTGTCTGGCAGAAATATGAACTGAGATAGGCTTAGCGGTGTTATTTATGATAGGTAAGACCCCTGATACTTTAGATTTAAACAACAGGGCTTGGAAGTCAGAATCCGCATTAAAGACGTCATGACGTCCAATCCAGGTTGTTGGCATCGGAAGACTTCTTGATTCATTGATAGCTGTAAATTCTGTCAGCGTTAAGTCAGAGTGCGCGGCGGCACACAGTAACTGCAATGAACAGCAAACTATTGTACTGAATATGGGTTTTCTAAACATTTTCTAACAGTGAAAGGCCGTTAGAATTATCTTATTTTGTATCCGTGAACATGAAGTTAACTTCTAATATCATTTAGCAATAAATATTAACCTGTGCATCCTTAACTTAACGCACCATGACAATGTTTAAATTTTTTGCCTGAATTGCAAGGGCAGGGGGTGTTCCGAGATATCCTCTCTTCTGCTGTCTCAGACTCAAAACTAGGAGAAGATAGTTGTTGTGCCTCTTCTTCTGCGTCATTATCCTCAGAATAATTCACATGAAGCTTAGAAAAGTCTATTTGTCCAAGCATTTCTTCTAACGCAACATCAACAGGTGCTGAGGTTTTAAAGTGATGTAGCGCGCTTAAAAACTCAACTTTTAGGCGGCTCATCATCAATTGAAATTGGTTGAATGCTTCTCTCTTATACTCGTTCAAAGGATTCCCTTGTGCATAAGCACGCAGGTTAATGCCATGACGAATATGGTCAAGACAAAGCAAGTGGTCTTTCCAATGTTGATCAAGAATGCGTAGTAATATGCTTTTTTCAGCATGACGCACTGCCAGGTCACCAAGAGTTGCTTCTAGCTTTTGCGCGCGTTCAGTGGACAAATCAATAACTTTTTGGGTTAAAAATGCAGTGGAAACATTAGACATCTCTTTGAGTTCTTGAATATCTAACCGTGTATCAAACACAGTTTGGCATTCTTGTTCTAAGGCATCAAAGTCCCAATTATTAGCAACAGTGTCGGAAGGTAAATGTCCTAGAACTAATTCTTCAGCCACGCAGGTACGAATTTCTTCAACCATTTCTTTGATGCTTTCGTTGTCCATTAATTCGCGACGTTGAGCATAAACAATTTTACGTTGGTCGTTCATGACGTCGTCATAGCGCAAAAGGTGTTTTCTTATATCAAAGTTTCTCGCTTCAACACGTTGCTGAGCTTTTTCTAATGACTTGCTAATATAACGGTGTGAAATTGCTTCATCTTCTTGAGCACCCATTTTACGTAGGTAATCTCGTAGTTTATCGGTTGCTGCGAATATACGCATTAAATCATCATCAAGAGATATGAAAAACTTGGAAGCACCCGGGTCTCCCTGGCGTCCGGCACGACCGCGTAACTGGTTATCAATACGTCGGCTTTCGTGACGTTCAGTTCCAATAATGTACAATCCACCTGCTGCAATGACCTTTGCTTCATCCTCTGTTACTTCATCCCTGATGCGTTGAATGGCAGCGTCACGAGCTGGACCTTCTGGCAAATCTGTAAGTTCAAGCTTTACGCGCATTTCCCAGTTTCCGCCAAGTTTAATGTCGGTACCGCGTCCTGCCATGTTTGTGGCAACGGTGATTGCACGACTTT
The DNA here is from genome assembly GCA_903893805.1 of uncultured Alphaproteobacteria bacterium. Classification (GTDB taxonomy): domain Bacteria; phylum Pseudomonadota; class Alphaproteobacteria; order Paracaedibacterales; family CAITNM01; genus CAITNM01. Next base: position 11,833 of record CAITNM010000024.1, on the reverse strand, counting down.
GGCCAGCTTCCGCAATAATGCTGGCTTCACGTTCATGATGCCTAGCGTTTAATACTTGGTGTTTAACACCTTCAACTGTCAAAATGGTTGACAGTAATTCTGATTTTTCAATGCTGGTTGTGCCAATAAGTACTGGCTGTCCGCGTTCTTGGCATTCACGTACTAACTTAGCTACGGCCTTGTATTTTTCTGGGGCAGTTAGGTAAATTTCATCGTCTGCATCAACACGTGTAACTTTACGGTTCGTTGGAATTTCAACAACTTGCAGTTTGTAAATTTCTTCAAATTCAGGAGCTTCGGTCATTGCTGTGCCCGCCATGCCACCTAATTTAGGGTAAAGACGGAAGAAATTTTGATAGGTTATGGATGCTAGAGTTTGATTTTCCTCAGCAATTTCCACCTTTTCTTTCGCTTCAATAGCTTGATGTAAGCCATCTGAATACCTACGTCCTTCCATCATACGACCAGTGAATTCATCAATGATAATAACTTCACCATTGCGAACGATGTATTCAATATCACGGGTGTATAGCTTATGCGCCTTTAAGGCTGCTTGCACATGGTGGATAACTGAAATGCTTTGCACATCATATAAACCGTAATCTTTAATGATGCCTTTTTCTCGAAGGGCTTTTTCAATTTTTTCGATGCCTGATTCAGTCATCATGACGCTGTGTTGTTTTTCGTCTTTTTCGTAATCAGCTTCATCTAAGAGGGGAATCACGTCGTTAATTTTTGCGTATAGTTCAGAAGAATCTTCCGCTGACCCTGAAATAATAAGGGGAGTTCTTGCTTCATCAATAAGGATACTGTCAACTTCGTCTACAATGACGTAATTAAAATCGCGCATTACCAAGTCTGATTTGCGGAATTTCATATTGTCGCGCAAATAATCAAAGCCGAACTCATGGTTTGTACCATAGGTAATATCACATGCATAAGCTTCGCGACGTTGGTCATCGTTAAGTTCATGGTAAATACCAGCAGCAGTTAAGCCTAAGAAACGGTAAATCCCACCCATCCATTCAACATCACGCTTAACAAGATAATCGTTGATGGTAACAAGGTGAGCACCTTTACCTGATAGGGCATTTAAATACATTGGTAGGGTTGCAACTAGAGTTTTTCCTTCGCCGGTTTTCATTTCAGCAAGCATGCCTTTATGAAGAACCATGCCACCAATAAGCTGCACATCGAAAGGACGCATTCCTAACACGCGTTTTGAAGCTTCACGAACATTGGCAAAAGCTTCTGGTAAAAGGTCATCAAGAGTTTCGCCGTGTGCAATACGTTCTTTAAAACGCAGCGTATTTTCACGAAGCTGATCATCAGTTAAGGTCTGGTAATGGCTTTCTAGTGCATTGATTTTTGCAACAACTTTTGTCTGTTGCTTAACTAAACGATCATTTGCGGAGCCAAAAAAACGACGCATCATACTAGAAAACATAAAACCCTTAATGTGTTAGATTTATAACAATTTTGTCCAGTATACTTAGATTGTACAAAAATGGCTACTCATTGCATTCTGGTATGCTATAGTATGGTCACAATTTAGTTACTTAAACGTAAAAAGGGTACCCTACATGAAAAAAGTAATAGGTCAATTAAGTCTTGCTTTATTGTTGGCATTATCTACAGCCTGCGAGAAAAAAGATGAAAAAGCACAAGAGCCTGCAAAAGAAGACCACCAAAAGGGTGAGGCTGTTTCAGCAGAAGCTATAAAAGTAGAAACTGTCCCTCAAGGAGAGCAGTCAAAAGTTGTTGCTGAGTTCCCAGACGGTACAAAAATGACAATGGCGCAAGTTTACGAGCAGCTGAATCTTTTGCCTTCAGAAGTTAAAGACCGCCCGTTTTCAAAACTTTATGCTGCTTTGTTACGTCGCTTGATTGATACACATATTTTGAATAAAGCTGCTACAAATTTAGGTTTGGATAAAGACCCTGAAGTTATTGATCATATGAATAAAAATGCAGAAACAATGTTGCAGAAATTGTTTGTAGAGGGTGAAGTAGCAAAGTTGCTTACCGAAGATGAGCTAAAAAAGAACTTTGAAGAACTAAAGGCTAAACTTCCAAAAGATGAAATGGAAGTGCAACTAAAGCATATTCTTGTGAAAAGCAAAGAAGAAGCTGAAGCATTGGTTAAAGAGTTAGAAAAAGATCCTTCAAAATTCGAAGAAACAGCAAAACAAAAATCAATTGATCCACAAACAAAAGCTAACGGTGGTAGTTTAGGTCATGTGCGTAAAGCTGATTTGCCAGAAGCATTTTCTAAGGTTGTTTTTGAAGCTAAACCAGGAGCTATTTTACCTCAAGCAATTGATATGGGGCCAAATGGTTTCAGTGTTGTGCTTGTTGGTGAAAAACGTCCAGTAGAAGCGCCAAAATTTGAGCAAGTAAAAGCAGAGCTTTCAAAGGCATTAATGTCTAAGTATGCAGTTCAGGTGATTGACAAAATTAAAAAACAGTCTGGTGTGGAAGTTACGGGTCTTGATGGCAAGCCAGTTGTTGAAAAAACACCAGAGCAAATGAAAGAAGACGCTGAAAAGGGTGTGAAAAAGCCAGAAGTTGATCTTTCTAAGCTTGATGAAAACATGGTTGTAGCGAAATTTAAAGATGGTCGCATAATTACTTTGAAAGAAGTTAAAGAAGCAGTTAAGACATTGCCTCCTCAGCTTAAGGCAGCACCGTTTGGGGAAATTTTTGAGCCATTGGCGTTACGTCTTGTTGATATGAAGCTTATCTTAGATGCGGCGAAGGCGTCTGGATTAGAAAAAGACAAAGCTACAGTTAAAAAACTTGAAGATGTTCGCTCAGCCACATTGCATAAAGCTTATCTAGACAAAAAAGTAGTTGAGCTTGTGAGCGATGCTATGCTTAAAACAAAATATCAAGAGTTGATAAAGTTGCTTCCTAAGAACCAAATGGAAGTGCGTCTGCGTCATGTAATGGTTAAAACAAAAGAAGAAGCAGAAGAAGTCATTAAAGAAATTAAGTCTGGAAAGTCGTTTGATGAGTTAGTGAAAACTAAGTCGATTGATGACAAAACGAAAGAGAAAAAAGGTGAGATTGGTTATGTGAAGCGTGATGAGCTTCCTGCTGATTTTGGTAATGTTGTATTTTCTGCTGCAAAAGCAACCTTAGTTCCTAATCCAATAAGCTTAGGCAAACTTGGTTGGAGTGTTGTGCGTGTGGAAGACAAGCGTCCAATTGAAGCGCCAAAATATGAAGAGGTAAAAGCTGAACTTCAAAAAATAGTTGAGCAAGAAAAGGTTGTTGAAGTATTAGACAAGCTACGCGCTGATTCAGGTGTTAAAGCGTTTGATATGAACGGTGGACCTCTTAGCCTTAAAGAAGAAGTTGCTCAAGCGCCAAGTGCTGCTGCACCAGCTGCTTAAATAGCTTTGAATATTAAAAAGGCGCCGGGACGATTCTCGAGCGCCTTTTTTTCATACCTAGTCACAGGAATATCATCTTCGCTAGGCCTGGGGCCTTCTAGAGTATTCAATGCTTTAAAATGATCCTTGAATTTTGGCTGTTCTGTGATATCTAAAATCCACTCTAAATAGGTTGGATGGTCAGTTGCTATAACAAGTTCTGCCTTTTTGGCCATTTTTTTATGCATTAGCAGCAAGTTTTCCAGGCAAACCACACGTCTTTTATGGTGACGTTTTTTTGGCCAGGGGTCTGGGAATAAAATAAACCCCTTCGTAATAACGTGGTCGGGCAGGGCTTTTAACAATATATTGGCATCATCAGCAAAAATGCGAATGTTCTGAATGCTTTCTTCATCAATTTTATTTAGTAAAGATGCAATGCCATTTACAAAAGGTTCGCAGCCTATGCATAATGCATTCGGGTGTTTTTGCGCCTGGTGAGCAATATTTTCACCGCCACCAAAGCCAATTTCAAAAATCACTTCGTTGGGGAATTCTGTTGGTAAATTTAATGGATCAATTTCAATTGCTTTGAAAAGAGTTTCATACAGGTGCTTTTGATTATCTTTTAATGGGCGCGCTTGGCGGCGTCCATAAATAGTGCGAGTTTTTTGTTGATCCATTATATTCATAGATTTTTTTGATGCCAGATTATTTCACAAAAGAGGTTGCGCTGGCAAATGCTGAGTGAAATATTATTTTGTATGTGAACACTAGTATAATATGCTATATAAGCAATCTTAGTTTTAAAGTATAAACCTTATGATTAAATATTTACTTATTGTAACGCTAATTTCTTTTCTTTCCATAGTTGAGGCATCTTTTAGATCTCAGGCTGAGCATGATGCCAGTGAAGAATCTGCAAAATCCCATCCTGGTTTTGGTGCAGCAGTTTTTGTGATTCAGTGTCGTGGAGACTCTCCTGCCGTGAGTATATCTAACGGCATATACATAGCACCCGGGAATGTTTTAACGCATTCTCACGAACGTATGGAGATCGGTAAAACTTTTGTTGTTTCCCCGGCTGCTGGGTTTGAAAATTTTTCTTGTGACGTAAATATGGATCTTGAACATAGTAGTTTGCCCTATACCATTAAATATAATCTTAATAGGTTAGTAAAGAGCACTGCAAGAAGGTCAAGAGTATGGCATTTCCAGCAAATAGAAGTGAGGTTAGTTATCAGTCAATTCACCATATTTTGACCCCAAATAATCCGCAAAGCCTTGACTTTGTAGCTGATCATGAGGGGTATATTCATAGTGCTGTAAGCGCTTCTACATCAATCATTGGGAATGAGAGTTGTGGTGTAGCTGGGGCTGATTTTTGTGTGCTGGACATTGATCCATTTAAAGAAAGTCACCCGATTGCAAAACTTGCTTCAGGTGTGGATAGAGAAACAGAAGAGAAATTTCCAGTAACAATATTAGGATACAGCCTTTAACACATGTTTGTGATGGTAGTGACTCCATATTTGACAATACAATGCTAGAAGCAGCTAATCAATGTAGGGGCAGGGGGTTGAAGATTGCTGAACTTGAAATGGATATGCGTCCACGAGCAACATGTTTTTCTCAATCTGTTAGATCAATTGGCGATAAGCTAGTTGCGGAAGCAGTATGTGGATTGACGAACGCAAAACTTGCACACTTACCTGGAGATGAAATTTTTGACAGAGAAAGAACCGATTCAAATATTCAAGCTCTTGTTGTTAAAGGTTTAAGCGGAAGTGGAGTTTATGCTGGTGATCAATTAATAGGTTTGGTCTCAGTTGCTCATAAGTGTAGCTTGACAGGACTTATAGAAAGTGAGTTTACAAAGGCTATCTCAATAAGAGATGCCAGAAGAGCTGCATTGTTTATGGCTATGCACCCACGTTCAATAGCGCATCCTCTGCTTAATATTCATCAGATTGTTACTGAGGAGAGTGTTGCGCCATTGTTGAGCTGATTGTTTCAGCACGTTAATTATTCTTCCGCCTAAAGGGTTGTCTTGCTTTTAGTAAGGCGGCCCCTAGGTTTTTAGTTTTAGATATTTCCCCCTCTTGAATATTAACCGCGACCAGGGCACTGTAGTGTTCAGGAAAATGTAGTAAATAGTTTTTAAATATGCCGAATATCTTTCAAATAATTCACAGTGATGGATGGAAATTCATCTCAATTTTTGCAGCTGTAGCCTTTGTATTGGCGATGATTAATCCAAATCTTGGTTGGATTGGTGCTGCTTTAACAGCTTGGTGCATGTACTTTTTTAGAAATCCAACACGTACTGTTCCTATGCGCGAGGGTCTAATTGTTAGTCCAGCTGATGGAATTGTTTGTCAGATTCTCTCGGTTGTTCCTCCGGCTGAATTTGAGCTGGGTGAAGAGCCACGCACACGTGTAAGTATCTTTCTTAATGTGTTTGATGTGCATGTTAATCGTGTTCCAGTAGCAGGTATTGTGCGTAAGGTTCTTTACCATGAAGGACAATTTTTAAATGCATCACTTGATAAAGCCAGTGAAAAAAATGAACGTAACACTGTGGTAGTTGACACAATTACCGGTGAGCGGGTTGCTTTTGCGCAAATTGCAGGATTGATTGCAAGACGTATCCGCTGTGATATTGCTCCTCAAGAAACTGTTGAAACCGGTCAAGTATTTGGATTAATTCGTTTTGGCAGTCGTATGGATGTTTATCTGCCTGAAGGAACTGATCCACTTGTGATTGAAGGTCAGCGAATGATAGCTGGCGAAACTGTTCTTCTTGATATTAACAACTCAGAGCCAGCAAGACGCGGGATTAAGCGTTAATGGTCATTAGACGAAAAGAACCATTGCAAAAGAAAAAAGGGCTTCTTAAGGGGCGGTTTCGTAAAAATTTGGCGGAACGCCGTTTGAAGGCTGAGCCTTTTACAGCATTACTGCCGCATATTATTACAGTCACAGCTCTATGTTCAGGCTTAACAGGAATTCGTTATGCTTTGCAGGAAAATTGGGAGGCGGCGATTTTTGCAATTCTGCTAGCTGCTTTTCTTGATGGAGTTGATGGACGATTAGCGCGGTTACTTGGAACATCTAGTCACTTTGGGGCTGAACTTGATTCTTTTGCTGATGTAATTAACTTTGGAGTAGCTCCTGCGTTAGTTATGTATTTTTTTTCTTTGCACAGTCTGGGAAATCCAGGCTGGGCAGTCGTATTATTCTTTTGCGTGTGCATGATTCTGCGTTTAGCGCGATTTAATGTAATGGCATATGATGAATCTAAAATGCCTCTTTGGGGTAAGCATTTTTCTGTAGGTGCTCCAGCTCCTGCTGCTGCTTTACTGTGCCTTAGTCCTTTGATTTTTGAGTTAACTTTCCCCATTCACTTTAGTGGGGTGGGGGTTGCTCTTATTATGGTGGCTGTCGGCGGGCTAATGGTTAGTCGGGTGCCGACCTTATCGTTAAAAAAGCTACCGCTGTCACAGCAGCATGCAATTCCGGTTGTGTTGGTTGTTGTGGTGTTGCTTGGCTGCCTTTATAGTGAGCCGTGCTTAACTTTAAGTACGACCATTTGTTTATATGTAGCTACATTTCCTTGGGTTTACTTGAAATACCGCAGGTTTGTAAAAGACCATCAGCATGATGCTGCCGAGGGTAGCGTTTAGGTAGGATTGATTATGTCACCTATTCTTCTAGATTTTCCAATGCCAATTACCACTACAAGGCTGATCATACGGCCAATGCAACCAGGCGATGGCGTGCAGCTATTTTCTCAAATTGAACAAAGCCGTGATAACCTTAGGGCGTGGCTTCCCTGGGTTGATTATGTGAAATGCCAAGAAGATAGCGAAATAACCGCTCGCACGTTTTATGCTGACTTTATTTTGCGCAAAGCATTTCACTTCGTGATTTGTCTTGATGAGCAAATTATTGGTGGGCTTGGTCTTAGCTTTATCAATTGGACAATTAAACGCATGAACATAGGCTATTAGTGTTCAATTAATCATCAGGGGAAGGGCTATGTTGCCGAAGGGGTTACGGCGTTAGTTGATTTTGCTTTTGCTTACCTAAAGGCGCAAAAGCTATTAATTGTGTGCGATAGCGAGAACACCAAAAGCATTAAGGTAGCGAAGCGTTGTGGTTTTACCTTAGAGGCAGAAGCGCTTGGTGTACTGGATCACCCAGGCAATGGTGAGCTACGCCTAGGACGTCGTTACGCGAAGTATAATTAATACTTTTTCTTCATTTAGTTCCCGGTTTAATTCTATTATTTCATCCTGAAAATATTTTAACATGAGTTAAAAAATTATTAAGGAATTATGAACAAAGATGTTGACTTAGGAGGGAGTAGTGAATATATTCACAACTACAGCGCGAGAGTGTTGTACGATATTTGAAAAGTAAAAAAGAAAATTTGTGAAAGGTAAGAGAGTCGGTGGGACTAATATGGGTTCCATAAAGACTTTCTTTATTTTTTATTAGATAGAGTCAAGAGCTTTGTGAGAACCGACAATATGTTAATACAACATGAGAGTTTGATCCTGGCTCAGAACGAACGCTGGCGGCATGCTTAACACATGCAAGTCGAACGAACTATTTATAGTTAGTGGCAGACGGGTGAGAAGCGCGTGGGAACGTACCCCAAAGTTCGGAATAACTATTGGAAACGATAGCTAATACCGGATGTGACCGAGAGGTTAAAGGTTTACCGCTTTGGGAGCGGCCCGCGTTAGATTAGCTAGTTGGTAGGGTAAAGGCCTACCAAGGCAATGATCTATAGCTGGTCTGAGAGGATGACCAGCCACACTGGGACTGAGACACGGCCCAGACTCCTACGGGAGGCAGCAGTGGGGAATATTGGACAATGGGGGCAACCCTGATCCAGCAATGCCGCGTGAATGATGAAGGCCTTAGGGTTGTAAAGTTCTTTTATTGATGACGATAATGACGGTAATCAATGAATAAGCACCGGCTAACTTCGTGCCAGCAGCCGCGGTAATACGAAGGGTGCTAGCGTTGTTCGGAATGACTGGGCGTAAAGGGTGCGTAGGCGGCCAGAAACGTCTGATGTGAAATCCCTGGGCTTAACCTAGGAACTGCATTGGATACGGTCTGGCTAGAGTCCGCGAGAGGAAGATGGAATTGTGCGTGTAGAGGTGAAATTCGTAGATATGCACAAGAACACCGGTGGCGAAGGCGATCTTCTGGAGCGGTACTGACGCTAAGGCACGAAAGCGTGGGGAGCAAACAGGATTAGATACCCTGGTAGTCCACGCTGTAAACAATGATTATTAGATGTCGGGGGGTTACCCTTCGGTATCGCAGCTAACGCATTAAATAATCCGCCTGGGGAGTACGGTCGCAAGATTAAAACTCAAAGGAATTGACGGGGACCCGCACAAGCGGTGGAGTATGTGGTTTAATTCGAAGCAACGCGCAGAACCTTACCAACCCTTGACATGGGACGTATGAGCTACAGAGATGTAGTTCTTCACTTCGGGTGGCGTCCACACAGGTGCTGCATGGCTGTCGTCAGCTCGTGTCGTGAGATGTTGGGTTAAGTCCCGCAACGAGCGCAACCCTCATCCTTAGTTGCCATCAGGTTTGGCTGGGCACTTTAAGGAAACTGCCGGTGATAAGCCGGAGGAAGGTGGGGATGACGTCAAGTCCTCATGGCCCTTATGGGTTGGGCTACACACGTACTACAATGGCAGTGACAACGGGCAAGCGAAGGGGTAACCTGGAGCGAATCCTTAAAAACTGCCTCAGTTCGGATTGTCCTCTGCAACTCGAGGACATGAAGTCGGAATCGCTAGTAATCGCGGATCAGCATGCCGCGGTGAATACGTTCCCGGGTCTTGTACACACTGCCCGTCACACCATGGGAGTGGATTTTACCTTAAGCTGGTGAGCTAACCGCAAGGAGGCAGCCAATCACGGTAGGATGCATGACTGGGGTGAAGTCGTAACAAGGTAGCCGTAGGGGAACCTGCGGCTGGATCACCTCCTTTCTAAGGAAATGATATCAGCTTATTCACGTAAGGATGATATCACCATCGACTCTCTTTCCTTTCACAAAAAAATCAGGGCTAGTAGCTCAGTTGGTTAGAGCACACGCTTGATAAGCGTGGGGTCGGAGGTTCAAGTCCTCCCTGGCCCACCATAACCAGTCAAGTGGATACACTCCTGACTCAAGATGGGGGCGTAGCTCAATTGGGAGAGCGCGTGCTTTGCAAGCACGAGGTCATCGGTTCGATCCCGTTCGCCTCCACCATTAAAATCACCCCTGATAAACCTATAAACCTCAGATGCCCTAAACATAGATTAAGTTAAGTTGTTTAGCGTTTCTGGTCTTTATAGATCAAAGATTCTTTTAAAAGTCCAAAGAGATGTGCTTATTGGAAATTCCAGTAAGAGACATTTAGAGAGATAACAACAACACCGTGCAATAGCCATGTATACCGATTAAGTCTTTGAAAGGTATTACAAACCCGCAAGGGTGGAAAGCATGATATTGTACGCGGGTAAAAAAACATAATCTAAGGCTCAAGAATAAATAACCGTATTCTTGGGCGTTGACACAATCAAGCGCAAAAGGGCATTCGATGGATGCCTTGGCATTAAGAGGCGATGAAGGACGTGTTACGCTGCGATAAGCTGTGGGGAGGTGCGATAAACCTTTGATCCGCAGATTTCCGAATGGGGAAACCCACCACATTGTGGTATCCCTACCTGAATAAATAGGGTAGGGAGGCGAACCCAGGGAACTGAAACATCTCAGTACCTGGAGGAAAGGACATCAACCGAGACTCCGTTAGTAGTGGCGAGCGAACGCGGACCAGGCCAGTGCCTCAGACAAGACAAGAAGAATGCTATGGAAAGAGCAGCCAAAGAGGGTGATAGCCCCGTATTTGTAAAAGCTTGTTTGAGGACTTGAGTAAGGCGGGACACGAGAAATCCTGTTTGAACATGGGGGGACCACCCTCCAAGCCTAAGTACTCCTTAATGACCGATAGTGAACAAGTACCGTGAGGGAAAGGTGAAAAGAACCCCAAGTAGGGGAGTGAAATAGATCTGAAATCGGATGCCTACAAACAGTCAAAGCGGGATTACCCGTGATGGCGTACCTTTTGCATAATGGGTCAGCGAGTTTATGTTCGTAGCAAGCTTAAGCCGATAGGCGTAGGCGCAGGGAAACCGAGTCTGATAAGGGCGATATATAGTTACGGGCATAAGACCCGAAACCGAGTGATCTAGCCATGGGCAGGTTGAAGGTGCGGTAACACGTACTGGAGGACCGAACCCACTTCTGTTGCAATAGCAGGGGATGACCTGTGGCTAGGGGTGAAAGGCCAATCAAACTCGGAGATAGCTGGTTCTCCGCGAAAACTATTGAGGTAGTGCGTCGGATGATTGCTGTTGGGGGTAGAGCACTGAATGGGCTAGGGGGGAGCGATCCTTACCAAACCCAATCAAACTCCGAATACCAACAAGCACAGTCCGGCAGACACACGGTGGGAGCTAAGTTCCATCGTGGAAAGGGAAACAGCCCTAACCGTCCGCTAAGGTCCCCAAGTTATAGCTAAGTGGGAAAGGAAGTGGGAAGGCCAAGACAGCCAGGAGGTTGGCTTAGAAGCAGCCATCCTTTAAAGAAAGCGTAATAGCTCACTGGTCTAGACAAGCCGTCCTGCGCCGAAAATGTAACGGGGCTAAAGCTATACACCGAAGCGACGGGTGAACAGAGTAATCTGTTCGCGGTAGCGGAGCGTTCTCTAGGCCTGAGAAGCCAGACTCGTGAGAGCTGGTGGAGGTATGAGAAGTGAGAATGCTGACATGAGTAACGACAAACAGGGTAAAAGACCCTGTCGCCGTAAGTCCAAGGGTTCCTACGCAATGTTAATCAACGTAGGGTTAGCCGGTCCCTAAGGTGAGGGCGAAAGCCGTAATCGATGGGAACATGGTTAATATTCCATGGCCAGAAGGAGAGTGACGGAGATTGTAAGTGGTTGAGGCTTAATGGATTGCCGAGGCTGCGAAAATCTTCCAGGAAATAGCACCTTCATTTCAGATGACAGAGTTCAGGAGCAATCTTGATATCTGCCATCTGAAAAATGACCGTACCCTAAACCGACACAGGTGGACGAGTTGAATATACTAAGGCGCTTGAGAGAACGATGTTGAAGGAACTCTGCAAATTGCCCCTGTAACTTCGGGAGAAGGGGGACCCATGATTGGGCAACCAGTTGTGGGTGGCACAGAATAGAGGGTAGCGACTGTTTATCAAAAACACAGGACTCTGCAAAGTCGAAAGACGAAGTATAGGGTCTGACGCCTGCCCGGTGCTGGAAGGTTAAAAGGAGAGGTGCAAGCTTTGAATTGAAGCCCCAGTAAACGGCGGCCGTAACTATAACGGTCCTAAGGTAGCGAAATTCCTT
>CAITNM010000023.1 GCA_903893805.1 uncultured Alphaproteobacteria bacterium | reverse complement strand
TAGACCATTTTGTTTTTTTTGGTGTCATTAAACGGCTATACAAATTATCGGTAAAAAAATGAACTGCGTAGTTATTACAGAGATTCGGTGGTGATTTACTAATCTAGAATGGCTTGCTGATAATAAGGAGTTATGCGAAACAATAGGTGCAATTAAATTTAGTAGTTGGTTATGAAAGGCGAATGATTAAATTGATTAGAATAATTATGTAAAGGAAGAGCATCTCTAACGAGATGACTCTAAATTAAGAACTTCTTTATTCGTAAACTCACAGATTCGTTTACTCAACAGAACTCCTTAATTTCTTTTCTCTTAACAGCAATTACTCACTTAATTCCTAACTCATTAGGTATGACATAAATAGGTATGTCATCTATTAAATTTATTATTAATTATCATATACAGGGGACTTTTATAAAGGATGGACCATGATAAAATTAGTCATTAAGAAAGAAGTAAGGGACGAAGTAATCAAGGCATTGAAGGTGGCATTTCCTACGAGTAATTGTGCAAAGGGTATAGAAAAATATACCAAAGAATTAGCAGGTTTACTATTAGATGAATTAAGCCGTGGAGTTTCCAATTATCATATCAAAAAAGGTATATATAGAATTCCTTTGAAAAGATTGCGTGATTATGGCGGTGCTATTGGCCCAAATAAAAAGAAAATTCACGAATGGTTAAGAGAAAACAATTATGAATTAGTTAGAACCCTTACCAGAGGAACCCGCTTTACAAAAGAATATTCAATGGTTAAATTGACTGATTGGGTTAAACTAAAAATTGACCTTTCATCGGCAACACCCGAAGAGACTTTTGGGCTTCGTTTTCCTAAATATTCAAAATTAAACGACCAACAAATTACTGATACATACGACTTATTGCGTGTTGATTTAATTTCATTGGAGAAGTACATACAGAGCTTGGCTTTAAATTGTAAATCGCTTAAATCAAAAGAATATCAGAATTTAATTAGGGCTGTTCTAATCTATGATTGTGCTAAACACAATAATGGTTGTTACCCACAAAAGAAATTAGACCCGCCCAGTATTTTTGGTAGAAAGTACTATTCTGGAATAAGTATTCAAAATATCAAAAAGGAGTTACGAGCACCAGTTCTCGGTGATTGCTGGGAATACGATATTCGTAGCTGTGTGGTGACTTGGAAACTGGGGTATGCCCAAAAATATTTAGATTCGAAAAAGGACTGCTCTGCTGTTGTTGATGGATTCTTGTTTAGTTATGCATATGTGCATTCCAAAGAAGAAATAATCAATCCTATCAAATCAAGTGTATTTATTAATAGCCAACTTGATGATGTTGAGCAGACTTCATTGATTAAAGAAGCACTAACAGCATTGAACTTTGGGGCGAGACTATCGGTATATGGCTTTGTTGATAAGTTTGGTAAATCACAAGTACCCGCACTTGCAAAGATATTTACAGATAAGCAAGAATTACAACGATTCAATAAGTGTGGATATGTTTCTGGATTCTTGAACGAACAAAAGGAATTAGATACCTTTATTCTTGCTGATGCCAAACAAAATCAACCAGAAATATTTACATACCCAAAATTACGTACAAAGACAGACCGCAAAAACAGCAAAAAGATTTTGTCATATTTATTTCAACACGCAGAGACAGATGTGATGAATGTGGTCCGCAAGGTAGCATCAGAAAGTAATTTAACCCTATTAGCGAATATCCACGATGCAGTGATTTTCAGAGAAAATATCAGTGATGCTATGAAAGAAGAGCTTGAAGCAGCAATGAGAAAACATACTGGCAATCCCTATTGGGCATTGGGTAAAAAGCAATTAAAGGGTTGGTAGGTTTCTGACTAAATACCCTTATAGAGGAGAAAAACCAATGCTGTCACATGAATTTATTAGGAAGCAAGACATACAGGACGATTTAGAAGGACAAATGGCATTAGATTATTTCAT
>CAITNM010000022.1 GCA_903893805.1 uncultured Alphaproteobacteria bacterium | reverse complement strand
CTAATTTTAAGTCTTCGATTTGAGATGCACTCAAGGGTAAGAGAGAGGTTTCAGTGGTGGATTGCAAAGTTCGTACTCAACAAGTGAAATGATAAGGAAATTCTATCCTAAATGGGTAAAATATTCTTCGGAAATCACCTTAAAACTTCAGGGCACTTTCCTGAGTCTACCGACAGACTGTCCAATAACCGATAACCCTCCCAGAGAAGCAAAACCAGGCGATTGTTCCTGGTCTATTCATTACCCAGGCGGTAATAAAGTAGCTGCAAATGTAAAAAATCACGAGGCCCAATCACTGGCCTTTATTTCAGCATTGGATGCCTACGGTCAGGGTCTTGTTGCCATTAGTAGTGCTCAGGATGTTGCAGCCTTAAAAGCGGCAGTAGCAAAAGCCGGATCTGCAATATCCACGGTTTCATCGGCAGCCATGCCAGGTTCTGGAACTGCAGTCAATATCATAACAACCGGTTTTGCCTGGTTGTTTGGAGAAATAGCGGATGCAGAACGCCTCAAGACACTGGCAGCCATTGTAGAGCAGGCCGATCCAGTCATTCAAAAAGAGACTTCTCTATTACAGAAATCAGCCGAGCATCTTCAAGCTGAAATTTTAAATGATCAGCAGTACATTATTTATAGTGAGATGGCGCAAGTTACACTGCTTAGTAAAAGTAACGGCAGTTATTCGGATATTAATACAGCGGCTCAAAATGTCGTCAATGATGCGATTGCCTATGATAAAACCGCTTCTAATGGTATTGGAGGCGCCTTGGTCAAAATGAAGTCGTCACACGCTGATTTATTGAAAAGCCTTAAGAAGCCAGATATTAATTTTGAAGATGCCATCAGCACGGCTTCAGACTTTGCTGCGCAAGCGTCCACCTTAATGACTATTGAAAAAGGTAATTAAAATGCTATCCCCAGATACTATTAAAAGTTTCCAAACACAAATCAGCAAGGCTGAAGCAAATCTTGATGTGATAGACAAAAAAATTCAGGAATCGATTGAAAAAGCACAACAGGCGGGTGATGTTGATAATGTAATGAAGTTGTCAGCATTAGGTTCAGAACTTAAAGCACTCAAGAATTCGCTACCCACCCAAGATATTGTGGGCGATGATGCTGAACTAGAAAGGGCTGCAGAGACTTTGGGTAAAATAAATACTCAGATGGATTCAATTATGTCTAAAAACAATAAAACTGCAGCGTTGATTTCAAATGTTTCGGATTTAATTACAAATATTTCAGGTTTTATAAGCCCAACAAATCCAACAGATACAGAAGATTCAACGGATACAGCGGATACAACAGTTCCAGAAAATTCAACTCAGGCGTAGAAAAAGAGCAGGGGTCCTAAACCATCACGACCAACACGGACAGTTAAAAGCTGAGAAACATTGTCATTCACCTTAATAGATTTTTAACCAAAGCGAGTTAAATCGATGACCAATACTATCCCACTCAATGAAGCCAATCCAAAAGCAGCCATCAAACATGTTTTTGTTTTGATGTTAGAAAACCGATCCTTCGATCATATGCTAGGTTTTTCGGCGATTACCGGTACTGATGCAGAGCATGGAAAGCCAACGGTTATAGACGGTCTTGACCCTATTCATAGTAACCGCTATGCAGGTGTTTCTTACCCCACCATAAAGCCCGCCGATTGGTCGATGCCGGTAGGCCCCGGACATGAGTTTGTAGATGTACTTTATCAGCTGTGTGGAGAACAGGGCAAAAATGCCTACGGTGCTGGTGGTGTTTACCCTCCTATCGATAACTCTGGATTTGTACTGGATTATGTTATTTCTCCCAGTACCGGAGAAGGTAAGGCAACCAGTAATTTTGGCGAAGTGATGAAATGTTACGATACCGCCACGCAATTACCCGTGTTATATACCTTAGCAAAAGAGTTTGCGGTTTGTGATCAATGGTTCTCCTCATTGCCTGGGCCAACGTGGCCTAATCGTTTTTTTGTCCACGGCGCCTCTTCAAATGGCTTGGACGATAGCCCTACTACCGAGCACATGGCGTTATGGGAGGGTTTATACGGTTTTCGTTATGATAACGGCAGCATTTTTGATGCACTCACAGATAAGGCTAGGCTTGATCAGCCTTGGCGAATTTATGGCGGTAAGTGTGACCCCTTATCAGGGTCTATCCCGTGTGTTGCTGCATTGCACAATATCAAGGTATATAGTTAGATATCCGATCAACTTTACTGAGTTTTTTGCATAGGCTCTTGTAATCGGAGATAGTAGGCAGAAGCCATATAATTACTTTTATATATAAGCACCTCATTTAACATAAATGTATATTTAATATTATATTTTGACTATAATTGTCAAAAATTAACATTAAATTGATATTTTATGATTATCGAGTTATCTGTAGAGAATTTCCGATCCATCAAAACAAGGCAAACATTTAGCCTTACCAAATCTAATTCTGATGAGTTAGTCGGAAATACTTTTGATCCCAATGTTCTTAACGCTTCTCCACTACTTCGGTCAGTTGTAATTTATGGTGCTAATGCGGCTGGTAAATCTAATTTCATCAAGGCTGTAAAAGTGATAAGAGAAATAGTGGCTAATTCAGCAAAAAACATTCAACGTGGTGACAAGTTACCTATTACTTATTTCAAATTATGCGATTCAACAGTTGGAAAACCAACAGAGTTTGAGGTTATTTTTATTGCTGAAGGTATCAAGTATCAATATGGCTTTTCCGCAACATCTGAAAGAGTAATGGAAGAATGGTTGTACGCGTTTCCAAAATCAAGACCGCAACGCTGGTTTATAAGAGCATTTGATGAAGCTAAAAATGAATACGAGTGGGATTTTAGCTCATTTCTAACGGGTAAAAAACAAACATGGAAAGACTCTACCCGGAACAATTCCTTGTTTCTTTCCACCGCTGTAATGCTTAATAGTGAACAGCTTAAACCAGTCTATGACTGGTTTACCAAAACACTTAAAGTTGCAGGTATTGATGGATGGCGTAGTAATTATACGGCTGAGCTTTGCACTGAAGCGGACGGCAAAAAAGATGTTTTAAAATTTCTTAATGCGGCTGATTTAGATATTAATGATTTGAAACTAGAGTCAAAAAAGTTTGATATTTCTGTTTTACCTGATGACATGCCTGCAGAATTAAAAGAGCGCTTACTTAAAGATCTTGAAGGTGAGGAATTTGTAGATATCAAAACCGTTCACACAACAGCACAAGGAAAAGACGTTTTATTTGAGCTCGATGATGAATCTGACGGTACAAGAAAAATTTTCTCATTTGCAGGCCCATGGATTGACACATTGAGAAACGGCAAAGTTTTATTTATAGATGAATTGCATGATAGCTTACATCCCCATATTGTTAAATTTTTGGTAGATCTTTTTCATAGCAAAAAAACTAACCCCAAAAATGCTCAGTTAATTTTTACGACTCATGAAACATCGATTTTGGATCAAGATGTTTTTAGGCGTGATCAAATTTGGTTTTGTAAAAAAGAAACAGATCAGACAACAGAAATTTACCCATTATCAGATTTTAGTCCTAGGAAGGGTGTTGAGAATCTTGAAAAATCCTATCTATCGGGCAGATATAGTGCGTTACCTGTAGTGAGTACATTAGAACTACTTGGAGAGTAAGTTTTGGGTAGTGAAGATTTGTTTCATAAACGAAAAGCGAAAAAACAACAAGATAGCGTTCGACGCAATGCAAATCGTAAGCCCTATGATCATGTCCTTATTGTTTGTGAGGGTGAAAAAACAGAACCTTTTTATTTTGAAGAAATGAGGGTTCATTTAGACCTTGACTCTGCCAATATTAAAATTGATGGCAGTTGTGATTCAAGTCCAAAAAGTGTTGTAGAGTATGCTCAAGAGCTATTTAATAAAGAAAGAGTCAAAGCAGGAAATTATGACCGCGTGTTTTGTGTTTTTGATAGAGATCAACATGAAACTTTTGACTATGCCTTAGGTAAAATAAACGCAATCAATGATGAATTAAGAAAAGAAGAATGTTCCGAAGAAGTTGTTTTTATGGCAATTCGATCAATACCCGCTTTTGAATATTGGTTTTTGCTGCATTTCACGCCTTCGACAAAACCTTATTCTCCTTTAGGAACTAAAAGCGTAGGAGATCAAGTGATTGACAACTTGAAGATTTATCTCCCTAATTACGAAAAAAAACAAAAAGGAATCTACAAATATTCAATAGATAATAATCTTATTCATGGAGCTAAAGCGCACTCTAAAAGAATCTTTGAAAATTCAAAAATTAGTGGGGATATAAATCCAAGTACAAATGTTCATGATTTAGTTGAATACTTAGAGAAATTAAAGTGCTTAACTAAACACTCCACTTGACCGCGAAAATCAAGTGAGCTTGTCGTTTGTTCGACCGATTTTCGGCCAGTGTACCCGATGAATGGATAGTTTAAAGGTTTACCTGCCGTTCACTGAAAACTAGGGGTTGTCTCTGAATGACACATTGCCGAACTAATTACATTCTGTAATATTCATTGCCATAAAGCAGCAGTCGCGACCGGCAGAAATTGGCACAACTTGCTCTGTCAAAAGTGAAGGAACCCAATCGACCTAAAACAACAATCATTCCTAATACAAGCAGTCATTCCACCAAAATCAAATCGAAAAGTAGAAATTGATTGTGATTACTGGCATTATATGAAAATACGGAGTAACATGGCTGTTGAATATCTGTTCAGTAAACTCAAGCACACTAGCAGAATCCCTATCCTTTAAAAAAAGCTACTAATTACATGAGGATGCTTTCAGTTTACCTCGGTGCTTTTATGGCTTAGGAATGTGCATAAATTAATTTAGGCAAGTTCAGTTCGAGAATTATACTTTGTGAGAAAGAAATCTTGTTCAAAATTGACAAATGATCGAACCTTACACCCAAGATATTGAAGCGCAGATGCAAGAATTGTATAGTCG
>CAITNM010000021.1 GCA_903893805.1 uncultured Alphaproteobacteria bacterium | reverse complement strand
CAGTTAATGCCTTCTGGCAAACACATGAGTGGGAGAGATTTGGGTATCCTGGAATCGACAGCTTCCCTAAAATGCCGAGCTGCTGGATGAGACTGCTATGGATTAGGCTGTAAAAAGTTTAAAAACTTGAACATCGAGTTATACTTCCAAATAGCCGTTGTACCAGAAACTGGAGTCAGGAAAGTGTCTGTCGTATTCGGTTCAGTATTGATGGTGAGAAAACTAAAATCTTTTCCATCACCGCGATCAACCCAAACCTCCAAAGCATTGGCTTTGCCCTTAGTCCACGCAACCACAGGATGCCCGACTTTGCTTTGTATACTTAAAACAGGTTTCCAAGTATCGGAATCACTGATATGTGTGGCACTCACCAGCCATAAATCCTGCCCTATGGCTGTCGTATAATTTCTATGCGTTTTCAAGCGAGCCGCTAACGCAGAAAGCCTGGGAATGATGCCAAAACTGACAGCAGGCGGAACTGATTCATCCGGTGCTGAAAGCGGCGGCCAGTCAAAACTACCAGAACCACCATCACGCTGCATATTTCTATACGCAGTCCAATTTCGAGTAAAACCTTTCAATTCATGCAAGGTATTAAAACTATGCTGAAAAGCTATTGCATCATCATTGAGTATTCCCAATTCAGGATCATTCACATCTAAAAGTGCAGCATACTTGGGTAAAGTTGTATTGAGATGCGCTAGTAATTCAGCTTTGCCGCTATCGCTACTAGGCATAAAAGTAGTTGTGGTCATATTTTTAAATCCCCTACATATTTTTATATACTGTGGACTGATACCCTGTGCTTACTGGGCAGTTTAAAAAGCTTGTTGACTGATAAATGTCTCGGCTGCACGGGTAGAACTCTTGTTGCACGGGTGGAGCTATATATTGCACTGGTAGAACCGCCTGTTGCATGAGTGAATCGGCATGTTGTACCACTAGAACTGCATCTTGAATAGGTGGATCGGCATGTTGTACCACTAAAACTGCATGTTGCATAGGTGGAACGGCATGTTGTATAGGTAGAGCTGTATATTGGATGGGTAAAGCTGTCTGCCACACCAATATTCCAATCTTTGACACTTGCATAGTAACTTTAGCACAGTTCTATCTCCTTCTTCGACTGATAGCCTATTCCGTTAAACTGGTGCAACATATCCGAACATGATAAGCAAGACCTCTTCCACGGGTACAACAGGCAGATACAGTGGTGCATGAACTAATTCAACTAATACAATATCTTAACCCATACCCTATGAATACCAAAACAGAAGTAAACAATATGTCAATAGCGGCACCTGACGCTCATTGCTCCATAGAATTGAATCTAAGACACACTGTACAGTAAACAAACTCAGTTGTGCAAGAACATAAGTTAATAACTTGCAAAAAATACTACATTTCAGGCAAAAAAAACCAACTGCATTTCTGCAATTGGGTTCTTCATATTAAGAGCTTGGCACAGTCTACTTTCACATGGCAAACTGCCACACTATCATCAACGCTAAATGGTTTCACTTCCGAGTTCGAGATGGAATTGGGAAATAAATCTTATTCATCATCAAACCCTTCACGCGTTAACCTTTCAATTTCAGCAAATGTTAAACCTGTTAATTTAACAATCAACTCTAAGGGCAATTTTTCAGCCAACATGCCTTGAGCAATTGCATGTTTTTCCTCAGCCTTACCTTTTTCAATCCCTATTTTCTCTCCATCCCCAAAAGCCGTATCACTGACATTCTTTACTTCCGAATATTCCAATAAACTTTTTTGATACGCATCAAATTGCCGTGGCGTTAAATGCGAAATTTCCGCTATCTCAAAGCCTTTCTGAAAAATTGGCTCGTTCAATATACTGGGAATATGGTCAAAATTTTCCAAATTCTTTAAAAAATAAACCCATTTGTCAAAATGCGTTTCTAATTCATCTTCCAGCTTTTTAAATAACGGCATTTGCAAAAACTTGAAATGAAATTTATCATAAAAAATATCGCCATCTTGGTCTTTTAAACACACATCTCGCCGAAATTTACGCTTTTCTTCTTCCTCATCATAGTGAAAGTTTAAAATTGCAATGAAATAAACCGGCATTAGCTCAAAATTCCACTCACCTTTTTTTGCTTGCTCTTTAATCGGAAAAGTTGAATAAAATAATGCTCTATCCTTAAAAAAATTTACTTTCGCTTTTTGCATTTCAACAATGAACCGCGTACCCTCTTTAGTTTGACAATAAATGTCAAAAATCGCTTTACGTTCTTTCGGTGTACTCGCTATTTTTTCAGGATTTTTAAAACTCAACTCAGCAATTTGATGATAGTCCGGCAATAATTGATTCAAAAAATCCATCAATAAATCTTTACTACCCTCTTCTCCAAACAGTTTTTTAAAACCAAAATCAGTATAAGGATTAAAGTATTTTGTCGCCATTGTCATCACTCTCTTTTATTGAAATATCTACGCAAAAAAAAACCCAACTACATTTCTGCAATCGGGTTCTTCATATTAAGAGCTTGGCAATTCCCTACTTTCACATGGCAAACTGCCACACTATCATCGGCGCTAAATGGTTTCACTTCCGAGTTCGGGATGGGATCGGGTGGTTCACATTCGCTATGGTCACCAAGCAAACGGGTGTGTCAACTT